>JAXGVG010000083.1:0-8232 GCA_040773965.1 Alphaproteobacteria bacterium | reverse complement strand
TCGACGAAATAATGTCGTTGAACTCCGAATAGCACATATGCGTATGAATCTGCGTCTCGTCCTTCACACCCATGGAACAGAGACGAAACGCCTGCACGGCCCATGACAGGTAGTCCCGCCATTCGAGCCGCCGCAAGGGCAAGCCCTCGCGGAAAGCAGGCTCGTCGATCTGGATGACATCGATCCCGGCTCGTTCAAGGTCCAGAACTTCATCCTGTAAAGCCAGCGCGATTTGGTGCGCCGTGACTTTCCGGGGCTGATCGTCACGGACGAAAGACCACTGAAGAATCGTCACCGGTCCGGTCAACATGCCCTTGACGGGTTTTTCCGTCAGGCTTTGGGCGTATTGCGACCAGTGAACGGTCATCGGCTTGGGACGCCACACGTCGCCGAAAATGACCGGCGGCTTGACGCAGCGCGATCCATAGGACTGGACCCAGCCGTTCCGGGTAAAGGCAAAGCCCTCAAGCTGTTCGCCGAAATATTCGACCATGTCGGTGCGTTCGAATTCGCCGTGCACCAGAACGTCAAGCCCTATTTCCTCCTGAAAGGCGATGGCTGCCTTTATCTGTTCCCGCAAAAAAGCCTCGTAAGCGCCTGCCGCCATTCGGCCTTTTTTGAAATCGGAGCGGGCCTTTCGAACCTCGGCCGTCTGCGGGAACGAGCCGATGGTCGTCGTGGGATAAAGCGGAAAATTGAGTTTTATGCGTTGTTTTTCCTGCCGGATGGCAAAAGCGGCCGAGCGCCCGGCCCCTTCCAGCGGTTGCTCGTGCAAACGTTCCTGCACGGCTGAATCGTGGATGCGCTTTGCCGTGCGGCGCGACACGGCCGCCTGCGCGCTGGCAACCAGCGTTTCGGCGATCACGTGGCGTCCTTCGTTCAGGGCCCGGGCCAGCGCGGCGATTTCCCCGGCCTTTTGACAGGCGAAGGCCATCCAGCTTTTCAATTCCGTATCCATCCGGGTTTCCAGCTCAAGATCGTAAGGCACGTGCATAAGCGAGCACGACGAGCTTACCCACACGCGGTCCCGGCCGATCTTTTTCGCCGCTTTTTCAAGAAGTTGCAGCGAAACTTCGAGATTGTTGCGCCAGATATTTCGCCCATCGACAACGCCAAGCGACAAAATCATGGACGAAGAAAAATCCTCAAGAACGGCATCCATCTGTTCCGCGTCGCGCACAAGATCGATGTGCAGGGCGTCGACCGGCAACTGAATGGCCGTTTCGGCGTTCGCGCCAAGCGAACCGAAATAACTGGCCACGAACAGCTTGAGTTTCGAGGATTCCCGCAAATAGCTGTACGCCCGCGTGTACGCATTCTGAATCGAAACGTCCAGATCCGTCGCAAGAGCCGGTTCGTCCAACTGAACCCACCCGGCCCCGGCCTCTTCAAGCTTCCGCAGCACATCAACATAAGCGGGCAACAAACGGTCCAGCAGTTCGACCGTCGATCCGCCGTCGATCCTTTTGCCGAGAAGAAGATACGTGACAGGACCGATCAGCACCGGCCTTGCCGGAATGCCTTGCGCCTTGGCTTCGTTGAATTCGTCGACGGGCTTGTTCCACGAAACCCTGAAATCCTGCTTTGCGGAGAACTCGGGCACGATGTAGTGATAGTTCGTGTCGAACCATTTCGTCATTTCCATGGCCGGAACATCGATCCCTTCCTTCTGCGCCCCCCGGGCCATGGCGAAATACGCCGGAAGGTCAACCGTGCCGCCCCGCCATTGGTACCGTTCCGGCACCGTCCCAAAGAGGGCCGACATATCCAGAACGTGATCGTAAAGAGAGAAATCGTTGCAAGGAATGTGCGCCATTCCTGCGTCTTTGAGCGTTTTCCACTGCGCCGCGCGCAGATCCGCCGCCGTTTGAAGAAGCCCGGACTCGGGCATTTCCCCTTTCCAGTAAAGCTCCAGCGCGGACTTAAGCTCGCGCCCTCTTCCGATGCGTGGAAAACCCAAGACTGTGGCAATGGCCATAACTCACCCCTTGGGCAGGGGTTTATCAGCATTTAGTAAATATTCTGTTTCATCAAAGGGCAAAGACCGTTCATCCTGTCGGCACCCTTTTCTTCTAATGCACAAGATCGCGCACAGGCGCCAAAACAACCCCTTGATTTTCCAGCTCGAACAATTCCGCCGCCAAGACCTTGAGTACAGCAGGGTGAGGATGGCCGATGGCGATGGCGCTTCCGTCACGGCGCGCAAGAGCTATGGCTTGTTGCAGTTTGTCCCGAACCGCTTCCGGCTTGACGTCGTTGTCTAGAAAAACGTGCCTTGAAGCCGCCAGGACCCCGCTTTCACGGGCGATCGTCTCGCCGGCCGAAGCCGGATTCGTGCGGGAATCGAGGAAATAAAGACCTCTTTCTCTAAGCGTTTCCATCACAACGGCCATCCTCGCGCGATCCGTCGTAAACTTGCTGCCCATGTGATTGTTCACGCCGTCGTATCCGGAAAAACCGGCCAGGGCCTTTTCCAGCCGCGCTTTGATTTCACCCGGCTGAAGGTTCGTCGTCAAAGCCCCCGGTCCCGGATCGGCGGAACCCAGCGGCTCCATGGGCATGTGCAACAACACTTCGTGACCCGCATCGTGCGCGCGGCGAACCTGATCCCCGATTTCCGGCCCGTATGGAAAAAAAGACAAGGTCACGGCAGCGGGAAGCCGTATGGCTTCTGCGGTCAGGGACGGGTTCGGCCCCAAATCGTCGATGACGATGGCAAGGCGCGGCTTTTCCGGCTCAACGGGAAACACGTCCGGACGCTTCGGCAGAGGAGGAAAACGCACCGAAACGGACGGCGGCGCCATCCCTGCCCCCCGTTCCCTCGACAAGGCCCGTTCGACGTAACGCCCGGCGCGGCCCGCGAGTTCCTTTATTTCTGGCGCTTTGGTCAGGACAAGCCACATAAGGCCGCAACCCGCCGCAAAGGCCAGCAAAAGAAACGCCGACAGCTTTTTCCTTTTTTTTCTCATCCCGCAAGGCTAGCGGCAACAAGAAGAATTGGAAACGGGAAAAGAAAAATCCCGGGACGGAAAAGCTTCCACCCCGGGATCGTTCAGGAACTTTCGCCTTCAGAAGTTAAACCCGAACCACAGAGCGGAAACGGGCGGCTGGGGAGCCAGAACGACAGGAACCGGGCGGGGCCTGTAAACCGGCGCCGCTACGGGATAATAGACCCAGTTGTTGGCCACGACCCACCAGCGTCCATGGCGGCCGTTGTGCCAGCCGGTATGCCAGTAACCGCGCGGCTGGGGCTTGTGAAAGTGATGATGGACGGACTTCGGCGGCTGAACCCTGTGAACGGGAGGACGGTTGTCCCTGCGGTGATCGCGCGCCTCGGCGGTCCCGGACGCGACAGGAACCAGAAACGTCGAAAGGAGAAGAAAGGCGACGAGTTTTTTCATGATCTTCCTCCGTTGTGATGCGCGCCGGAGAACGGCGCCTGTGTAACAGCAAGCGCCCCAATCGCGTCAAGAACATGACAATCCGCGTACATTTTGTTGGCCTGGAGATTCGGCCTTTTCCAATACATTGAAGGAGTTAGCGCGCCTTAGCCTCATTCTTGTCTCAAGCGCCCGACTTACCATCGCCACAACCCCAGCCCCAGTCCCGATTGCCGTTCGCATTGCTCTAGCATACGCCTCCGTTTCAACAGCAACATAGCTGACAATTTTCGCCGGAAGAAAAGGACGCGTCGCATCAACGCAACCACTATTATGCGTATTCAAAGGACGTCGAAGATCGTTTGTCGATCCAACATAAATGTCATTATTTTTTATTTGAGAAAATAGACGTACCACACGGAACCAGCCTCCCTACGCTGAAGCTTCGGGAGGCACCCTACTATTTTTTATGTTGGGTGTCAGTCCACCCATCTCCCTACGCCAAGGCTTCGGGAAACGTGGGGTGGCCTGCCACCCGAAGCTTTAGCGTAGGGTGGCGCGCCCGGAGAGATTCGAACTCCCAACCTTCTGATCCGTAGTCAGATGCTCTATCCAGTT
The DNA here is from genome assembly GCA_040773965.1 of Alphaproteobacteria bacterium. GTDB lineage: Bacteria > Pseudomonadota > Alphaproteobacteria > UBA9219 > UBA9219 > JAXGVG01. The sequence continues at coordinate 4,234 of JAXGVG010000083.1, read as the reverse complement.
GAGCTACGGGCGCATGAGGAAGCAGCCAACTTGCGTTAACCTTCCGCCGGTTCCCTTAAAGAACGAAGGCGGCACGTTAAACAAAACCGCGCAGAAAAGCAAAAGATTACTCTTGCCGCCATCACCCCCTCTTGCCCCCTCAAACGCCGCGTCAACGGTGCGCCAACGCGCACCCAAAACCCCGTTCTACCCCCTTCAACGCTGCATAAACGCGCACATAAAACACCGTTTTTGATTGCCTGCAGGCTCTCATTTGCGCCGATTTAACAACCTCCAGCCTCTTAAAACCCGAAAAAAAGCATGCCTCACGTTTACTCTGTTTCCGATCCGCCGGACCTGCTAAACATTCCCCGTTAACCAATTTTTGTTTCCACCCCCATGTCCGCTCCAGATCCCGTTCTGTCCGTCGTCATCCCCATGTTGAACGAGGCCGGAAACGTTGCGCCGCTGATTGCCGAAATCTCCACGGTTTTGCATAGCCACGCCCCTATACGCGACGACTTCGAAATCATTTGCGTCGACGACGGCAGCAAGGATCACACCGCCGACGAGGTCAAAAGAGCGCGTGAATCGACGGCCCAGGTGCGCCTGATCCGCCATCCGCGCCGCCTTGGCATGAGCGCCGCCATCCGAAACGGCGTCCGACGCGCCCGCGCCAAATGGATCATCACCATCGACGGCGACCGGCAAAACGATCCTGCCGATATACCCCTTCTCTGCGACATCGGCTGGGATCAGGGCAAAAACAAGGACAGGCGGGCGCTTGTGGCCGGAATCCGCGTCCAGCGGCGCGACACGGCGGCCAAACGGCTCGCCAGCCGGTTTGCCAACGGCCTGCGGAAATTCCTGTTGAACGACGAATGTCCCGACACCGGCTGCAGCCTCAAGCTCTTCCCGCGCGAAGCTTACCTTGAATTGCCTTTTTTCAGTGGCTTGCACCGTTTTATGCCAGCCTTGTTTAAGCTTTACGGCTATGAGGTCGTCTTCGCTTCGGTCAACGACCGCCCGCGCCTGAGCGGCCACACGAAATCCGACTATTTTGGCCGGGCCGTTAAGGGTTTTTTCGACCTTCTGGGGGTCATTTGGCTCATATACCGCACGCCCGCCCCTGAAAAAGGCCGCGAAGACATGCCCTAACCGCCCTTTTGGCCGCTTTCTCCGGCTTTTCCTTGACAGATAGCCCCCTTTTGGCCAATAAAGCCCGCTTCGGACCGGTTCATATCCGGTGCGCAACTTAGCCCGAAACAGGATTAAAGCCATGTTCGCAGTCGTTAAAACCGGCGGCAAGCAATACAAGGTTGCCGAAGGCGATATTATTCAGGTTGAAAAGCTGCCCGCCGAGGCCGGCAAAAAGGTCGAGCTTGGCGAGGTGCTGATGCTGTGCGACGGCGGCAAGGTGACCGTGGGCGCGCCGCTTGTCGCGGGCGCGAAAGTCGCGGCGGAAGTCGTGGCCCAAAACCGCACGGGCAAACTGATCGTTTTCAAGAAAAAGCGCCGCCAGAACTATCGCCGCAAAAAGCACCAGCGGCAGGAATTTACGGTGCTCAAAATCACGGGCATCAAGGCGTAAGCGCACGTACGGAGGATCATCATGGCACATAAAAAAGCAGGCGGTTCTTCCCGCAACGGACGCGACACAGCCGGACGCCGTTTGGGCGTGAAACTGTTCGGCGGCGAAACCGCCAAGGCCGGCGCGATTATCGTGCGCCAGCGCGGCACGAAATACCACCCCGGCGCGAACGTCAACATGGGCCGCGACCACACCATCCATGCCACGGTTACAGGCAAGGTGAAATTCCGCGAAATCAGCAACAAGATGTTCGTTTCGGTGGAAACCAGCAAATAAACCCGCCCTTCCCGCTTACGCAGGATTGCGCGAACGGGAAACGCCGTCATGAAATTCCTCGACCAGGCCAAAATCATCGTCCGCAGCGGCAACGGCGGCGCGGGATGCGTCAGCTTCCGGCGGGAGAAATTCATCGAATTCGGAGGGCCTGACGGCGGCGACGGCGGCAAGGGCGGCGACGTGATCGTCGAGGCCGCCACGAACCTCAACACGCTGATCGACTATCGCTATCAACAGCATCAGGAAGCGAAAAACGGGCGTCCCGGCTCGGGACGGAACCGCACCGGCGCGGATGGCGATGACAAAGTGCTGCGCGTGCCCGTGGGCACCCAAATCCTCGCCGAAGACAGGGAAACGGTCCTCGCCGACCTGACCGCAGCCGGCCAACGCATCGTGCTGCTCAAGGGCGGCGACGGCGGCTTCGGCAACGCGCATTACAAATCCTCGACCAATCAGGCGCCGCGCCATTTCACGCCCGGCTGGCCCGGCGAAGAACGCGAGATCTGGCTGCGCCTGAAACTCATCGCGGACGCGGGGCTGATCGGTTTGCCGAACGCCGGAAAATCGACGTTTCTCGCGGCGTGTTCGAGCGCAAAGCCGAAGATCGCCGACTATCCTTTCACGACGTTGTCGCCCAATCTGGGCGTCGTGCGCATCGGCAAAAGGGGCGACAGCGTCGACATCGTTCTGGCCGACATCCCCGGCCTGATCGAGGGCGCGCACGAAGGGCATGGTCTGGGCGACCGCTTCCTTGGGCACGTCGAACGCACCAAAGTCCTCATCCATCTCGTGGACGCGACGGAAGACGATGTGGTCAGGAACTACAAAACCGTCCGCAACGAACTGAAAGCCTACGGCCACAACCTGGGCCGCAAGGCCGAAATCGTGGCGTTGAACAAATGCGACGCGCTGGACGCGGCCACGGTCAAACGCAAGCTGGCCGCCCTTAAAAAAGCCAGCCGGAAGGACGTTTTCCCCATTTCAGCGGTGGCGAAATCCGGCGTCAGCACGCTTTTGCAGGCTATGGTTAAGAAGATGCGCAAGAAATCGTCTTGATATATTTCCTGTTTTGACGAATGCTTCGATCGTTCGTTAAAGAAAATCCTTCGCTTTTTTTCATGGGGCTTATTGTTATGAAAATGCATTCAAAAGCTATATTCGCCGCTTTTTTATCGACGGCCTTAACGATGTGCCTGAACTTCCATTCCGCCGCCAAACCGGCGCCCGGTTCTGCGGCAAGTTCCGCTCCGCGCGAAGAAACCTCCAATGCCCGGGAAGAAGTCGAATTGGTGACGATCGAAATTCAAGGCACCCAGTTTGTTATCACATCCCTTTCGGCCAACGAAGGTCTTTATAAGTATTCGTGCGGCATGGCTTCCAAAACCGGCGCCGACGGGAACCTGACTCTGGAAAGAGACCCACGACTGGACGCCTCCGCTCACTTTTATTCTGAATCCGCCGTCGTCGTTACGTCCCTGGGCGAGGCTCCGTCCATCATCCAACTTTATGGGGATCGCGCCATTGTCGTCAGCGCTCCGCAAAACTCGCTTCCCGTCGGCAAAGCGTGCCGCATCGATGAAGATACCGGTCTGTTCTATAACTGCCGGAATCTCAAACGAGAAGAAAAGCCCGCCAAGCCCATTTCTTTCCTGGATTTGAGGGCGGCTCTTTCGAACATAACGAAATATTGCGACGGCTTCTTTTCTCAAAACGTCCAGGGGAAAGTGGACCCGAAAACCGTCGACGGCCCTTACAGCCCCAATCGAATGGTAAGAATCGCCGAAAGTCACAGCAATTTCAGGGCGGTTACAGGCCTCGAATGAACCGTAAACTTGTTACGGTTTTTGATGGCTTCCAGGTTCTCAATTTCCGCTTTCACCCCCGCCGCCAAAGCATTAGAATAGCTCTAAAAAATGCATTTTTTCATCTTTTGTGGGGCAAAGGCACCCTTTGGGAGTTTTTTTCGTGAAAAAACAGCTTATTAAGGCTTTTATTGCAACGACTTTATCAATGCTGCTTGTGTCTCCCTTCCCTTTTCAGGCCGCCGCCAAACAAATCTCAAAACGCGCGCCGACGCCCAAGGCGGATCGTCAGCCCAAACCCGGCAATCTTTTGCACGTTAAAATCGCGACCGCCGAAGAGGATTCGTTTGTCGTCAACGGCACCTTCCCCGACGGCTCCCACAAAATCGTAACCTGCGGGTACTACGCAGACGGCTTTCCGGACGGCAATTTCACCCTTGGCCGCGATCCGCGGATTGACCGCTTTGTCGACTTGACCGCCGTCGACGGCGGCGCCCTTTATATGACCGTGGATGACACGATCGTTGTCATTATGCCGGCCACCAAAAAGAAAGAAAGTTTTGTCGCTTATGCCGTCCCGCCGGAC
>JAXGVG010000082.1:0-8307 GCA_040773965.1 Alphaproteobacteria bacterium | reverse complement strand
ACAAAATGGCCAATATCGACGGTGCCTTCAATAACGCGCGGGTTCTCCGGCGCGCTTTCGCCCTTGATGGCGATAGGGCCGTCTTTGACGGTGTCGGTAAAGCCCATGCCTTTCAGCGCTTTTCCGAAATCGTCGCAGGTCATGCTGAACGTGCGGCGCTTGCCTTGAGGCTTCAGGCTGAGATCGAGCTGATGGCCGCCGTCGGCCATTCCGTGAAGCTCGATTTCGCTCCAACCTTGCGGATCGCGCCGGGCGTGAATCTGCGCGTTCGCGATAAAACCGTTTTCGCTCGTGAGCAATTTGCCCAGCTTGATTTTATAATCCTTGGGACGGGGATCCGACTTACCGGGATCGTTGCCGCCCTTGAATTCGCTGACATCGAAGGCTTCGCCTTCGACCGTAAAGCGCATTTCGCCCGTTGCCGAAGGGGATTGCTCGAAAACCAGCTTATCGACGTTTGTCCGGCCGATGATGAAGGGCTTGAGTTCGAGTGAAATCAATTGCTGGCTCTTGCCGTCCAAACGTGCCGTGCCTTTTGCCTTAAGGTTTGCGCCCTGCAAATCGATGGTTTTGATGAAAATAGCGCCCTCGTCCGGTATCTCGGCCTCGAATTTCAGTTGCGCCGGATCGCCGGAAGGCTTGTCCCAGTTAATGTCGTCGACGCGCACGGCAGCCTGCCTGAAATCGATATTGCCCGACAGAACGGAGGGCGCGTTGTCCATCCGGGCGTAACGGACCGTAACGGCCGAAGAGCCTTTGGTCTTGCCGAGAATATCCAGCCCCAGTCGGGACCATTGTTCGCCGCCGACAATGCCCGTAACGGTGGCCTGGGAGCGCGGTTGATCCGCCGGTATTTCGCCGAAACGGTTTTCCCAGCCTATTTGCATCGGCACTTCGTTCAGCGAAGCCGGGCCTTTCAGTGAGAAACCGGCCTTGTCGAGGGAAAGCGAAAGATTGCCGCGTGAAATCTCAATGCCCGGAACCATTTTTTTGGCGGCGAAGTCGGTTATTTTCGCCGTCGCCTTATAATCGATGTCTTTCATCAAAATGGCGTTCAGCATGGGAAAGCGAAGATCGACCGTTCCTTCGACCTTGCCGCTGCCATCGTCCGCGCGAAGGCCGACGGCGGAAGCGTAGCCCAGCGCGGGTTCGTCGAGGAATTTGATGACGTCGCGAACGGGCCCCTCGATCCTTAAGGGAATATGGATGTTCTGAACGTTCTGCATGAAGTCCGTCATCTCGATGACGAAAGGCTGGAGTTTCAGCGCGCCTATGCCGCCTTTGGCTACGTTAATGTCCATGTGGTCGAGGTCGAACGTGCCGTCCGCGTCGACGTTTTCGACGTTCGGCATGCCGCCGATGTAGCGAATTGAGGCGTTGCGCGCCGTAATCGTTCCTCCGATGGAATCGAGAACCATGTTTCCGATATCGTCCCATATAAACTTGCCGTTTACGGTCACGTCGCCTTTGGGAAATATGCCTTTGCTCATGTTGGCCGTGATCCACGCGCGCGCGTTAGTGATAATGGGCTTGGGCCATATTGCGCCGAACTGATCCATAGGGAGGTTTGCCAAACGGACGTTCAGAACGAAGGCCATATCGAAAGGCGTCCCGTTGGGAGATAACGCGCCTGCCGGAGGCGGCATGCCCTTGAACGTAGCCGCAAAGGTGGTGTCGCCGAACGCGATTTCAGCAGAAGATATTTCCAGTTCACGGTCCTGCCGGTCGTATTGCGCGGAAATTGAAATATTTTTGACGGCTCGCGCGCTATCCCAGACCTCAGGCGCATTCAGAACGCCTTCGCCACCGGTGATTTTCGCCGAAGACGAAAGAACGTTCAGGTTTTCGTCCGTGGCAAAAGAGATTTCGCCTGAGAGTGGCAGATCGAACGGCGCCATTACGGCCAGCTTGGGATAACGGCCCGCAAGGAAAGAAGGATTGATGTCGCTGAAACGAAGGGTGATGCGATGCCGGTCGTGGAGGCGGTCGAAGAGATAAAGAGCGTCGGCCATCGCCGTTTTGTCTTCCTGGGTAACCGCGATTCTGGCTTTGCCTGAAACCGAACGCCAGCCGTGATGAAGCGATATTTCAGGAATGCCGATGGTCCAGTCCTGCTGCGTTTCATCGTCGTGAACGAAAAGCGTCGCGTTCGTGATTGCAAGATCCTGAAGCAGGCGCCCGCGCGTCACCTGTGCCGCGATGGTCTGAACGACGTCCTTGACAGGCGCCTGTGCCTGAGGGGGCGTTTCGCCCGACACCATGCTTCCAAACGAAATCGTGCCGTCCGCGCGGCGGACAAACCAGAGCTGAGGGCTTTCAATGGCCAGTTCGGAAGGGATGAATTGACCCGCGATAAGCCCAAGGACGCTTAGCCGCAATTTCACGGCGGGGGATTCGGCAATTATGTTGTTCTTGTCGTCGCGCAGTTTTAGGCCTGTACCCCGGAAGGCCAGCGAGCGGTCGGCATTGTCCCAAATAAGCAGAGACTGGTCGACTTCGGCTTTGGTGTCCGGCAGCAAACTGGAAAGCGCCGCTTCGATATAAGGCGTAAGAGTCGTCGATGAAATAGGTTGTGAAGCCACCCGCCATGCCAGAAGCCCCAACGCCACGGCAATGACAGCCGTAAACGCGAACAAAAATTTGAGGAAGGCTTTAACCGATCGAAGCATGGCCGCGAAGGATAATAGCCCCTTGTGTATATGTCATGTGGAATTATAGGGGCAAATATAAGCGACTAATTAATGCCCTGTTAATTGTCGTTTGTTCTATTGAGCCAAAATATAAATATCGGCATTTTGAGGCGGGGGCATCATGGCATCGGCAACACAGGAACTTGAAGCTTTTGTTGGCGAGTCTTTGCGCAAAGGTTTTTCGCGTGTTGACATCGAAAAAATTGCGCTCAGCGCCGGTTGGACACAAGAGCAGGTCGATGGCGCGCTGGGCGCTTATGCCGATATACGTTTTCCCGTTCCGGTTCCCAGGCCGCGCCCGCATTTGTCGGCGCGCGAGACTTTCTTGTATTTGGTCATGTTCAGCACGTTGTATTTTGCTTCCTTTAATCTTGGCGATCTTTTATTCGGTCTTATCGATAAAATATTTCCCGATCCGGCGGCGAAAGATTATTATTACCGTAATTTTTGGGATGGCATGAGATGGAATATTTCTTCCCTTATTATCGCCTTTCCCGTTTTCCTTTTCATGTCGCGGTTTACAGGGCGTGAAATAGATGAGAATCCCGTTAAGCGCTACTCGCCTGTTCGCCGCTGGTTGACGTACATAACCCTTTTCATAGCTTCGGCCGTCATGCTCGGAGACATGACGGCGTTGGTCTATAACGTTCTCGGCGGCGAATCGTCGGTTCGTTTCTACCTCAAGGTGCTTGTCGCAGCCGGTATCGCCGGGACTATCTTCGGTTACTATCTGTGGGATTTGCGCAAGGAAGAGAAAGCGCCATGAAACGTTTTTCCGTCGAACGGATTATTATTGTGACGGCTTCATTGGCGGTTGTGGGGGCGATTTTCGCCGGGCTTTATGTTATCGGGCCGCCGTCCAGGCAGAGGCTTCGGCGCATTGACGAAAGACGGATGCAAGACCTTAATGAACTCTCAATCGCAGTCGATAATTATTGGAATCACAACAAAAAGCTGCCGGCCACGATGGAGGAGCTTTGCAAGCATTCCTGTTCGAATGCCAAAGATCCGGTGTCCCAACGCCCCTATATCTATGAAAAAACCGGCCCGAAGGCCTATAAGTTTTGCGCCGATTTTGCGCTGGAAAGCGACGAAAGCAGCCCGAGCGGGCGTTATTATTATCCGCAGTTTAAGTGGAAGCATAAGGCCGGGCATGACTGCTTCGACCTCGCGCCGCCCAATACGGATAACGGTAAGGGCAAATGAACGTCGCTCCCGCTCCGAAGCGCCGGGGCTGTGAAAACGAACTCGTTATAAAGACGGAAAACGGCTTTTTTTTGACTCTTCAGAACCAATGAAAACGCGAAAAATGAGCGTCTGGGGGCCATCGGTAAGCGCCGCCGCTTGCCTTTTGCCGATCTTGATTAGACAATGATCTGTGGGCCATCAGTACGGCGCCAAAAGAGAACGATAGAAATGGAATGACCGTCGTCTTCGCCTCGCCTGAAAACATCGTCCGCGCCGCTGCTTTGCTGCGCGCGGGCAAGCTTGTCGCGTTTCCGACCGAGACCGTGTACGGCCTCGGCGGCGATGCGGCGAACGATCGCGCCGTGGCGTCCATTTTCGAGGCCAAGGGGAGGCCACGTTTCAACCCTTTAATTGCTCATGTGGCCGCGCCGGGGGCTCTGGACGGGCTCATCGTCTGGAACGATCAAGCCCGCAAGCTGGTGGCGAAATTCTGGCCCGGTCCCCTCACCCTTGTATTGCCGCGAGCGAAGGATTGCCCGGTCTCGCTTCTTGCCAGCGCTGGGTTGGAGACGCTGGCGGTGCGGATGCCCTCGCATCCGGTCGCTCTGAATTTATTGAGCGAATTCAAAGGGCCCATTGCTGCGCCGAGCGCCAATACTTTCGGAAGGCTCAGCCCTACCGAGGCGAAGCATGTTGAGGATTCCATAGGCCATAAGGCCGATCTTATTCTGGACGGCGGACGGTGTGAGGTCGGCGTTGAATCTACGGTTCTCGATTTGACGCGTTCTCAGCCGGTTATCCTCCGGCATGGCGGGGTGACGCGCGAGATGCTGGAGCCGGTTATCGGCGCCATGGGAGAGCAAACGCATGACGATCAGGCGCCGAAAGCGCCCGGGATGCTGGCGAGCCATTACGCGCCGCGATTGCCGTTGAAAATGAATGCCTTAGAGGCGGGGGACACGGAAGCCTTGCTGTGTTTCGGGTCCCGGCTGCCGGACAAAAGGGGTAGAAAATGGCTCAATCTAAGCCCGCAAGGGGACCTTACGGAGGCGGCCGCGAACCTGTTCGGCATGCTCAGGGAGCTCGATCAGCCCCTTTTTAGCAGCATTGCGGTCATGTCCGTTCCGGATACGGGACTAGGTGCGGCAATAAACGATAGATTGAGGCGTGCCGCCGTTTCGCGCAAGTAGTGTAATAGTGTGAAATAACCATTCTAAAAAAGGGTTTAAACAGACACAAAAACATCAAGAGCTTATACGCCCCTGTTTATTTATAATTAACTATATAAACAATTGATAAATAATAATAAACATTGATATAAAGCGTGCATACGGTTGCATGCAAAATGGATATGAGTTATTCTAAAATTCCTTCCTTTCGAGCCTTCCCGGTCGAACGCAACAAAGTTTGCTTCGGCAAAACAAGCGCCGATTTTCGTTCGGGATTATCGCAACAAGAAAAATGCTCAGGTTCCGTTTATGGCTATCGTTCAGCAAGAAGCCTATAAAAAGGCTGATAAACATTTGGAAAATATAAAGATTCTAATCGTCGAAGGCAGTCTTAACGCCGGGTCGCTTATCCGAAAAATTCTCCATCGTCTGGGCTTCAAGGACGTTCACGTGGTCAAGAACGGGTTTGAAGGCGTCAAGCTTATGAAAGAATCCCATATCGACATCGTTTTTACGGATTGGGAGCTTTTGGTTCATAATAAAAATAAAACGACCAACGACGACGGCAAGCATCCCGAGATTCTTCCGATCAACGGTTCCCTTTTCGTGAAAAGGCTTCGTTCGTCGCCCTCCTCTCCAAATCCGTTCATTCCCGTCGTCATGCTGGTGAAATCGGAGTCGGAGCGCGATATTGCGCTGGCCCGGGATTCCGGCGCGAACGAGATTATCGTCAAGCCGTTCAGCGCCGACGATTTCAGCCGGAAAATCATCAATCTCATCGACGATCCGCGCGCCTTCATTACGGCCGCGTCCTACCGGGGCCCTTGCCGCCGCCGGAGCAAGGACGAACTGCCTCCCGGCGCTGCCGAACGCCGCGTCCGTCCGGTTCAACGCGTCAGACGTCATGAAGGAAAATGGATATGAACCATGTCGATTTGCTGGATCTGCCGAACAAAAATCCCGCCACGGTCGTGGCTTTCGAACCGGACTTCGTGCTGCGGCAAAAGATAGGGAACGACGTCGTTCTTAAAGACGTCTTCACGCCGGAAAGAATAGAATCGTGCCAAAAGATCATTGAGGAATCGCGCGACGCCTTCTTTGCGGAGGCGGAACGCGAGATGCGTCTCCTCCTGCAGGAAATCGAGAAAAAACCGGAAAGTCAGGAGGAAGCCGATCGTTTGTTCGAAAACGTTTTTGCGCGCGTGAGCGACATCAAGGGACAGGTCGAGATTTTCGGCTTTGTGCTGATGCGCAATATTTGCGGCCATATCCTTCAATCCTGCTGTTCGGAGCATGAACCGCCGGGAACGCGGTACATGTTGATTAAGGACCTCGTTCAGGTTCTTCATCTGTCGATCAGGGAAATGGTGGTCGACGAAGGCGGAATGACGGGACAAGCGATGGTATCGGACCTTGGCAAATACCGCGCCCGAGTCGAGTATAAAAAATAAATTTAACCGTAAATCCCGCTTGTCGAGAAGAAAGAGGCTTTCTTGTCCTTTTCCTCGCGGGCGTTCGTTTCCGTCGCATACGGCGTCATGTCGCCGAAACCGGTTTGCGCCAAAATCATGGTGGCTATCGTCGAATCCATCGACGGACCCAGGTTCGCGGGGTAGGTAAAGGGAGACGTAAAACCGGAAGAAGGCGCGCGAATGACGCTTGGGGCGGAAAATGTTTCCGAGGCATCGGCGATGGCCGTGGGACAAGCGATGGCAGGTGTTTTTTCGAACTTGGCCGCGAAACGGTTGTATATCTGCGAAAGACTGCACGCCTGACCGGCCTTGTCGTAGAAAACGGAAGGATTGGCGGATGCGGCGCTTGGCAGAACGTCGGCGGCCGTTGCGTTGGGGTTGGCGCGCATGGCCTTGAGGAAGCCGGCTGCGCCCCCTGCCCCAAGAAAATGAGCCAGATAGAGTTCCGTCGCGCCGATTTTGCCGCCAACTTCGCCCTGAAGGGCCGATTTGTTTTCGTTCGTCAACTCGGCGGCCATGCAGGCGGACAGGGAGGGGTCTTTCCGCATGTCGAGAATGGCTTTTTTGCATTGGGAATCCGTCACGCGGGCCACGCCGTCCGCGCCGATCGCGATCCGGCTGGCGTAGTCGCCAAGGCCGTATTTTTCACCGTAGGTTTTGACGGTGCGGAGCCACGTTTGTTCGATGAACTGGAATAGGCCCGTGGCGCTGCTTGAACTCGATTTGGCCGTGGGATTCAGGCTGCTTTCCTGGGAAGCCTTGTTCAGCATATAGGCAAAATCTACCCCGGCTTTGGCGCTGGCCTGCCGGATGGCCTGAGTCACGCGTTGGGTAGCGTTAAGCGCTTGATTGGCAACGCTTCCCTGAAGTTCGAGTATGGCTGCGGCTGCGGTCAACGGTAGGTCCTTATTCCGGGTTTTGTCGACATGACGCCCTCATATAAGCAACGGGCGTGCCAAAGCGCCGATTATGACTAACGAAATATAAATATTATTATATATCAATAAGATATGATGTGAAACTTAGCGTAAATGCCCCGTTTATTTAAGCCCGCCTTAAACAAACAGGCGCATAATAGAAACTGGGCACGAATATTTTTAAGCCCAACAGCGCATCGTTACGCGCCCGATATTATTTAGAAAAGAATTTTTATGGAAGGCATTGCAAGCATCGCTTCCGCGCCTGTGAATCCGCGAAACGCCGCAACGGCGTACAACGCGGCGTCGTCGGGATTCAGCGTCAAAAAGGCCATCTCTGCGCCAGCGCCTCCTCCTCCGCCTGTCGCGCTTTCCACGGTTCCTTCGACAAACAAGGACGTGATCGATAAGGAAAAAGCCGCCAGAACCGGGCCAGCCGTTGCCAGCGCGACAATGCCCCAATCCGCGCCCAATATTGCACAATTCGAGGCGGCGGCCACGGCTTACAAGTCGGCAAACGCCGAAGAAGAGGATGAGACGCCTTCTCCAACGCCCTCGCCTAGCGTCACGGAGGCGGCCAGCGCCGCTCCTGCCGCGACAGCCATGGCCGCCAGCGCCAGCGCCTATAACACGGTCGCCAGCGCGAGCAGCTCTACCGTCTGCGGCGTTGGCGTAAGTATTCAGGCATAAACCCTTTCCTGAGCGTTTACAGACGCTCATTCCAGCATGAAAACATGGCCTGTTTTTTGCGCGTTTGCGTGCCTAATGGGCGCGGGTTGCGCGCCGGTTCGGAGTCAAAAGATGGGGGCTGACGGTAAAGACTTTCGCGCCATCACGTTGATGACGAAGCTATAAAGGTTTTCCTCCTTTT
>JAXGVG010000081.1:0-8353 GCA_040773965.1 Alphaproteobacteria bacterium | reverse complement strand
GTTTGAAACTGAGGGCCGATAAACCGCGGTTGAGGGCCATGGTGCGCGAGCTTGCCGCTTGGCGCGAAACGGAAGCGCAGCGATTGAATGTACCGCGCGGCCGCGTGCTCAAGGACGAAGCTTTGATGGAAATCGCGCACAACGCGCCAACGTCGAGGAACGATTTTGCCCGTATGCGAGGCATTCATGCGAGTTTCGCCGAAAGCCGTCAGGCAGAGGAGATTCTGGCCGTCGTGGCGCGCGTCAAGGACATGAATCCCGGCCAGTTCCCGCCGGGCGAGCCCCGGCGCGTCATGCCCAACGGCTCGTGCGCAGTGTTGGATTTGCTCAAGGTCTTGTTGAAACAGGTGAGCGATGAACACGGGGTAGCGGCAAAACTGATTGCATCGGCGGACGATCTTGAAAGGATGGCGGCGGAAGATGAACCGAATGTCAAAACGTTAAAAGGCTGGCGGCGGCAACTGTTCGGCGAAACGGCGCTGGCGCTCAAGCGCGGCGACATTGCCGTGGCGGTGCGCCAGAAAAAAATCGTTGTTCTGCCCGCGAGGTGATCGCGCAACGTCTCTCGGAGCCTTGTTGTATTCGGAAGAAGGTTCTTCCTTTTACCCCGGAATGTTCGGATCGAGCCTTGCGCGACGGCAAAGAGGTGGGAACAAGCCCCTCGTTCGAAAATCGAAAAGCATGAGCCGCAGGGCCTCGCTGAATTCCTTGCGGGCTATGTCCGGGAAAAGTGAGGCGTAAACTTCTGCGCGGCCGAGACAATGGCGCACGGAAGGATTCGCGATGACCGGCGGGATGTCCGCGTCCAGGCCGGGGCGTGGAGGATCGATAAGGGATCGAACGGCGGCGGAAAACGAACGGGGATCCTTGTTAAGCGCGACGGCTAAGCGGTAGAACAAACGGATATGCTCAAGCGTCGACAATCCCTCTTCCCTGGAAAGTTTCCCGGGAAGCTGAATCGAGGGGGCGTTGTACATGTTAACGTCCTTAAAAAAACGGTGGAAAGCTCTTGAGTAATAATTCCTTCCGTTCTTGTCAAATCGAGCCGGTTTGTTAACTGTTTAACCGTTTTGCGGCTGTCAGTTTTCTTTTTTCCCTCAAAATTCCTTCGCGCAGGCCGAAGCTCGAAAAAACGATCCGTCGCGGTTGCATGAGGGCCAGAAGCGCGCCGAGTGCCATGGCGGCAATGGGTATGTATTTGGCGCGGCGGCGGATTTTTCGGCCCATAGCCCTGAACGCCGCGCTTTTAGCTTGAGCCATGGCCTTGAGGGCGGGCGCGGCCGTGGCCGCCGGGACGGCGTAACCGTGCACAGGACCGGGGGGATTGTGCGATTTTTTTCGCATCACGCGCGCCACGGTGCGCCAGCTTCCGCCAACGAGGTAAAGGACGGAACTGTTTTCCGCAAGCCATGCAAGTTTTTTCAGGCGGCTTCGAAGCAAAAGCGACGCTTTGGCCGGATCGGCATTCGCCTCTGCCATAAGCGTCAGTATGCCCAAAGGCAAGGAAGCGACCCGGACAATACGTCCTTTTTTGACAAGGCTTAGCTCCAGACTGCCCCCGCCCAAATCGCCGCAAATGCCCGTGGCTTTTGGCCATGCAAGGCACACGCCCTTTGCGCCGAGCGCCGCTTCCCGTTTGCCCGAAATGACGGCGATTTTGTTCCCCAGGGCCGCCTCGGCGCGGCGGCGAAAAGCCTTGCCCCGGGGCGTGCGTCTTACAAGGCGCAAGGCGGCAGTTCCGACCGCGCAAACGTCTTCTATATTCTTTTTTTTCAACAGGACGCGAAACCGCGCCAGCGTTTTTAAGGTTAACGCGGCGGCCCGCGGATCGAGGCTCAAACAGTCGTGCCGCAGTCCCCTGGCCAGACCGCACCGGACTTTCTTTTGCCAAAGAACCTCGGGTTTGCGCGCCGAAACGTCGAAAACGACCAGCCGCACGCTGTTCGATCCGATGTCGACGACGGCGAAGGGGCGGGAAGGTTTTTGCGGCGGCGTCATGGTGTCCTTACCGGTCGTTTAAGGCTTAGCCGGAACGGGGGTTGCTTCTGGCGAAGGATTGCGCCCCGGCCCGACAGGCTGGGGTTGGTGTTGAAGTATTCGTGCGCGCTGAAGTCCTCCCCGCCCTCCGGGGCGCGGCGATAGGTTATATGGCGCCGGGGATTGTGAGGAGCCGAAGACGTCGATAAAGGCATGGGACAATTTCAGGGTCCTTCAACCCATTCAAGCACGGCGCTGGTTAACAAGTTTCTTACGTTAAAAAGCCGTGAATCCCGTGGCGCCGACGACAAGAGCCATGACGAATGTGGCCGTCCACCCCAGATACTTGAGGTAAAGGGGAATGGTGTGGTCCCCCATCAGGCGTTTGGAAGAAGCCATCAGCATCATGACGAACATCATCGGCACGGCGATAATGCCGTTCAGGACGGCGCTCCAGAACAGGGCCTGAATCGGGTTGATGTTTGTAAAATTCATCAGGATTCCGGCGAGGGTTGCGCCAACAAGCGTCGCATAAAACGCCCGGGCCTCGCGCGGGCGGCGGCCCAGCCCGATATGCCAGTTCAGCGCCTCCCCGATCGCGTAGGCCGACGACGCGGCCAGAATGGGCACGGCCAGAAGGCCCGTGCCGACGATGCCAAGCGCGAAAACGGTTGAAGCCAGGGGCCCCGCCAAAGGACGCAAGGCCTCGGCGGCCTGGCTCGCGGTTTGAATGTCCGTTATGCCGTTTGCATGAAGGGTTGCCGCCGCCGTAAGGAGAATGAAAAGGCCTGTCAGATTTGAAAAGCCCATGCCGATCCATGTGTCGAACCGGATGCGCCGCACTTCCTCGGCGGCTTGCTCGGGCGCGACCAGAAGCGGCTGGGCGGAGGGGCTGGCGATGACGTCCTCGGCTTCCTGCGTGGATTGCCAGAAAAACAGATAGGGCGTGATGGTCGTCCCAAACACGGCCACAATGACGGTTAAATACGACGGATCGAGCTCGATATGCGGGATGAACAGGCCCCTTGCGACGTCGCTCCAGGGCATGTCTACGATCAGAACGACGCCCGCATAGGCGAAAAGGCTTAACGTTAACCATTTAAGGATCCCGATATAGCGCCGGTAGTCCATAAAAACCTGAAGAGCGATGCAAAGGACGCCGAAAGCGACCGTCCAATAGCGAGTGTCGCCGCCTATAACGAGCGTCAGGGCCGAGCCCATGGCGCCGAGGTCCGCCGCCAGATTGACGACGTTGGCGACAAGCAGAAGGGCCACCATCGAACGCAAGATGGAAATGGGGTAGAAAAGACGCAAATTCCCGGCCAGTCCGTAGCTTGTGGTCCGGCCAATCCGGGCGCTGATTTCCTGAATGGCGGCCATCAGCGGAAAGACGAGAACCATCGTCCATCCGAGCGCGAAACCGAACTGGGCCCCGGCCTGCGAGTACGTGGCAATACCGCTGGGATCGTCGTCCGCCGCCCCGGTGATGAGCCCGGGCCCCAGACGCCGCCAGAAGTTGATCGGGTATCGGTAAAGCCGCCACATCGGTTATGCCTAAATTTAAAAATAACAATGGGTTAACGGATGATCTTCAAGAGTTTTAAAATCATCGAAGCGGGGGTGGATCGGGCGCGCGCCCGGCTTTTAAGGGAGCGTGAAGGCAGACGCAGGCCGGGCGAAAACGCAAGGCCACGGCGCGCGCCACGCGAGATGTTAAGCGGATTCTTTCCATCGTTCACCTCCCGGACATCCTTGCCGGAAATCGGGGGGTGAAGAGCAGGGCCTAGAAGGTGGCCGAGGCAATCACCCCGCGGTTGCCGCAGGGAATGTTGGAGACATTGTTTTCATACCCGACCGGATTTGAAGGGGTATGACGACTGTCGCCGTCCATCGCTCTCTCTCTAGTTGAACAAAACCGGGCCGAAGACCCGGAAACCATTGGGCCGTGTACATCCCGGACTCAAGCCATGTCAAGCAAATAGGGCAATAAAAATGCTTTCTTCCACGCATTTTCCGGCATCCGGCAAACCGGGCTTTTTTGTGGTAATATCGACCGGGAATTTGCCGCAGTTTTGCCATACCGGAAGCATAGGGTAGAGGCTGAAGGATGCCGGATTTCAGGCCCTTTCAACCGTCCCGGAGGAGGATGGAATGCGAAAGTTTCTTTTTACGACGGCGATGATCGCCGTTCTTGGTTGCCTTCCCGCCGCGCCGGCGCGGGCGGGCGACAACACGTTGCTTGGCACGCTTGGCGGGGCGGCTCTCGGCGGTTTTGTGGGTCATCAGTTCGGGCACGGCGCGGGCCGTTCGGTAGGAACGGGGGTCGGCGTTCTGGTGGGGGGACTTGTGGGAAATCACGTAGGCCGTTCAATGGATTACGCGAGCCGTCCGTATTATTCGACGCGGGGCAACACCAGTTATTCGCCGTATCCGGCCTATGCGTATTCCTATTACGAGCCGTTGTACGTTGCGCCGCCCGCGCCCCCGCCGCGCCGCGTTGTGTACTATCAGCCGGAAGTCGTCGAATACCGTTATGCCGCGCCGGCCATGGTGAGCGAGGGATATGTGGGCGCCCGTTCGTCGCGTTATTGCCGCGAGTATACGCAGCAGGTGCGCATCGGCGATCAGGTTCAGGAAACGTACGGAACCGCGTGTCTGCGTCCCGACGGTACGTGGCATATCGAGCGTTAAGGCTAACGTGACAATATCCCCGGCGGGCCGGATGTGCGTCCATCGGGGGTTTTTGTGGCCCAATCGGCGCGCGTTTGGGGCCTGATCGGATGCGGTTGCGTGCCAGTACAGGGCCCAAAAAGCCGCTTTGGGTGCCTGTTCGGACGATATATAAGACGGCCCCATGAACGTTTCTTTACCAAACACGGACTGGCGGCTGGGCGATTTCGACTATGAGCTGCCGCCCGCGCGCATCGCCGCCCGGCCGGTCAAGCCGCGCGACCGCGCGCGCCTTTTGCATGTGCGCCCGGAAGGTTTCGGCGATTATCATGTTTACGATTTGCCGGACCTGTTGAGGCCGGACGATCTGCTGGTGATGAACGATACGAAAGTCATTCCCGCGCGGCTCTACGGGATGCGCGGCGGCGTGAAGGTTAAGGTGCTGCTGCATAAGAAACAAGCGGCACAAACATGGCTCGCGTTGGCGCGGCCGGGAAAGCGGTTGCGCGCGGGGGATGAGATTGTTTTCGGGCCGGATTTCGGCGCGACTGTTCTGGAAAAGCGGGAAGAGGGTGAAGTCCTTTTGCGTTTTTCGTGCGATGACGCGGCGCTGTTGGGATTGCTGGAGCGCTATGGCCATGTGCCGCTGCCGCCTTACATAAAAAGGCCGCAGGGCGATACGGCGGAAGATTTTGAAGATTACCAGACCGTTTATGCGAAGCGCGAAGGCGCGGTGGCCGCGCCGACGGCGGGCTTGCATTTCACGTCGGAACTTTTCGACAAGTTGGATGCGAAAGGCATTGAGCGCGTGACGGTCACATTGCATGTGGGCGCCGGGACGTTTTTGCCGGTGAAGGTGGATCATATCCGCGATCACGTCATGCACGCAGAATGGGGCGAGGTTTCGGCGGCGGCGGCGGATAAGATCAACGCGGCGCGACTCGCGGGACGGCGCATTGTGGCGGTGGGAACGACATCCTTGCGTTTGCTGGAAACGGCGGCGGAGGACGAGGGGGTTGTCAGCCCGTTTACGGGCGAAACGGCGATTTTTATTTATCCGGGGTACCGGTTCAAGGGCGTGGATGCCTTGATGACGAATTTTCATTTACCAAAATCCACGTTGCTTATGCTTGTGTCGGCTTTTGCGGGGCTGGAGCGCATGCGCGAGGCTTACGCGTACGCCCTTACGCAAAAGTACCGGTTCTATTCCTATGGGGATGCGATGTTGTTGGAGAAAGCGTAAGTTATGAAGAAAGTACTTGATACGGATTGCGTATCATGCTACAGTGAAGGGCACAAATGATCCGGTCTTTTGGATGCAAGGAAACGGAAAGGGTTTGGGAGGGACAGGTTTCCCGCCGGTTGCCGCGCGACATTCAAAATCGGGCGTTGCGAAAATTGCGTCAGTTGGATGCCGCCTTGACACTGGACGACCTGAAGAACCCGCCCAGCAACCATTTGGAATACTTGAAAGGTAGTAGGAAAGGACAGCTAAGCATTCGTATAAACAACCAGTGGCGCATCTGTTTCCACTGGCACAACGGTGAGGCTTTAGAGGTTGAGATTGTCGATTACCATTGAGAACTGTAATGAACAAAAAGGATGTGTCCCATGACCACGCTACGCAATCCTCACCCCGGTGAGATTCTCAAGGAAGAATTTCTTAATGAAATTGGCATGAGCCAGAACCGGTTAGGTCATGCCATTGGCGTACCGCCGAACCGCATTCATGCCATCGTCAACGGCACTCGCGATGTTACGGCGGATACCGATTTGCGCCTTTGCAAGTTTTTCGGTTTGTCCGAAGGCTATTTTCTGCGCCTTCAAAACGCCCATGACACGCTGGAAGCCAAGCGGAAAATTGCCGCGAAGATTGCGAGAATTAAGCCGTATTCGGGCGATCACGGCAGGGGCGAAGCGCGTTGTTAGCCGATTTATATGGGATGCGATGTTGTTGAAGGGAAGGAATGACCGGGTTTTCTTTTGACATTTCCGCCAAAGACGGCGCGGCGCGGCGCGGGCGCGTTCGCACGGCGCACGGGACGTTCGAGACGCCCGCTTTTATGGCGACGGCGACGGCCGCCACCGTGAAAGGCATGTTGCCGGAATCCGCGCGCGCCACGGGGGCAGAGCTTGCGATCTGCAACACGTATCATCTTATGTTGCGGCCGGGGGCCGAGCGCGTGGCGGCGTTTGGCGGATTGCATCAATTCATGAACTGGCCGGGGCCTATCGTGACGGATTCCGGCGGTTATCAGGTCATGTCGCTGGCGGCGTTGCGCAAGATGACCGAAGACGGCGTTACGTTTCGTTCGCACTGGGACGGCAGCGAGCATCATCTCTCGCCCGAAAGGTCGGTCGAGATTCAGCGCTTGCTCGATAGCGATATTGCGATGTGCCTCGACGAATGCACGCCGCATCCGGCCACGCGCGAAGAAGCCGCAACCTCCATGCGCCTGTCGATGCGCTGGGCCGAACGGTGCAAAAAGGCATTCACGCCGCGCGACGGTTATGGCTTGTTCGGCATCGTGCAGGGTAGCGTTTATCCGGAATTACGCGGCGAGTCCGCCGAAGCGCTTACAAAGATCGGGTTTGACGGCTACGGCATCGGCGGTCTGGCGGTAGGCGAAGGGCAAGAGCTTATGTTCCGGATGCTGGACGTGACCGTGCCGCAATTGCCGGAAGACAAGCCGCGCTATCTTATGGGTGTCGGTCGGCCCGATGATATCGTGGGCGCGGTGCTGCGCGGCGTGGATATGTTCGATTGCGTGATGCCGACACGCTCGGGCCGGACGGGGCAAGGCTTTACGCATCGCGGCACGATCAACATTCGCAACGCGCGGCATGCCAACGATACGCGCCCGCTGGATGAACGCTGCGCGTGTCCGGCTTGCGCGCAATACACCCGCGCTTATCTGCATCATTTGTTCCGGGCCGAGGAAATGCTGGGGCCGATATTGCTCACGTGGCACAACCTGCAATATTACCAGAACCTCATGCGCGGTTTGCGCGAAGCCATTGAAAAGGGCCATTTGCAAGCCTTTGCCGTCGCTTTCGCCGAGGATCAGGCCAAGGGCGATATTCCGGCTGTATAAAAGTGCCGCAAAAGTGCTAAGATAAACCCATGAAAAGGTTACTGATATTTTTCCTGTTTTTTACCTTGGGCGCGGCGCA
Organism: Alphaproteobacteria bacterium; assembly: GCA_040773965.1. GTDB lineage: Bacteria > Pseudomonadota > Alphaproteobacteria > UBA9219 > UBA9219 > JAXGVG01. The sequence goes on along the minus strand of JAXGVG010000081.1, from coordinate 532 downwards.
GGCCGCCGAGACGGAAGGCGGAGAAGAAGCAAAAGGCGCGTCGGGACTGCCGCTGCCGCGCTTCGTGTCGCTGCGGGCCAGCGAAGTCAATCTGCGTACCGGACCGGGCATGCGTTACCCGATCGACTGGGTTTTCGTCCGGCAGGGCCTGCCACTTGAGATTACGGCGGAGTACGACGTTTGGCGGCGCGTGCGGGATTCGGAAGGCACCGAAGGCTGGGTGCATAAAACGGCGCTGACCGGTAAGCGCACGGCGATTGTTACCGGAACCATGCGCGACATGAGCTACTGGCATCTCGACCTGTAAGCACCTGACAGTAGAATCTGTGCGGTTAAACAAGACGAGAGCACGCAAGAACACAGAGGAATGGACGATTATTATGGCATCTGATTTCTGGCTGATCGCAGGACTGGGCAACCCCGGCTCCAAATATGAGGGCACCCGCCACAACATGGGCTTCATGACCGCCGACGTGCTGGCCGAACGCTGGTCCGTCAACTTCTCCGACCACAAGGGACTCGCCATGCTCGG
>JAXGVG010000080.1:0-8432 GCA_040773965.1 Alphaproteobacteria bacterium | reverse complement strand
GCAAAGCGACACGCTCAGCGGCCTTCTCGACCGCTTCTCGCTGGCGCAGGACGAAACGGCCGCCGTGACCGAGCGGAACGTGGCGCGCCTGACCGACAGCACCCAGCAAATCGCCAGGCAGCTTGAAGCCATCGACGCGCAGGCGCAATCGGCCCTTGTCAACGTGCGCGCCGCCAGCGCGGGCTTCGTCGACGAATCCGGCTCCATCAATCTCCACGCGCAACAGGCCGAGCAGCAAGTGCGCGGTCTGTTGTCGGTTACGGCGGGCATGCAGGAGCAGACGCGCCAGCTTCGCGAATCCCTCCAGAGCGATTCCTCGCGCGTCATCGAGAACCTGAACGAAGTCATCGGCAAGCTCGACAACACCGGCGAGCGCCTGCGGCAGCAGAGCGGCAACATCGTTCACAGCATGGATCAGTCCGTGCTTGAGTTCACCAAGCTTGCCCAGACCACGGACGAGACGCTCCAGCGGCAGGCCGACACGCTTAAGGCCGTCGCCGAAAAGGCCGAAGAGCGCGTGCTTAGCGCCGGGGAAAAGGTCCGCAGCCACTTTGGCGCCGTTACCGAAGCGACCGAGCTTGTCGAAGGGCAGGCCCGCCAGCTCGCCGACACGGCCGAGCACGCCACGGCCCGTCTCGCCACGCTGCGCGCCACGATGGCCGACAGCGACAAGGAAGGCCGCGACATTCTCGCGCAAGCAACCGCCCGCATCAACGAAGTCAAGGCAACCCTGCAGCGCGAACTCGACAACGTCGCCGAAATATCGCAACTCGCGGTTCAGCAAGTCGCAGCCGCGGGCGAACTTCTTGCCCAGCAGAGCGACACGCTGCGCACCAATCTCGCGTCGTCGGAATCGGCCCTTACGCAGGCCGCCTCCATCGTTCGCGAGGAGGCCGCCCAGATCCCCGCCATCGTCAGCCGCAGCGCGTCGCAGATCGAGGCCAGCGGCAAGGCGCTCAAGGATCAGAATGCCGAAGTCGCCGACGCCATGGTGCGCACGGCCGACCGGTTCATCAACGTTACCGGCTCGGTACGCGACTCGATGATGGACGAACTGCGCAACCTCGGCACCGTCGCCGACGCCGCCGACCAGACGCTCCGCCAGTTCAATCAGGCGCTTTCCCAACAGATCGAAGCCATCAAGGCCGGCGCAGGCGCCCTGTCGAACGAACAGAAGGAAATGGTGGAGAAGTCCGCCCAGACGCTCGCCCAGCTCAACGCCGCCAGCGACCGCCTCGCCAACGTCCGCAACGACGCGCTCAAGACAACCGAAAAGCTGGCCCGCGAGTTCGAGACGATCGAAACCGCCGCCACATCCACGACCCAGCGTCTGGCGCACGCCGAAGAAAACCTCGGCAAGCAGGTGCTTCTCCTCACGCAGATGACCGAGCGCGCCGAAGGCCAGATGACGACCGCCACGCAAGGCTTCCGCGAGCAGTTCGAGCGCGTCCGCACGGGCCTCAAGATGCAGATCGACGACATCAACCGCGGCCTGATGCAGATCACCGCCCAGCTGGAGCGCACGGGAACCACCCTGCGTTCCGCCACGTCGGGAGCGGTCACGGATATCGAGAAGATCGCGGGCCGTCTCGATCAGTCGAGCAAGGACACCTCGCACCAGCTTACCGACCGCACGGCGCGCATGCGCGTGGCGACGGAGGAAGTGGCCAGGCTGCTCAACGGCTTTGGCGATCATATCGACGCGCTGCTCAACCGCCTCTCGCTCGCGGGCGACGGCATCAAGCGGCATGAGAGCGATCTTGCCGGTCAGCTTCAGGCGGCGCTTACGCACCTCGGCTCAATCTCCGAAAAGCTGGAATCGAACCGCGTGCTTACGGCAGAAGTGAGCGACGAAGCCGTCAACCGCCTCAACGACGTGGCCCGCGCGGTCGAAAAGCAGATGAACGGCCTCAAGGAAGGCTCGGAGACCGTCAAGAACATCGTCAGCGGCGTCGGCAAGATGTACACCGAGCAGACGCAGGGCATGAATCGAAGCGTGATGGACGCGCAGGGCCAGGTCCTTGTCATGAGCAAGTCGATCGAGGAAATGCAGCAGCGCACCGACCGGATGCGCGTCGCGCTCAAGCTGCAAGGCGAAGATTTGCTGAACACGCTCGAGCAGATCCATGGCCAGCTGTCCGGCATCGACGACGATATGGGCGGCGTCGCCAGCGATATCGCCAAGAAGCAGTCCGAAGGCCGGGCCTAACTTCCGTTCAGTTTTTTCCGCCGGCAGGGTGCACGGAAAAGCGCACGACGGTAGACGTCTGCGAGGCGCTTACGCCGCTCACGTCGATGCGAAGGTGTTCGCCCTCTCGTTCGAACGTGCGGTCGTCGACTTTTCGCCAACCAAGTTGGGGCAGGCTCCGCTGATAGAAAGCATACACCTCCTCGGCGCCGACCGGACCCCTGGCCGTCGCTTCGGCGATGCGCCCCTCTTGCGCGACAAAAAGAACGTCCTTTTCATCGACCGTTTCGAGTTCCGGCATAAGCGGCAAATCGTCGATCGTTTTGGTGAATTGGGCCACGGCACCGTTGGCGGAAGCGGAATCTTTCTTGTTGATGTTGCTTTCGGCCATCGCGGGGGAAATAAAAGCCAGGGCGGCGACGCTCGCCACGGCCAACGCGGTAAAGAGAAGGCGCTTTTTCATGCCCGCCAGCCTAGCCCAATCCCGCAGGCCTGACAACGGCCCGCGCGCCCTTTTCGCGCCCCGGCGGAAGGCCGGATTTCCGCCTTTCGCGCATGAGAACGGCCGGTTATAGTGGTTGCGCGCCATCATTAGCCGGTGTTGTCATGCTTCGCGTCATCTCACTGCTTTCCGCCCTGCCCCTCGTCATCGCCGTTCTGGCCTTTACGATCCAGAACAGCCACATCGTTACGCTAAGCCTTTGGCCTGTCGCGGGCGAGATTAACCTACCCTTGTCGATCCTGTCGGTCGGCCTTTTCCTGACGGGAATGCTGGCGGGTTTTTTCCTTATGTGGGTCCATATGTTGCCCCACCGCTTTCGGGTCCGACGGCTCCAGCGCGAGGTTCAAGACCTTAACGAAGCCCTGGCCGGGCAGACATCCGCCAAACCCGCTTTCAACCAAACGTTCAAACCCGAACGGCCCAGGCGCCGCTGGTTTGGAGGTTCCTCAAATGACTGACCGCCGTCCCGTTTTTTGCGCGCTCGACACCTCCGACACCGCCAAGGCTTACGATATGGCCGTCAAGGTCAAGGATCATATCGGCGGTCTTAAAATAGGTCTTGAGTTTTACATGGCCAACGGCGCGTCCGGGTACCGCCGGATTGCCGAGCTTGGCCTGCCCGTTTTCCTCGACGTCAAGCTTCACGACATTCCGAACACCGTCGCGGGCGCGGTCAATTCCCTTTTGCCCCTTAAGCCTGCGTTTATCACGATCCACGCATCCGGCGGCGCGGCCATGATGAAGGCAGCCGCGGAGGCCGCCGCCAGGGCCGGACCGGACAGGCCGCGTTTGCTTGGCGTGACGGTGCTCACCAGCCTCGATGCCGGCGATCTTGCCGCCGTCGGGCAGGCCACGGACACAGGCGAGCAGGTCTTGCGCCTCGCCCGGCTTGCAGAGGCCAGCCGGTTGGACGGCGTCATTTGCGCACCGACCGAAATCGCGGCGCTGCGCAAGGCTTGCGGGCCTGATTTCGTCCTCATGGTGCCGGGCATTCGCCCAAGCTGGGCGGCCAGCCAGGACCAGAAGCGCGTGATGACGCCGCGCGAGGCCATGCAGGCGGGCGCGACGCATCTTGTGGTCGGCCGCCCGATTACGCAGGCCGCCGATCCCGCCGATGCCGCCCGCCGCCTGAACGAGGAAATGGCGGCGTGAGCGTTGCGGTCAAAATCTGCGGTATCCGGGAAGAAACGGGTCTTCAGGCCACCATTGATGGCGGCGCGCGTTATGTCGGGTTCGTTTTCGTGCCCCGCTCCAAGCGTTTGATCGCGCCGGAGAAAGCGCAGCCCCTTGCGCTGAAGGCCTCCCCTCACCTGCAAACCGTCGGCCTTTTCGAGGACCCGGGCGACGACGACTTGCGGGCCGTGCTTGACCTTGTTCCCCTGAACGTGATTCAGCTCCACGGCCATGAAAGCCCTGCGCGCGTCAGCAAGATCAGGGCGCGGACGGGAAAGACGGTCATGAAAGTCATTCACGTCGCCAAACCGGAGGATCTGGCAAACGTCGCCGCTTATGAAAACGTGGCGGACATGCTTATGTTCGACACGAAACTCGGCCCCCTTCCGACCGGAGGCACGGGCATTGCGTTCGATTGGACGCTGTTGAAAGGTAAAACGTTCGCCAGGCCGTGGATGCTGGCGGGCGGCATTAACATAGGCAACATCGCCCGCGCCGTTCAGGAAACCGGCGCGCGCATCGTCGATCTTTCATCCGGTGTGGAAAATGCAGCCGGCCAGAAAGACCCGGAAAAAATCCGGGCGCTTCTTAAGCTGGCGGCGGAGATCCCCTAATAAATCCTCGGCACGGAACCCGGGCGCAATTGGGGGACCTTGGGCAAAGGCGTTCTTGTTGGCTCAATCAAATCAGAGCGGGCTGCCTCGATCTTAAATTTCGCAGACAATCCCATAGCCCCCATAGAAAACAGCGAAAGAAATAAAACAACGCCAAAAAGAATATCTTCGGGTGTCTTTGAAACAACGGAACCGTAGGCGGCCCCTACGGCAGTCGGCAACCCGACAGCAAAAGCATAAACCTCCATCTTCGCATACTTCCACGCCAGTTTGACGAAAGAGGGTTTTTGTTTGTACTTCTCGCGGAAAATATCTCTCTTGATTTCCCTCCACATTCTGTCGTCATCACAATCTACGGGTGAAAACTTTCTCATAACGGCTCCTTAATATAGGCAAACACAGAAATCAGATAAGCAGAAAAAGCCTATCCCATACTTATGTCTTTTGCAAATGCATGACGGTCGGGAAGGGAATTTCGATGTTTTCGGCGTCGAACAGGATCTTGATCCGGAACATGAACGCACGCCGGACTTTCCACTGCTCGCCCGCCTGCGTCTTGATGCGAGCTCGCACGGTAATGGAAGAATCGCCGAAAGCCTCGACGCCCAGAACCTCGATAGGCTCAAGAATGACGTCCTTATAGTCCGGATCCTCCTTCATTTCGTCCCCGGCCCGCTGCATAACCTCCATCACTTTCTTCAGGTCGCTGTCGTAAGCGACGCTCAGATCCATGACGGCGTAGGAAAAGCCCTTTGTCATGTTGACAATCTGGGTAATTTCGCTGAACGGCAGGATATGCAAGTTCCCCTGAACATCCCGCAAGCGGACCGTGCGAATGGTCATGCCATCGACCACGCCGCTGTGTTCGCCGATCTTGACGACGTCCCCGACGGCGATTGTGTTTTCCAGAATGATGAAGAGGCCGGTCAAAAAATCCTTCACCAGCGTTTGGGAACCGAAACCGATCGCCACGCCGAGAACGCCGGCGCCGGCCAACAACGGCGCGATATTGATGCCGAGTTCCGAAAGCAGCACAAGCCCGACGATAACGGCCAGGACCATAATGGCCGCGTTGCGCAACATTGGAAGCAAGGTCCGCGCGCGCGGATTGGCCTCGATGACCTGGTCCTTTTCGTCACGGCGGTTCAAGCTGCGTTCGATGAACGCGTGGATAATCTCATAGATTAGAACCACAAGAACGATCGTCGTGGTGATCGAGAAAAGCGATCCCATGATCCGCTGGCCCCAGGGCGAAGCCAACAGCCCTTCGACGTCAATGCCCCAGGACGCGCCGATTCCGGCCACCGCAAACACCCATATGCCCAAACGCAAAATAATTTGGAGAACCGGGCGGTAAATGCCGGCCGTCGCCGCAGCGCCTTCGCGGCGGTGTCTTGGCCACAGGCGAGATGTCGTGTGAAGGGCCATGCGCATGGCCACAAGAATGATGAGCGTGAGAATCGTGCCGCGCTGCATGAAAACGAAACCGCCGCCGCCGCCAAGCGTCGTGACGAGGTAGCCAATCACCAGATAGCCTATCGCAAGGACGTGCAAGCTTCGCGCCAGCCAGAGACGCAACCCCTGCCATAAGGTGAGCCCGCGCCGGGCCGCCGACAGTTCGCCGCGCAAAAAGGCAGATACGGCCGCGCGCTTTTGCGCAATGACGACAAGCGCCATCGCAACCACAACAAGACCTATCAGGCTGCTGAAGGCCGCTATGGCGCCCTCGGGAATGCGAACAAGCCTCGCCAGATCCAACGCGAAATAGCCGAAGACCATGACGGCGCTGAACCGGTTCACCCATTTCTGTATATAGACGGCCTGAGGCGTGGTCAGGGGCATGAAACGCAGGTTTGGCACTTTCGGCGCCAGAAAGAAGCGCGCCACGACCCTTACGACGCGCCAAAGCGCAAACGCATAGACGACCGTCATGATGAAATAGCGGACGAGTTTCGGCGCATCGTATTGTCCCAACACCACCAGCGCCGCGCCGACAAAAAGGACGACCGGCACGAAAGACAAACAAAGCCACGCAAAAATGGCCCCAAACCGAGACGAAAGGGTTTTGGGTTCCCGGCGCATAAAACGGCGGCGTATGGGCAAAAGCAAAAGATCGGCAAGCCACGCGCCGATAAAGGCCGCGCCGACAACCAAAAGCAGCTGCTGCCCGATTTGCGCCCAACGGGCTTGAAGAGCGGGATCGGCAAATTGCTGCTCAAACCAGGCAACAAGCTGCGGCGTCGCGGCGAAATTGGTTACGAAAGTGGATACCTCTTCGTGGGCCGCTTTAAAGAACTTGAGTATCAGGCCCAGGGCGCGCGTGCCGAACGTTTCCTGCGGTTCGATCTCGGTCTTTTCGTCTCCCGTTACAAGCGCCTGTATTTGCTGGCCAATTTCGTTCGCCACCGGCAGCAGACTGAACGGCTTCGGTGGCGGATCGGGAGTCTGTTGCATAGGCGCGGCCAGTGCCATCCCCGGCGCGAGCAGAAGCGCGGCCAGAATAAAAACGGAACGGAAAAACGAAGAAAATTTCGGCATGATTCTCGAATCCATGAAGAAAAACAGCTCAAGTTTGGCTTATTTAAGGCTTCTGTCAACCACACAAAGACGGCAAAAATACGACCGATGAACCTTTAATCCCTTGTTTACAGTCACAAAATCCGATTGCTCTTGAAAACTTCTCAAACCCCGCCATATCATATGGAAAGAAACCGTTTCACCCTGTCCCACGAGGTTTGACCATGGTTGATCCATTCTTCCGCACGAGCGCAACGGAAGTCCGCGACCGCGCCGTATACGACGCCGGTTTGCGTGCGCATATGCAGCGCGTATTCAACTATATGGCCGGCGGACTGGCCATCACCGGTCTTGTGGCTTTTCTGGTGGCGGCCACTCCGGCTTTGGCCGCTTTCGTCTTCGGAACCCCTTTCCGGTGGGTCGCCATGCTTTCGCCTTTGGCATTCATAATTTTCATGAACGTCAAGCTTCACTCCTGGAGCGCCGCAAAAGCCCAGACCGTTTTCTGGATATTTTGCGGCGCGATGGGCCTTTCTATGGCGGCTCTGTTTATGGTCTTTACGGGCGTTAGCGTCGCGCGCGCCTTCTTTATCACCGCAGCGACTTTCGGCGCGATGAGCCTGTGGGGTTATACGACCAAGCGCGACTTGACCGGTTTCGGCGCCTTCCTGATGATGGGCGTCATCGGCTTGCTCATTGCCATGGTTGTGAATCTGTTCCTGGCCTCGGCCATGATGCATTGGGTCGTTTCCGTCATAGGCGTCTTTGTTTTCACCGGCTTGACCGCCTATGACGTCCAGAACATCAAACTCACCTACAATCAGGGGTGGGGAGAGGAAGCCAACAACAAGCTGGCGGTGACCGGCGCGTTGCATCTTTACCTGAACTTCATCAACGCCTTCCAGTTCCTGCTGAGCTTGACCGGCGACCGCCGGTAGAAGGAATCAGAGGACGGAGGCCGGGGGCCGGAGAAAAGTCTTTTTTCCCGGGTCCGGCCTCCGGCTTTTTCTCGTCGAATCCCTCTTGCCTACATCCCAAAAAAAAGCCATACCGGTGCCCGCCCTTGGCATGCCCGAGGGCCGGATGATCGGGTTACAATCCGTCTCAATCACAACCGCTAACGAAGGAATTGCAGACAATGCGTGGAACAGTGAAATGGTTTAACGCCACCAAAGGTTATGGCTTTATCGCTCCCGATGGCGCGTCAAAGGATGTGTTCGTTCACATCTCGGAAGTTCAAAAGGCCAACTTGCCGGGCCTCAATCAGGGCGATATCGTCGAGTTCGAAATGAGCATGGGCAAGAACGGACGCGAAGCCGCCGTCAACATACGCATTGCTGCCTGACATTTACCGGCATAATTAAAAGCCGCGGCGTCCACGCCGCGGCTCAGACTGCTGACAAAGTGTCGAAAAGCCTGGCGAAGAGCTGGGCTTTTT
>JAXGVG010000079.1:0-8433 GCA_040773965.1 Alphaproteobacteria bacterium | reverse complement strand
GTTTTGCCGATCTATGACGCTTACAAACGGCAACAAGCCGTGCGCCACATTCTGGTGCGTCATGAACAGGGCGCCGTGCATGCCGCTGACGGCTATGCGCGCGCGAGCGGCAATGTCGGCGTTGTTCTGGTGACATCCGGCCCGGGCGCCACGAATACCGTTACGGGCATTCATACAGCCTATCAGGATTCAATCCCTCTCGTCGTCATCACGGGGCAAGTGCCGGTTAACCTGATCGGCACACAGGCCTTTCAGGAATGCAATATCACCGCCATCACGGCCACCTGCACAAAAAAGAATTACCTCGTTCGCGATATAAAAGATTTACCCCGCATACTGCATGAGGCTTTTTGCCTGGCCCGGTCGGGACGGCCCGGACCGGTTCTTGTCGACATTCCGAAGAATGTTCAAACCGCCAGCGGCCTTTATTGCCGTCCGGCCGAATGGATGACCGTTCACCGTTCGCTGTGCCAAAGAGCCTGCGATCATCCCGCCGTGGGACGCCAGAAAATCGCGAAAGCGCTCGATCTTATGGCCAGGGCCGAACGTCCCGTTTTTTACACGGGCGGCGGCCTTGTGAACGACAGGCCGAAAGACGTCTCTTTGCCGGAAGCCTGTCGCCTTTTCCGCGCGGTGGCGAAAATGACGGGTTTTCCCGTCACGTCCACCTTGATGGGGCTTGGCGCCTTCCCGGCTTCGGATCCGCAATGGCTCGGCATGCCGGGCATGCACGGCACCTATGAAGCCAACATGTCCCTGTGCAACGCCGATCTTGTTATTGCCATCGGCGCGCGTTTCGACGACCGGGTCACAACCGCGTGCAATGGCTTTGCTCCGCAAGCCAAGGTTATTCATATCGATATCGATCCTGCTTCGATCAACAAACTCGTTTCCGCCGATGTTGGGCTCGCGGGCGATTGCTCTCAAATATTGAATGGAACGATTGCGGCGATGGGCAACCGCGATTTCCGCCCCAACCATGAAGCTTTGCGGGAATGGCGGGGACAGATTGCCGAATGGCGGCGCGCCGATTCTTTAAACTACGCGGATTCGGCGGACGCCATCAAACCCCAGAAAGCCATCCAACAGCTTCACGAGATGACCCGCTTCAGCGATCCCTTGATCGTAACCGACGTGGGTCAACATCAGATGTGGGTCGCCCAGTATTATGGGTTCGATCAGCCGAACCGCCTTATCACCTCCGGCGGTTTCGGCACGATGGGGTTCGGATTGCCCGCCGCGCTCGGCGCGCAAATGGCCTGTCCGAATTCGCTTGTCGTATGCGTAAGCGGCGACGGCTCGTTCCAGATGAACAGTCAGGAAATGTCCACGGCCGTTCAATACGGAATGCCCGTCAAGGTCCTTTTGCTGAACAACCACAGCCTCGGCATGGTGCGGGAATGGCAGGAGTTGTTTTTCGAAAATAACCTTTCGGAGAGTTCCATGGAGACACAGCCGGACTTCGCGATGCTCGCGCAGGCGCATGGCTGGAAAGGCCTGCGCTGCACGAAACCGGAGGAATTCGAGCCTGCGCTTGGGGAATTGTTAAGCCATAAGGGCCCGGCTTTGCTGGATTGCCGGATCAAGCCGGACGAAAACGTTTTTCCGATCATCGCTCCCGGCAGCGCCCGGAACGACATTCTATTGGCGCCGCATCTTAGGGCGACGTAATCGATTCACATAGCCCGCAGACGCGGGCCGCTGGATCCCGGCTTTCGCCGGGATGACACGTTTGAGAGCGGGATGACGCTAAAAAAAATGGATCCCGGCCTTCGCCGGGATGACGCGGAGAGATAGGACTGAATGCTGATCGCTGAATGCTTCTTTTTCTGCTTCAGGAAAACCGGTTGCTTCGCGTGAAGCCGTTGGGGGGAAGACGGCCTGCCTGGGCGCGTTCGCCGCGCCAGGCGCGCAAATCCGTTTCCGTGCGCTCGCGCTCGCCCGAACGCCATGTCAGGCCCTCCTTGAGGTTGAAACTTTTCACGTCCGACAGCTCGCCTTCCTTATAGCGCTGGAGGATCACGCCGCGTCCGCGCGTCATTTCCGGCAATTGTTCCGCCGGAAAGAGCAGCAATTTCCGGTTCGTGCCGATGACCGCGACGGTATCGCCGCCCGCCGGGGCAAATGCCGCCGCGCGGCCTTCGCCGTTTACGTTCAGCACCTGCTTGCCGCTGCGCGTTTGCGCCAGCACGTCTTCCGCCTTAACGACAAAGCCGCGCCCGTCGCTCGACGCCACGATGAATTTCTGCTCCGGCTGGTATTTCACGATGCCGACGATGTCCGCCTCATTGGGAAGGTCGATCATCAGCCGCACCGGCTCGCCCAAACCGCGTCCTCCCGGCAATTTATCGACGCAAAGCGTGTAAAAACGCCCGTTGCTTGCGAAAAGCAACAATTTGTCCGTCGTTTCCATTTCGAGGATGAATTTCGCCTCGTCGCCTTCCTTGTATTTGATGGAAGCGGCGTCGATGCCGTGGCCCTTCATGGCGCGGATCCAGCCTTTATCCGAGCAAACAATGGTCACGTTCTCGCGTTCAACCACGGCTTCGACAGGAACCTCGATGTCCGCCGGCGGTTCGGCCAATTCGGTGCGGCGCGCACCAAGTTTGGTGGCCTTGCCGAATTTCTGTTTCAGATCGGCCAGTTCCTTGTCGATTTTCTGCCAACGCAAGCCTTCGTCCTTTAACAACTTTTTGAGTTCGCTTTGTTTGCCGGAAAGCTCCTTTTGTTCGCCCTTGATCTGCATTTCCTCGAGCTTGCGCAAGCTGCGCAAACGCATGTTCAGAATGGCTTCGGCCTGCACGTCGGTGAGTTTGAACGCTTTTATCAGGACCGGCTTCGGCTCGTCTTCCGTGCGGATGATCTTGATGACCTTGTCGAGATTGAGGAACGCGATCAGATATCCCGCCAACACCTCAAGCCGCGCTTCAATTTGCGCCAGTTGATGCTTCGAGCGGCGAACCAAAACGTCCTGCCGGTGGTCGAGATACGCTTGCAAGGCGCTGCGCAGGTCCATCACCTGCGGCACGCACTCCTTGTCCAGCACGTTGAGATTGAGCGGGATCTTCGTCTCCAGTTCCGTCTGCCGGAACAGGGATTCCATGAGGACCGCCGGATCGACGTTGCGGCTTTTCGGCGCGAGGATCAGGCGCACGTCATCCGCGGATTCGTCGCGCACGTCGTCGAGCATCGGCAGCTTGCGCGCCAGCAGCAACTCGGCGATTTTTTCGATAAGCCGCGACTTCTGCACCTGATAGGGAATTTCCGTGACAACGATTTGCCACATGCCCTGCTTAAGATCCTCTTTCTCCCATTTCGCGCGGAGACGAAACGAACCGCGTCCCGTTTTGTACGCCTCGACGATCGCGTCGCGTCCTTCCACCAGAACGCCGCCGGTCGGAAAATCGGGGCCGGGAATGAAGCCGACGATTTTATCCATCGTCGCGTTCGGATGCTGGATGAGGTGGCGCATCGCGTCGCAAAGCTCGCTGACGTTGTGCGGCGGGATGGACGTGGCCATGCCCACCGCAATGCCCGCCGCGCCGTTCGCCAGAAGATTGGGAAACGCCGCCGGAAGAAGGGCCGGCTCCATGCCGCTTCCGTCATACGTCGCGCGAAAATCGACCGCGTCCTCGTCGATGCCTTCCAACAGCAAACTCGCCACTTCCGTCAGCCGCGCTTCGGTGTAGCGCATGGCGGCCGCGCTATCGCCGTCGATGTTGCCGAAATTGCCCTGCCCTTCGATGAGCGGATAGCGTTGCGAAAAATCCTGGGCCAAGCGCACGAGCGCTTCGTACACGGCGCTGTCGCCGTGCGGGTGGAACTTGCCGATCACATCGCCCACCACGCGCGCCGATTTCTTTGGCGGCAGTTTCGGCTCCAGCTTCAACTCGCGCATCGCGTACAGCAAGCGCCGGTGCACCGGCTTCATGCCGTCGCGCACATCCGGCAGCGACCGCGCCATGATGGTGGACAAGGCGTAGGAAAGATAACGCTCCGACAAAGCCTCGGACAGTTTTTTGTCCACGATGGGCTGCGGCGGCTCGACGGGCGTTCGGGTTTTGGCGGCTGTGCGTGTCATCGGCGATCAGTTATCATTAATTGAACTTTTTTCAATGTTTTTCCGTTTATGGCCCGGAAACGGCTGTTTTACTGTAAAATTCGAGCACTCGCTCCCGCGCGGGGGGTAGCTCGCTCGTCTGCCACATGCGGCTGTGGGAATGGGCGAAAACGTGCCGCACAAGGAAGTGCCCCGTTAGTTCCAACCCTTGTAGAATGTCCTCGGCCGTCCATGAGGACTCGCCGCACAGAAAGCCCGGCAGGCAAAGCAGTTTGTTTTTGTAAGGCTCCGCCGCCTTAGCCGAAACCGCGCGGCCTGTACGTGGGCTGACGTGGGAAAGATTGTCGGTGTCCCCGTTAACGGCGCAGCATCTCAAGTCGAGCCCGTATCCAAGCGCTTTCAAAAGGCCGACTTCCCATTTCACATACGCGGGCGCCCAGAGTTCGACGTCCGTCAGGCTGAGAAGCGCGCGCAGGCCCGCGTAAATGCCCGGCATCGGCTGGCGCTCCGGCAGGCTTGCTTCCGTCACCGCGCAGGCACTTGCGATAATCGCCAGAACTTCCGGATTATCAAGCCACGCCGCCGCGTAAACCGTTATGGGCTCCAGCGAAAAATTGCCAAGGTGATCGAGGAGCCGCGCGCGCCAGCGCGCCTGCACATAACTGCCAGGTTGCAAATAACTCTGCGCGCGCCTTCCCTGCCCGCCCGCCACCAGTCCGGCGTGGCTTCCGTGTTGGGGCGTCAACAGCGTCACGATCGCCGCCGTTTCGCCGTGCGGGCGCGCCGACAACAGAATCGCTTCGTCCATCCATTCCATAAGAAAAGCCTAGCACGAAAAGATAAGCTTCACGAGGCGCATCGATATTCGGTATATCTTCTCTCATGTCCATTGCCATCCGTTACAGTTCCGTCGTCACGCCTCCCGAAAGCGGCAGGATTTACGGCCTTCAGGTCGCCGTGACCGGCTGGCTGCGGGCTTATTTCCGCTACAGCCGACAGGAAAAATTCGCTTTCCTCGTCCGCAACGAGCAAAGCTGGCAGGAGGCGCAGGACATCGCGAAATGCGCCGGAGTCGATCCTTCGCGCCTTGTCGCCTACGACTCGCGCTACCCGCGCGAGAACTTCGGTTCATTCACGGCCGTCTTTCGCGCCGATTCCAACCCTTACGATCTTTTCTGGCAGCGCACGCTTTTGCCCCAGCCCGGCTTCGCTTTCTGCGGACTTGCTCACGCCATCGCGGGACTGGAAGGCGGCGAGGTTCTGGAGAAATACTGCCTCGCCCCCACAACCGCCAACGACGCCATCGTGTGTCCCTCCATGGCCATCAAGGCCGCCATCCGCTCGTTCTGGGATATTTACGGCGACTATCTCGCGCGTCGTTTCGGCGCGAAATTTACATGTCCCGTCCAGCTTCCGGTCATTCCGCTCGGCATCGACGCCGCGGGCATGGCCGCCAGGACGACTCCGGAAAAACGCGCCGCTCAGCGCGCCAAACTCGGGTTAGGCGAAAAAGACATTGCCGTTTTATGGGTCGGGCGGCTGAGCCATGTAATCAAGGCGCATCCTTTGGCCATGTTCCGCGCCGTGGAGTTGGCGGCCAGGCGCACGAGCGCGCCGGTGCATTTTCTAATGGTGGGTTATTTCGTGCCGGAAGAAGCGGGCAAGCAATTCGCGGACCTTGCGCGCGATCTTTGCCCGACGGCAAAAGTTTCCTTTATCGCCAACAACGATCCGCGTTTTCCCGACGGCTTGTGGGCGGCGGGCGATATTTTCCTCTCGCTTATCGACAACATGCAGGAAAGCTTCGGCCTTACGCCCATCGAGGCCATCGCGGCCGGTTTGCCGCGCGTGCTCAGCGACTGGGACGGCTATCGCGACAGCGTCCGGCACGGCGAGGACGGATTCCTCGTTCCCACGCTGCAGCCGCCGCCGGGAACAGGACACGATCTGTCCGCGCTCCTGCTGGACAAGCGCGAGTTGTACGGCGGTTTTCTGGCCCGCGCCGCGTTGTCGGTCGCCGTCGATCACGCGATAGCCGCGGAAGCTCTCGTCGCCCTCATCGATAACCCGGAGCAGCGGCGCCGCATGGCCGAGAAAGCCAAACAGCGTTTGCCCCATTACGACTGGCGCTCGATTATCGGCGCTTATGAAGCCCTGTGGAAGGAACTGGCCGCGCAGCGCCAAGCCGCCGCGGTCGCCCCGAGGCCCGATGAGCCCTGGCCCGCCGTGCCGCCGCAGGCCCCCGATCCTTTCGCGTTCTACGCCGCTTTCCCGACAGGCCCGCTGAAACCCGAACACACGATAGTCGTCGCCGCTTCAACCGAAGAAATCAAAATGCTCTGGCGTCATGAAATGAACGTGCTGGCCGCCGATACAATGCTTGCGCCCGACGATATAACCGCCGTGTTGAACTGGATCGCCGCGCAAGGCCGCCCTTCGCTTGGCAATATCATAAAGCAGTTTTCCGCACTCGATCCTTCGCGCCTGTGGCGCACGTTGGCATGGCTCGCCAAATTAGGGATTGCGCGAATCCTCTGACAGCGCTTTTCGGGCCACAACCCGGCTCGACGGGAAAACAACGATCGCCGTCGTTCCCTTGCCGGCCTCGCTATCAATCTCGAGAGAACCCTCGTGCAACTCGATCAGCGCCTTCGTAAGCGGCAGCCCAAGGCCCGTGCCCTGATTTTTACGGCTCAACACGCTTTCGATCTGCCCGAACGGCGCCAACGCGACCGGGATCTCCTCGGGCTTCATGCCGATGCCCGTGTCCTGAACCTTGACGATCATGCGCCCGTAGTCGTCCGCCTCGGCGGTCAGCGTTACCGTTCCTCCTTCCGGCGTAAACTTAATCGCGTTCGTCAAAAGATTGGTGAGAATTTGCTTGATCGCCTTCTCTTCGCCCCGCAGGGCGGGCAAATCGCGCGGCACCTTGACGTTAAGGTGAAGCCGTCCGGCCTTCGCGCGCGCGGCCACGAGCCGCACGACCGATTTCACCGTGTGCTCGATATCGATCACGCTTTCGGACAGCGCGCGCTTGCCCGCCTCGATCTTCGACATATCGAGAATGTCGTTAATCAGCGAAAGCAACAGATCGCCGCTGTCGTAGATATCGCGGGCGTATTCGACATATTGGGGCTGCCCGACGGCTCCGAACAGCTGGTCCTTGATGATTTCCGAAAAACCGATAATGGCGTTTAACGGCGTGCGAAGTTCGTGGCTCATGTTGGCCAGAAATTCCGACTTGCTGCGGTTGGCGAAATCGGCCTGTTCCTTGGCCTCTATAAGCCCGCGTTCGGCATTCCTCCGCTCGGTTATGTCGTACATGGTGCATTCGAAGTATTGAACATCTCCTTCCGCTTCGCGCACAGCATGGCCGCTCATGCTTACCCAGACGACGCGTCGGCTTTCCTTGCCGGACCATACGGTTCGGCTGCTTTTCACGTAGAGCGATATTTCGCATTCCCTCTGGTTGTCGATCTCCAATCTGGAAAACAGGTCCCGGCGCGCCTGCGGATCCACGAACAGTTGCCCGTGAAGGTCGGGCTGTATCAGCAGCAGTTCCTGCGGACTTTCGTAACCGAGAATTTGCGCCATGGTCCGGTTGGCGTTGAGCCACTCGCCGGACGGCGCGATTTGACAGATGCCAATACCGGCGTTTTCGAAAATGGCGCGGTATTTTTGTTCGCTTTCGCGCAAGGCGCGGGCCATGCGCTCCTCGTCGGCAACGCGGCGGCTCAGTTCGTCGTTGGCCTGGCGAAGCGAGAGCGCCAGATTGGCGACCTCGGCGGCGCGCGACCTCGCCACGCGCAAAAACATGACCAGCGCCCAGGTCAACAGAAGCCCTACGGCGAGAATAATGTAGGGAAGCGCCACGACCATAATGACGTTCCGCCCGGGAACGTTTACGAAAGTCAATTGCCACGCGCGTTCCTGCAGGCGAATTTCTATTTGGGTTTCGTAGGGGCTTGAAAGATGCCAGTACGGCAAAGGTTCATCAAAACTTATAAAGGGCGCCGCGCCATCCCGGTCTTTTTCTACGGCTGAGAAATGTCTGAGTTCCCCCATTCTGTGCAATTCGATAAGCGGAAAGAAAAGCCGATGCAGCGGAATAAACCCGGCAACGGCCACATTGCCTTGCGGCTGGCCGGGAACCTCTTGCGCAAGCACCAGCCATTTGCCGGATTCATCCAGGCTTAAAATGGCGGACGCTTGCCGGTCTTTGCCGCGTAAGCCGTTTACGAAACGGACAAACCCCGCATCCGTCGCAATAGATTCGGGCAATCGCGGTCCCTGACTCAATGTCAGAATTGGATCGGCTTTCGCTACGCGGCCTTCCTCGGCCGTTATCAGGAAAATATTTGTGATGGCGCTTT
>JAXGVG010000078.1:0-8441 GCA_040773965.1 Alphaproteobacteria bacterium | reverse complement strand
CGCAAGCGCGTTGCCCACATCTCCACAGGCGCAACAACCGCTACAACCAGAAATGGCTAAAGCGGCATGAGAAAAAGGGGTAAATCCATGGACCTTAATTTACCCCGCTTGCTGGTCTAAACGACGGGGTGCAGCTCAATCGAATACTTTCCACCCAGCGGCACCAATGGTTTGGGGATGAGCGTCGTATAGGGACGAAGGCGTGTCCCTTTACCGCCTGCGAGTATAATGGCCCTCATGTCACACTCCCCTCATAGGTTGTAGACTCCCGCCTTGTAGCGGGCGAGATTGCCGGAATCCTTGAACCAGCGAACCGTTTCCGCAAGTCCATCCTTGAATCTGAAACGCGGCTGCCACTTGGTCAATGATTTGATCAATGTGTTGTCCCCTATAAGGCGGAACACTTCCGATGCATCCGGTCTTATTCTTTGCTCGTCGGCCACAATACGCGCTTTCGGATTCAGTTCGTCGATCAGAATCTGGGCGAGTTCGCCGATGGAATGCTCTTCGCCGGAAGCGATATTGATTTCCTTGCCGATGGCGGCATCCGTTTCGGCAATGGCGATGAACCCGTCGACGGTATCCTGCACATAGTTGAAATCGCGTGTGGGCGTGAGGCTGCCGAGGCGAATATCCGTCTGGCCGTTCAGCAATTGCGTAATGATCGTGGGAATAGCGGCGCGCGCGGACTGGCGCGGGCCGTAGGTGTTGAAAGGGCGGACGATCGTTACCGGCGTATTGAAAGACCGATAGAAAGATTCCGCGATGCGGTCCGCGCCGATTTTCGTCGCGCTGTAAGGCGACTGGCCCTGGAACGGATGCTTTTCGTCGATGGGCGCGTACTGGGCCGTGCCGTAAACTTCAGATGTTGACGTGACCAGCACGCGCTTTGTGTTCAGCTTCCGCGCGGCTTGTAGAACGTTCAGCGTGCCCTTGATGTTGGTATCGACGTACGAGTCCGGCGAGTGGTAGGAAAAGGGAATGGCGATCAACGCGGCGAGGTGGAAAACGGCGTCGCAGTCCTTCATGGCCTCGTAAACGCCGTTGGGGTCGCGAATGTCGCCCGGGAAAACGTCGAGGCTTTTGAGGCATTCGGGAGGCGCGGCTTCAAGCCAGCCCCAGCTGTTGAACGAGTTGTAATAGACGAAGGCCCGCACATCGGCGCCAAGCTTCCACAAGGCTTCAACAAGATGGCTGCCGATAAAACCGTCGGCGCCGGTGACCAGCACTTTTTTCGCTTTTAAATCCATAGCTTATAGGACCCGCTCACGGTTCAGGGAGCCTAACTTATCAACAGCCAGGCTTCAAGTAAACTCTCGTAAAATCTTGAGTTTTCAGGTTTTAGGCGTCCTTCCCCTCAGGAAGGAACCGTTATTCGCCACTTGAAAATCCTGAACTCGCGCCCCCGGCGGCGGGCATAAAGCAAACAGGCGCCCAGTATCGACAAGGCATAGACCCCGTAGAAGCCAAGGAAGATGCTCGTCAAAATGTTCAGGTAGCATACCGTGATCCGGTGTTTGCCCTCGGGGATCTGAATGCTGACGAATTTATTGTCCTTTATGCCGGGCTGCACGCGCTTGCCGTCGACATAGAAACGCAGATGCTTGTTCTTCCAGAACAGGTAATGCAGCGTCGCGGGCTTGGCCGTTGTCACGTCCATTTTGAAATAACTCGCCTTGTTGGTCTTGAAGTTCTCCATACGTGCCTGCGCGTCGCCGCTTTCGAGCCTGAAGTAGCCGTTGTCGATGCCCGGATCGACCAAACCCGCCTTTTGCTTTTTCATGCGCCATACGGTTGGCGCGATGGTCACGTCGGGCGTCAGGCGCAAGGTCCAGACCGGGTTCGACGAGTCGATCATGCTTGCCAGTTCCGGATTGTCCTTAAGCTGGCTGTTTTTATAGAGAATGAAATCAAGGCCGGTGTATTCGAACCAGTCGCGGTTGGGCTTGAACTCCATCAGGTTTTGTTTGTTCATGAAAGCGGGGAAGACGTCCCGGTATTCGACGGATTCGGAAAGGCTGAAATCGTAGCCCAGATAGTCGCTGACGTTCGCGCGGGGGACGAGGAAGAAAGGCAAATTGGGCGACGCAAAAGCCTCCCTCAGGCCGGGTTCGGCGTTGTAAACGCGCACGACGGCCTTGCCGAGATCCTGCCCGAGGAAACGCCCGGTTGAATCGATGTAAGCCGCGTTCATCTCAAGATGCTTGGTGCCCTGCATGCCGCCGTCATAGCCTGCGGACGATTCAAAGTCGTAAAGATGGTCGGCCGCGGGAATGAATACGGCCAGCGTGGCCAGCACGATGAAAAGCCTGATCGAATTCGTGAAGTGCCAGAACGCGAACACAAGGGAGGCAAACAAAAGATCGAAAACGAGGTAATCCGTGATCCTTGCGTTGTCGGTCCGGCTGAAGCTGCCGTCCGGCTCAATGTTAAGGAACATCGCGGCAACAACGAGCGCCAGAAACAGGAAAACAACCGTTTTGCCCCGCCCTGCCAAAGGCTTTGTGCCGGTTTGCCGCACGAACATTTGAAGCAAATGCCCGAGAAAAACGCCGAGGAACAGATTTCCGAACAGCAGAAAACGCTGATAAATGTGCATTTTGCCGATGCCGGGCAACAGGAAATGGAACATGTCCGAAAAAACGGAATACGTGCCGAACATAATGAGCACGAAAAGGACAAAACCCAGTCCGTTCAGAAGGATCGACCGGCGCGAGGCCTCGTCTTCCTCCCTGAAAAGCCACGGGTTGGCGAAGGCCAGCGCGATAATGGAAAGCGGCACGATGCCGATATAGAGGCATTGCTCGTAGAGAGGGCCCTTGAAAACAAGGCCCGTCGATAGGGCGCGCAGGACGGTGCGCGGGTTCTCGGCAAGCTGGTGCGCGGACGCGAAAACGTTGCTGAAAGCCGATTCCGCCGACGTGTGGATGTAATTGCCGAAAACCGCCATGTAATAGGGCATGGCGAAGAACGTCGCGATCGCGAAGGGAAGGAAAGCGTAGTAAAGCGTTACAAGAGGCTTTTCCGGACGCTGGATGATCAAAAACCAGAGAAGCAGAAAGAGAGCCGCGAAAAAGGCCGCCGCGATGGCAATGGCGATATAGCCGGAGACGAAGCAGACAAAGATGGGAAGGGAACAAAGAAAACTGACCAGCAGGCTTTGGCGCTGCTGGCTGTAATAACCGGCATAAATGATGGCCGGGAAAAGCGTGCCGATGAACACGAACGGCGGAAAGCCGATGTCGCGCTGCATGTAAAGCGAGAACGTGTAGAAAACGCCGGCGAACGCCGCGATGATAAAATCGAAACGGAACATGTCGCGCATAAGCTTGATGCCGAAAAAGCACCCCACGAAAAAATGGATGTAAAAGGCGGTCGTGAGAAAGGCGCTGACCAAGCCGGGAGACGAAAGGTTTTTCAGCATCGAGGCGGCGATCAGCAGCGGATGATAGGTTACCATGTTGGAGCGGAGAAACAGCTCGGAAGCGCCGCTGTGGGTTGAATAGTCGATGGCGGAAAAAACGCCCTGCCGCATCGTGGAGCTAAGCTTGATGATATGCGGCATCCAGGAATGATAAAGGTCGCCCGTGTAAATAAAACCGGCAGAGAAAAGGTCGAAGAAGAATGGCAGGAAGAAAAGCGTCGTGAAAAGAAGCGACACAAGCGCCGCGCGCCTGTTTTCCGTGCTTCCCAGCTTCTGGAAAAAAAGCAGCGGATTTTTATCGAAAACGGAGGCGCTCATGACGTGCCTTTCTTTGGCGTGAGAAAAACGGAAGAACTTCCGTTGACGCGGTTGTTTGTCGCTTGAAAACGAGAGGAATCAAGCCGTTGGGATGTCTTCGGGTGAAAGGGAATAGACTTAACAAGGGCCGCGCTGTCAAGGAAAAAAGCCCGTGAATCCGGGGGCGGGAAAGGCAAAAGACATTGGTTTTCCATAAGATAGGCATACAGGTGATGACAGGGAAAAACGGTTATGGCAGAAAAGCGCCATGAATAAAGGGAACCATGCGCATCAAACGCCTCTTGCCTGCCTGATCCTTGCGGCGGGGCAGGGCACGCGCATGCGTTCGGATGTTCCCAAGGTTTTGCACAACGTCGCGGGCAGACCGATGATCCGGCACGTTGTGGGGGCGTGCGAG
The DNA here is from genome assembly GCA_040773965.1 of Alphaproteobacteria bacterium. Taxonomy (GTDB): domain Bacteria; phylum Pseudomonadota; class Alphaproteobacteria; order UBA9219; family UBA9219; genus JAXGVG01. The sequence continues at coordinate 4,302 of JAXGVG010000078.1, read as the reverse complement.
CGGTTGTGCCCGGAAACAATCGTGGCGATTGTCGCGCCGGGCATGATGGAGGTCGTGAAAGCCGTCGCGCCTCATGCATGCGCCGTTCAGACCGAACCGCGCGGGACGGGTGACGCCGTCAAGGCCGCGCGCGAGGCGCTGCGGGGTTTCAAGGGCGACATCGTTGTCATGTTTGGCGACGCGCCGCTGGTGACGCCTCAGTCGTTGAATAGCTTGCGGCAAAAACGCGCCGTGACGAACGCGGCAATCGTCGTGGCGGGGTTTACGCCAGACGATCCGAACGCTTATGGACGCCTGATCGTGGAGGCGACGGGGCGTTTGCTGGAAATTGTCGAGGCGAAAGACGCAACGTCCGCGCAGCGCGAGATCAGGCTCTGCAATGGCGGCCTTATGCTATTCGAGGCGGAAAAGCTCTGGCCGCTTCTGGATGGATTGAAAGACGACAACGCGAAGCGCGAGTTTTATCTGACCGATTGCATAAAACTGGCGCGTGACAAAGGATGGGAGTGTGCCATGGACGAATTGCCTGCGAACGAAGTCCTGGGGATCAACACGCGTGTGGAACTCGCGGAAGCCGAAAAGCTTATGCAGGAGCGCCTGCGGCGCGAGGCGATGCTGAACGGCGTGACGATGACGGACCCCGCAACGGTTCACCTTTCGGCGGACACGAAGCTTGGCCGCGACGTGACCATCGGCCCGAATGTTTTCTTCGGTCCCGGCGTCGAGATTGCGGACGGCGTTGAAATCCGCCCGTTCTGCCATCTGGAAGGCGTGCGCGTGGAAAAGGGCGCGATTGTCGGGCCATTCGCCCGTTTGCGCCCGGGTTCGACGATAGGCGAGGGGGCGCATATCGGCAATTTCGTCGAAATCAAGAACACGGACGTCGCCGAAGGCGCGAAGATCAATCACCTGTCCTATGTCGGCGATGCGACGATAGGTGCGCGGACGAACATCGGCGCGGGCACGATCACATGCAACTACGACGGCTACCGGAAGACGCAAACGAAAATCGGAGAGGACGCTTTTATAGGATCGAATTCGACGCTTGTCGCGCCCTTGACGGTCGGCAACGGCGCGTATATCGGCGCGGGGAGCGCGATCACGATGGACGTGCCGAACGATGCGCTCTCGGTCGCGCGCAGCCGCCAAACGGACCTGAAAGACTGGGCCCGGCGCAAAAGGGAAGCGGAAGGGAAAAAAGCCAATTAGGCTTGCAAACAAGCCTTGATGTTTTTTTCCTAATCAATATAATCGTCATTTTCCAAGACCGGAATAGCAAGGGATAAAAACCATGGAATCGAATATTCATTTATCGAATTGGGACGATCCGTTCGGCGAAGAACTGTTGGCTAAAGATGCCATGCAAATCGTTTTTGTCCCTGAGTCGGCCAAGCCTGTTGACGTCAAACTCATTCGCGCGCGGCAGAAAAAAATGATACCACATCTTCAGGATTTGTTTATGTCGGCATGTGACGAATTGCGCCGTCAGGGAAATGCTGCGCGTCTGGCATCGGAACGGGAGGTGCTTAAGGTCGTCGAATACAGGATTCCGGATCATCCCCATATTCTTCAGTCTTTCGTGCATGTTTCGACCGACTTTGCCGTCATTATGCCTGCAGGCAAGCATGGGGCCGATCCGATTATTAACAATATAGCGCCTGCGAAGCGCGTTGAGCAATTGACAGGACATGGCGATGTGGGGAGCATCCTGAAAATTGAATATCTTGGGATTGAACAGCCGCCTGAGGAGGTGCGCGTGGTTTTCCCGGGGCTGATTAATTTTCTTTCGTTTTGGATAACGAAAATTGACGGGCCGATTCGGAGCGTAAAGTATAATCATACCTGCGCTGAAAAAGTGTTCAGGGATTTTTCTTTCACTAACTTTCTTCATTAACGCCAACCTTGCGTCAAAAAACCCGGCATTGGCCGAGGCACGTATATCGGCGCGGGGAGTAACGCATTTTCCGTTCAGGATGAATCGTCCTCCCCAAAGCCGTCATTCCGGCGTAAGCCGGGAATCCATCTCCTGATTTTGCCGAAGGCGTTTGTTCTTTAACGGCTTTCCTAACGATTGGACCGGGAATGGATACCGGCTTCGATAAATGTGCTTTTCGAAGAGAAAATTCCGAGGCCGCAACGGATAGTGTCTGTTGCGCAACGGCAATCAACAAAATAATCAATAATACAAAATATGTCCATAAATAGTAATAATATTACCCACTTTAACTTGACATGAGCAATATTTGGTTGATAAAAAGGCCATCTTTTGTACTTTATGGAATGGCCCTAGGTGCAAAAAAAGAAAACCGTAAAGGAGTCAAAATCGCCGTCTGAACATATTCGTTAAGTAAAATGACCGCTCAATGTCTATGTCTATGAGGCTTTTTGTTATTTAGTTTCATGGTCTTGGATTAATATGGTCGGCATTATAAAAACGAGTTTTCAAGCGGAGTTGTGATTGAGGATTAAAAGGAAAAAATGGAGAGCGTTAAAATGAAAAAAGGATTTGGCTCTTCTTCACGCGAAACAACCGATCATTCACAGGTGTTTTGCGGATGGGTGAGGCGAACGGTGCATCCTGATTCCGGCTCGCCGAGAGAAGCCAGTGTGCGCGCGTATGAGGAGCAAAGAAAAAAAGCCAAGGCAAATCAAAAGCGGTTTGGTTAAATTCATGCTTAAAAAAATACCCGACATTCACCCAATTAGTTTCACGCTTTTTGTGCTATACTTCTCCACGTATTTTTGATTTTTTGGCGCCCTGAGGGGCGAACCGAGTAATTATTCCCAAAGGATTGTTAACCATGGGCGTGGCGGCAGCTACAGCGGGACAAAACACGGAATACTTCCTGCAGGCAAACAGGGAAGTAGCCGGCCTCCTCATGTTCGATGACCTGCGAGACGTTGCGGCGCGTTTGAAGCTCGTCGAGAGGGAAAACTATATCTTGAAAAATCAAGTTCGGGCGCTCTTGAAAAAAAATGCCGTGTTGGAAGCCGAAGCCACAACCGATGAATTGACAAAAGCATTGAACAGAAGGGCAATCGAATGTGCCGCGAAGAAGATGATTAGCAAATCAAGACGCAGAAAAAACAAGAATGAAAAAGAATACATCACCTTTATATTTTTCGACATCGATCATTTTAAAAAGATTAACGACACGTATGGCCATGACGTTGGCGATAAAGCTCTTCGCGTGTTGGTCGAAAGAGTTAATGGCGTAAAGCGAAATGAAGATTGCCTGGGGCGTTATGGCGGAGAGGAGTTTCTTTTTGTCGGATGCACAAGCGGGAGAAGGGCCGCTCATGCGTTGGCGAGACGATTGCAAAAAGCCATTGTTCAAAAACCGGTTAACGGAACCGGCGTTCGGATTACCGTAAGCGCGGGCGTTTATTTCTTTGATCCACTCGAAGAGAAGGTCGCTGTCCCGGAGGCTATTCGACGTGCCGATATTCTTCTCTATAACGCCAAGAATGAAGGAAGATATGCCATTCGGGCCAATAATTATCCTCCCCAACTCTCGCGCTTGGACAATCGTTATCAACCCGCCTAAATTAGTATCCCCATCAATTCGATGAGTTGGAGCGATTTATTATGTCCTCGTCCGATCATGTCTCCTTCCGCACCAGGGGGCGCGGGAAGGTTTACAACGACATCGTAGAGACGATTGGCGACACGCCTCTTGTCCGTCTCAACCGGTTGCCGCAGGAGGCCGGATGCGTGGGCGCGGTTTACGCCAAGCTGGAATTCTTCAATCCGCTGGCTTCCGTCAAGGACCGTCTGGCCGTCGGCATGATCGAAGCTGCCGAAGCGGAAGGGAAACTCACGAAAGACACGATCCTCGTCGAACCGACGTCCGGGAACACGGGCATCGGGCTTGCGTTCATCGCGGCGGTGAAGGGATACCGCCTGATCCTCACAATGCCGGACGACATGTCGGTCGAAAGGCGCAAGCTATTGAAATACTTGGGCGCGGTAATCGAATTGACCCCGGCGGCGGAAGGCATGGCGGGCTCTATCAAAAAAGCCGGAGAAATCGTCGCAAGCAACCCGAAAGCGCTGATGCTTCAGCAATTCACCAACCCGGCAAATGCCGTAGTTCACCGGCAAACGACAGGGGCTGAAATCTGGGCCGACACGCAAGGGAAGGTGGATGCTTTCGTCGCCTGCGTCGGCACCGGCGGCACGATTCAAGGGGTTGCGGAGGAGCTTAAAAGCCGCAAGCCCGGCGTGAAGATCGTGGCGGTGGAACCGGCGGGCAGTCCGGTTTTGTCCGGCGGCAAGGCCGGGCCCCACAAGATTCAGGG
>JAXGVG010000077.1:0-8472 GCA_040773965.1 Alphaproteobacteria bacterium | reverse complement strand
GTGGCTTTATGCCGCGAGCATGGCGCTCGCCGTTTTGTCGCGCGAGATTTACATCGTGGTGGCCATAGGCCTCGCGCTGGCCGAGGCGTGGCGTTTCCGGAAAACGCTCTTATCGCGGCATGCCGTATATGCGCTTCTTCCGGTTGCGCTGCCTGTGGCGGTCTTTGGCGCCTGGCAGCTTTATCTAAAGATTCATTTCGCGGACATGCCATCGATCGACGTGTTTAAGGAAGGCCTTCTGGCCTTTACACCTCTGGCAAGCTTGGGCTTTTTCACGCTCAGGGCGCTGATAGGCGAACACCCTATTTTCGGCGGCGGCATACCCGCTTTTCGTGAGGCCGCCGGTCTTTTTTCGTTCATCGTTCTTCTTATGCTGTCGTTCGGCTTTCTGTTTGCTCTTTTGCGCCGTTTGTGGGGGAGCGAACGGGATCGCGAGGCGCAACTTTATGCCGGGCTCGGCGGCGCGTTTCTGGTTATTTTCTCGACCTATCTGTTTTTTGGCGACACCGTGATGCGCCATCATACGGGTTTCCTGAAAACCGTTTCGATCTGTTTTGCTGTTGTCCTTTTCTGTCACATAGGTTTGCGGAAAAAAGTGTCGCGTGAAATTCTGGCGGTGATGCTTGTTTGCTTACTTCTTCCCCAGCCGACGCTCTGGCTTCGCGTTATGACCCCGCCCTCGACGCAGATGCAATATGGAACGATTTATGAAAAAGATGCCGATATAAGCGCTTTTCCCTTTTTCGCGCCGTGTTTGCCACGGCTGGATTACGCGCTCGAGATTGCGGGCAAGGAGGATTTTTACAAAAATAACTTTTTCGCCCGTCTGGTGGGACAAGACGAATATTTTGTTTTTTCCATTCGCGTCAAAAACAATTCAACCCAAACATGGACAACGGCGCACACGACCGGTTCCGTGAAACTTATCCACTACTGGCGTTGGGAGGCGAACAATCAGCTCGTTCCCGCTTTCACATGGCCCTCGGTTCTTCAATCGCCGTTGAAGCCGGGGGAGGAACGTTTATTGCCGGTTGTCGTCCGTGTGCCGCCAATAAATGGTACGAAAAAACTAACGTTTACAATGGCCCAGCAAGGATGCGGGGATTTCTTCAATCCAAAAGACAGTCATGCGCTGGACATGATTTGGGAAAAATAGTATTCGGCCAATAATTGACAGGATATTACGATGCCGTATATGCCCGTTTTCGATGAAATTACAGAACTCGTTCGAAAAACGGGAAAGGAAATAGTTTTGCCTGTTTTTGAAGGCAGGCAAGACTTGGGGCTTGTTTATAAAAAGGACGAAGTCCAGGGCCAAAAATTTCAGGCCGAAAAAGAAAACCCGCTGACTTATGCCGACAGCCGTTGCCAAAAGGCGCTTGAAGAGCGTTTGGAAATGTTGTTCCCCTTGCTGAAGGCGCATCCGGAACTTAAGAACCTGAAAACGAAAATCATAGCCGAAGAAAACGATCTTACGCCGAAAGCTCGCGAAGACTTTTTTAGAACGTTTCATGGCGAAGGCATAAACTCGGTCATCGATCCGGTCGATGGCACGGTCAATTTCGCCCGGGGGGCGGTAAAATTAAAATCGAAACAGGAGTTAAACGAAGCCGACCGGGAATTCAGCGTTCTTCTCGCGCTTGTCGTCAACGGCATCGCTCTTGCGGGATGGATGTACGCGCCTTGCCAGGATATGATGTTCACGGCGCATGTGGGACAGGGCGCGTTTCTGAATGGGAAAAAAATCGCTCTTCACGAAGCGCCTGCCGATCCCGGCCAATGGCAAGGCGGAATTGCCGAGCTTCATCCTGCCAACTATGCCGATGCGTTGGTGGAGGAAATATATCTTAATGGCGCGGATAAACGCGTGCCGTTTGTCGAACTGCGGAAACGCGCCTCGGCTTTTGGTTGCGTTATCGATGTCAAGAACTGCTGTTCATGGGCCTATATCAAAATGCTGATGGGAAAACTGCATTTTGCCGTTATGCCCGGGCTAAAACCCTGGGATCATCTGGCTCCTGCCCTTATTCTAAAGGAAGCGGGCGGCTATGCGGCGCGTTTCGATGGCGTGCCTTACCTCGTTTCCGATCCGGGTCCCGATTTAAACGGAAAAATCAATCTTGTATCGCACGATAGCAACAGCGAATACATTCCCTACCGGGGAGGCATGATCGTTGCCGCCAATCCCGAGATGTGTAATACCGTTTACCGGATCTTTCATGTCCCCTATGTCCGGAACAGCCGTCTCTTGCCTCATTTCCAGCCATGAACGATCCGCACATCATCCTCAACCTTTGCCTCATGCCCGATGAGGCCGATCCTGAGGGCGCGCGCTTCAACCAAGCGGTTGCTAAGGTTTCCGGCGAGCTTAACGCGCTAAATCCTTCGGAATACTTGGTGAATAACCGGCCCAAAGAAAGCGTCGATTCATGGACGCATTGCTCGGTCATGCATGTGCGCGTGCCGAACGATGAAAAAACGCTGGCTTCCCTGTCCCGCGCGCTGGATGCCGTTGTGGGCGAGGCTATAGCCCTCGATATCGGCGCGCTTACCGCCGTCGACAACAGCGCTTTCCTGCTTGAGCCTTTGATCCGTGGCGATTGGGCCAATGCCTACCGTCCTTCCGATATGTACTGGATTCTCGTCAACAGAAACAAGGCGCTGCTCGATATGCAGGAACGAATCGCCGTGGCGCTGGTCAAGGGACTGGGAAGCGAAGAGGGGTTCATTACGCCGCGCGGCGAAAAATACAGGCCTCATTTCACCTGCTGGATCAAATTCAAGGGCCACGACATGCCGTTGCCCGAAGTGCAATCCGGCATGCCTCGAAGTTCCGTTCCCTGCCGCGTAAGGCTGGGCAACAGCGGGCCCATCGGGCAGGTGCGCAACTTCGTCAATAAAGCCGAAAAGCTTGCCGAGCTTGCCGCTGTTCCTTTATGAATTCGGGACTCTGCTAAGACTCCCGATTCTATGAGAAGCGCATGTCAACGCCGGTCCCCCTTCTTGTCATCCATCGCCGTAACCGCATCGAGGAACTTGCGGGACTGCCGCGCGGGTGCTGGGTGGAAATCGATATCGAAATTCATGAAGGAACGCCCTACCTCATTCACGATCCCCTGACGGCGCCTCCTGCGCAAACCAACCCCGTTCCGGACAAGCTGGCGGCGTATATTCCGGCGGCGCTCAAGGCGGGCGTGGCCGGGTTCATCGTGGACTGTAAACGGGAAAACGCCGAACAATTCGTGAAACCCCTTCTGGCGCAAAACAAGGTGACGGATTTCTACTTCCTGAACGAGATGGAGGTTCAGGCGGACATTTTTCAAGAACAAAACGCCACGCATCAAAACGGAATCCGCGTCTGGAAATACCGCAACGCGGACGACGTGATCCGCATCGCGGAAGACATGAAAAAAGCGGGCCAGGCCGCGCCGCAGTGGGTCTGGGTCGATTGCTGGCAACGCGGCTTGCTGCAGGACATTGCCAGGGCTTACCGCCCGGTGTCGGGCGCGCAGGCGCAAAAGCTTCAGGCGCTGGGCGTCAAGCTCTGCATCTGCTCGCCGGAGCTTTACGTTCACCGCTACGGCGCGGACTACAGCGCGGACGAATTAACCGTGTTTTATCAGGGCGTCCTCCGTTACCGTCAGGAGCTTGAGCGGGAAGGCGTCAATGGCGATGCCGTTTGCACCAAGTTTCCGTGGCTGTGGACGCGCGATCTGGCACTTCTGCAGAAAGCGGGCAATAAAATCGGGACCCTCGATTTCCGCGCCTACAGGGAGATTACCGAAACGGACGTTAGGGGTCTTCTGGCCGCCTGAAGAAAAGAGGAAGACATGCAAATCGTCATTCCCATGTCCGGCTTCGGCGAAAGGTTTCGACAGGCCGGGTATGATGTGCCCAAACCGTTGATCGAAATCGAGGGCAAGCCGGTCATCGCGCACGTCGCCGGCATGTTTCCGGGCGAGGACGAATTTCTTTTCATCTGCAACAAGGACCATCTTAACAACCCGGCCTACCGCATGGAGGAGACGCTCAAGCGTTATTGTCCGAGGGGAAAGGTCGTGGGAATCGATCCGCACAAGCTGGGCCCTGTGCATGCGGTCCTGCAGGCGGCGGACGCGATCGATCAAAATGGGCCGATCATCGTCAACTACTGCGACTTCACGTGCTATTGGAACTGGGAGCGCTTCAAGGCTTTCGTGAAGCAATGCCGGTGCGATGGCGCGATTCCTGCCTATAAAGGCTTTCACCCGCATTCGCTGGGCGGCACGAACTACGCCTATATGCGCGAAGAAAACGGCTGGCTGCTGGACATCCGGGAAAAACAGCCGTTCACCGAAAACCGGATGGAGGAGTACGCTTCAAGCGGCACGTATTGCTTTACCACGGGACAGTTGATGCTGGAAGCCATGCGCGCGCAGATGGCGCAAAAGTTGCATACGGAAGGCGAATATTACGTCAGCATGACGTACAGGCCGTTGCTGGAGGCCGGGCGCAAAATCGCGGTGTATGAGCTTCAGCACTTTATGCAATGGGGCGCGCCGGAAGACGTTGCGGAATACAATTACTGGTCGAAAACGTTCCGGCGGCTGATCGATCCGAAATTCGCGCAACAAAACTATCTGGGAGGCACGGTCATCGTGCCGATGGCGGGCCTCGGCCAGCGTTTTTTGAAAGAGGGCTACGCGACGACCAAACCGCTGATCCCGGTTTCGGGCCTGCCGATGGTGCTGCAGGCTACCCGGGATTTGCCTAAGGCGGACCGTTACGTCTTTGTCCTCCGCCGCGACATGCCGGGCTACGAGGAAATTGCGGACAGTCTGAAAAGACAATTTCCCTCGGTGCTGATCGAAACGCTGGAGAGCGTAACGGAAGGGCAGGCGTGCACGGCCTTGCTGGGGCTTGAGGCGGCGGAAAAAGCCTTCCCGGACGGCGAGGTGCCGGGGCCGATCACCTTCGGCGCGTGCGACAACGGCGCGCTGTATGACGCGGGCAAACTCGCGGCCCTGATGAAAGCCCCGGAAACGGACGTCGTGGTGTGGGGCGTGCGCGGTTACGCGAACGCGGCGCGCTACCCGAAAATGTACGGCTGGATCGACGCGGCGGGCGAGGCGATCGGCCGCGTTTCCGTCAAGGTGCCGCTGGACGATCCGGCGAACGATCCGATTGTGCTTGGCACGTTCACTTTTCGCTCGGCGGAAGCTTACAGGCGTTGCGTCGAACGCATGACCGGCCGCGAGGGCAAGGTCAACGGCGAGTATTACATCGACACCTGCGTGAACGACGCGCTTGCGCTCGACATGGGCTGCCGTCTTTTCGAGGTGGACAGCTATCTATGCTGGGGCACGCCGAACGATTTGCGCACGTTCGAATACTGGCAGTCGTGCTTTCACAAATGGCCCGCGCATCCCTACCGTCTTGAATCCGATCCGCGCGTGCCGAAAGAAAACGTCGCCGCGCTGGAGGAACGTTTCAGGGAACAGATTCCTTCCATGCCGGAGTTCGGAGCATGATCCGCAAGGAAATCCCCGTTTTCCTGATCGTCGGCGCGACGACCGTTGGGGTGGATTTTCTGACATACAAACTGCTTTTGTGGACCGGCATAGACTATAACCCCGCCAAGGCCGTGGGATTCGTAACGGGAACCGTCTTCGCCTATGCCGCCAACCGCCTGTGGACCTTTGGCCATGTGGCGCACAAGCCCAACAGCCTGCCCCGATTCTGTTTGCTCTATGGTTTAACGCTTGCGGCTAACGTCCTGATCAACCGCTTCTTTTTATTTGCTCTTGAAGTAATGATTCAAGCCGTGCAAATCGCTTTCCTTATCGCCACAGGCGTGTCGGCGACTCTTAACTTTCTGGGCATGAAGTTCTTCGTCTTCCGGCCCCGCGCGCCCCGCGAAGGAACTGCGCCATGATCTTTTCGCTCGTCATCCCCTGTTACAACGAGGCGGCCAGTTTGCCGCATTTGCTGGAACGCTGCATCAAGGTTATCGAACCGGGCAAGTGTGAGATCATCCTCGTCGATAACGGTTCGACCGACAACACCCCCCGCATTCTCAAGGAAAGGCTCCCGCGCTATCCGGGATGCCGCAGCGTGCGCGTCGACGTGAACCAGGGCTACGGTTTCGGCATTTTAAGCGGCCTTCGCGCGGCCGAAGGCAATATTCTCGGCTGGACGCACGCCGACATGCAAACCGATCCTCTGGATATAGTGTGCGGGATGGATGTGTTCGAACGTTACGGGCGCAACCAGTTCGTGAAAGGCCTGCGCTATGGCCGCCCGGCGGGAGACACGTTCTTCACCATGGGCATGAGCGCCTTCGAATCCATTCTGCTCCGCCGGCCCTTGTGGGACATCAACGCGCAGCCGACGATGTTCTCGCGCCAGTTTTTCCTCACATGGCGCGATCCGCCGCACGATTTTTCGCTCGACTTATATGCCTATTACATGGCGGTTTGCGCCGGGCTGCCGATTCGCCGATTCCCGGTGCGTTTCGGCGAACGGGCGTACGGCGTTTCGCACTGGAACGTGGATTGGAAGGCCAAAGCCAGGTTTATCCGCCGCACCGTCGCCTACAGTCTTGAATTGCGCAATAAACTACGCGAGACTCGCGGCGCATTATAATGCCAAGACAAGAGGCCTTGCGTGAAAGCTCTCTTTAAACATCCGCTGTTCGGCACGGGACTGGCCCTGCGCCTGCTTTTGATTGTGGCTGTCCTTCCGGCGGCGGCCACCGAATGGTACGTGCCTTTTCTGGAGAACAGCGTCCGGTTTTTCGGCCTCGATCCGTACCGCGCGTTTCTGGAAGCGGGCGGTGCCTTGCGGGCGTTTCCTTACGGCTACGTGATGTGGTTTGCGTTTTTACCGCTGACGGCGCTTGTTAACGCGCTCGGGTTTCCGGTCTATTGGGGCTATGGCCTGACCTTGCTGGCGGCGGATATCGGCCTTTTGATCGTCCTTAAAAACCTTATAACGATGTCGGACCGCCGCCTGCTTTTGGCCTATTGGTGGTCGCCGATCCTTTTGTTCGCGGCGTACTGGCTTGGGCTGAACGACATTATCCCCGTTTTCTTCCTCTGCCTTGCGCTGCTTCATCTCCGCCGCCTGCGCGCGACAAGCGCAGGTGCGCTGTGCGGCGCGGCGATTTCCGCCAAGCTCAGCATGCTGCTGGCGGCGCCGTTGTTCGTCATTTATCTTTACCGGAAAAAGGCGCTACGCCATCTTCTCAAGCCTTTTCTGGCGGGACTGGCGCTGGCGACGGGCGTCTTCGGCGTGCCGTTTCTCGTCTCGCCGGACGCCTTGCGAATGCTGTTCAGCAATCCGGAGATGGAAAAAATCTACACGCTAGCCATCAACGGCGGCAGCGGCGCGACCTTTTACATCCTGCCTATGGCCTATTTATTGATGGTTTATACGGCCTGGCATATTCGCCGTTTGAGCTTCGACCTGTTTTTCGCGCTGCTCGGCATCTCGTTCTTCCTCGTTCTTCTCCTGACGCCCGCCGCGCCCGGGTGGTTCCTTTGGGTGTTGCCTTTGCTCGTCTTCTATCAAGCGATCAGCGGCAGGTTTGCGGTGGCGCTGGCGTATACCTTTACGCTTCTTTATGTGGCGTGCAATTTTCTGGCAATGGAACAGCCCGTTATACTCGGCAGCCTCGCGGTCAACCATTTTGCGGCGGATCTGGAAAGCATGCTTGGCGAACGGGGGCAGGGGCTTCTGAACACGGCGCTGCTCACGATGGGGCTCGTCATCATGTTCCGCATCTGGCTGGCGACAATACGCGCCAACGACTTTTTCCGCATCAGCCGCCGTTCGTTCGTCGTCGGCATCGCGGGGGATTCCGGCGCGGGCAAGGACACGCTGGTGCAGTCGCTGACGGGCCTCTTGGGCAGGCATTCGGTTGCGGCGCTGTCGGGCGACGACTATCACTTCTGGGACCGCCACAAACCCATGTGGCAGGCTATGACGCACCTGAACCCGCGCGCCAATGACCTCCAGCAATTCGCGCGCGACGCCATCGCGCTGGCCGACGGCAAGTCGATCCAGAAACCGCATTACGATCACGTCAGCGGCCGCAAAAGCAAAAACCGCTGCACGAAAAGCAACGATTTCATTCTGGTAAGCGGCCTGCACGCCCTTTATCTGCCTATTTTGCGCGAGCGTTACGATCTGGGCATCTATCTGGCGATGGACGAACGCCTGCGCCGCTATTTCAAGCTTCTGCGCGACGTGAAACAGCGTAACGGCACGGTTGAGAACGTCATGGCGGCGCTGGAGCGGCGCGAAAAGGACGCCCGGCAGTTCATCCGCCCCCAGGAAGCGCACGCCGGCCTCGTGCTTTCGCTCCAGCCCTTGCACGCCATGCGTTTCGACGAAACCGAGGATTGCCGTCCCTTGCGGCTCAAGCTCGGCGTGCGCGGGCGGTACGGCCTTCATGAAGAGGCGCTGGTGCGCACGCTGGTGGGCGTGTGC
>JAXGVG010000076.1:0-8551 GCA_040773965.1 Alphaproteobacteria bacterium | reverse complement strand
GCAGGTGATCAGAGGGAACCAAGCTCTCAATCGTTACCATCTCAAGCTCGGTTTGCTGGGCTGTTTGGCGTTTCAACATGCCCCATTGAATCAAAAAGCCCAGCTCTTCGCCAGGCTTTTCGACACTTTGTCAGCAGTCTGAAACCCCCGGATATAAACCGGGGGTTCTGTTAACGGTAGATTTAGGAAGAAGCAGGCTTAAGCGGCCTTGTTCTTCGAGATTTTGTTGATCGTTGCGTTGACATGATTGGTCACGGGCTCGGCGGCTTGTTGGGCAATGCGCGCTGAAAGCTGGGTGATGTTGTTCATTTCGGCGAGTATGTTGTCGAAACCGTTTTTCAGAAGATTCGAGTGCGTATCCATCAGATCGTGCACCGTTTTGGCGTTGACCAGGGCTCGGCTGGCCTGGGCGCTGTTTTCAATGGACTTCTGAACGATTGTGTTAACGGAATCGCACACCTCCTCATATCCCTTCGTTAGGGCTGTGGCCGACTGGAGAGCTGCATTCATGGAATCGCGCATAATGGCGTTCAAATCTGAGCAGGCTTTCATCAGGTTGTCCGTTATCTTGTCAATTTGTTCCGTCGTTGTTTGCTGCATAGAATCCCTCCCATAGGATGAGTTTTGGACGTTGGCGGGGTGCGTTAAGGTACTGAATTCGGGGTCGTAACAATTATGTTGCACTGCAACATAATTGTTAACATATGGCGGACATCATTCCGTGTCAAGCAAACCTTGTCATGATTTGGAAAAAATTAACATCCTTGCTTTTCAATAGTATTCGCTAGATGCTACCCAACCCTGAATCGCCGCGAATCAGAGATTAGGCCCCATGTTAAGCTGTGCATTCTGGCGGAAAACCGCCAAAATTACACTTATTCTTCTTACCGTAAGCGCGCTGATTGCTTCAGAGGCTGAAGCCAAATCGCGCACGCGTCCCCGCCGTTCTGGTCCCCCAAAAAGACACAAGGTTCTGCCCGTTGACAGGGGTGCACTGTATTCGGATATTGTTATTGAGGCTCGAACCGGTCGTATATTGCGAGCAACGAACGCGGACAGCCTTCGTCATCCGGCCTCTTTAACAAAAATGATGACTCTTTATATTACATTTCAAGCACTTGAAGCAGGAAAACTTAGCCTTGACCAACGATTGCCTGTTTCAGCTCATGCAGCCGCTCAGTCGCCGTCAAAGCTTGGACTCAAGCGCGGGCAAAGCATTCGCGCTAAAGATGCCATCATGGGCGTTGTCACGAAATCGGCGAACGACGCGGCCGCTGTGTTGGCAGAGGCCCTGGGCGGGAGCGAGGAGCGATTTGCGCAGGTTATGACGAGACAAGCCAAATCCCTCGGCATGAAAAAGACCAAATTTTACAACTCTTCCGGACTTCCGCACCCCTATCAGGTTAGCACGGCCCGCGATATGGCAATGCTGGCGCACGCGCTTATCTATCATTATCCCCAATATTACGCTTGGTTCGGACGAGAAAGTTTCACATATGCCGGGAAAAAACACAACAATCACAATCACTTAATGGAGCGATATGATGGCATGGACGGCATCAAGACGGGCTATGTCCGCGCCTCCGGGTTCAATTTGGTGGCTTCTGCCGTGAGGGAAAACACCAGGCTTATTGGCGCTGTTTTTGGCGGACGCTCGACGGCGTCAAGGGACAACCAGATGGCTGCCATTCTCGATCTAGGGTGTGCCAACGCTTATGCCGGAATGGAACCTCATATCTACCATGTTCGTGCCGGGAGCGAAGATAGTGACTATGAAGACGGATCGCCGGATACCGCAGAGGCTCAGGGCGATGGGGAAGACATGGAAGATAGCCGCTATATAGCCTTGCCTACGAAAGTTGCCTCTGTGTTTACTTCTTCGAGAGTCCCGTCCTTTGATGAGGGGGCATCGGCGCCAGCGGGGACATGGGGCATTCAAATCGGAGCCTATAGCGAAGCCGTTGCAGGCCAGAGGGCGCTCGCGGTCATGGCGCGGAATATGCCCCAATTGCTGGGCCGCACGGATCAGATCCTTCAGAAAGTATCCGCCAGCGACGGCAATGTCATTTATCGGGCCCGTTTTATGGGCATGGAAGAAAAAACGGCCCGATCCATTTGCGCCTATCTGGTTAAACACGGACAAGGTTGCATGGCCGTTATGCCGGGAACGCCAACGCCCTCTTTCGCCAACTGAAGACAGGCTATTCGCTGTAGCTTACCAGGCTCGTTACCGGCACGTCGAGTTTTGAACGTCCCCCAAGAAAATCAAGCTCTATGATAAAAGCGGCAAGCGTTACTTCGGCCCCCATTTGTCTTGCCAGGGATATGGAAGCATTTGCTGTGCCCCCCGTGGCAAGCAAATCGTCAAGGATAACGACGCGCTGTCCCGGCCTTATCATGTCTTCCTGGATTTCGATCGTATCCGAGCCGTATTCAAGAGCGTAACTGTGTCTGACGATTTTTCCCGGAAGCTTGCCTTTTTTACGGATCATGACAAAGCCGGTTCCAAGTTTGGCGGCCAAAGGCGCGGCGACGATGAATCCTCGCGATTCAATTCCCAACAAAACTTGTGGTTTTTCCGCGCTGACGATTTCGGCAAGCCGATCAATGGTATAATTCCAGGCGGCCCCATGCGCCAGCAGGGTGCCGATATCGTAAAACAGGATACCGGGCTTCGGAAAATCGGGTATGCTTCGAATGTGCGTTTTAAGATCCATGACAAAATGTCCGGCAAAAGAGATAAAGGCAGAATAGAGTTAACCGGATTCTAACCAAAGGTGAAGGAAAAACAGTGACATTAATAAATAGGCAAGCCTTCGCACGGATAATTATCCTTCAGTCCGGAAATAACGCTTTTAAATTGCTGTGGTAAACAAAAAAGACGGCCTGCACGAATTCTGTCTGTGCAAGGTTTGTCTCTAGAGGCGGCGACAAGGGAAGCACAGAGGGCTCATAGCATGGCATCGCATCTATCCAAGGCCGACGTCGATCGTTTGTTAAAGGAGCCGTCGCCGCTTGTGCGGGCTGAGGTTGCGGGCAAATTGGCCCAGGAAATAGACAGCCCCAAACTGACAGACAATGAACTGCAGCTTGCTCACGACGTTGTTCGGCTGATGGCCAAAGACATTGAACTTTCGGTTCGTCAGGCGCTTTCACAAAGCCTCAGGCATGCCGTCCGGCTTCCTCACGACGTGGCATTGAGGCTTGCCAGCGATGTCGAAGCCGTAGCGCTGCCCATTCTCGAAAATTCAATGGTGCTGACGGATACCGATCTTATCGCTATTGTCAGCAGCGGATCGGCGACGAAACATGAAGCCATTGCAAACAGGCCCAATGTTTCGGAAAAGGTTTCGGAGGCGTTGATTACGACGGCTGGAGAAAAGGCCGTGACCGTGCTTATGAACAATGCGACGGCGCGCATTACGGAACAAAGCCTCGACAAAGCCATGGATCGCTTTTCGGCAAGCGACAACGTCAAGGAGGCCATGGTTCGCCGGGCCGTTCTGCCCGTTATGGTCGCCGAGCGACTTGCGGCCATCGTTTCGGATAAATTGAAGGATTATCTTGTTTCGCACCACGAGATGTCGTCGAGCATGGCTTCCGACCTGATCTTGCAGAGCCGGGAAAAAACCGTCGTCAATTTTGCGGCAGGAAGCAGCGAGAGGGATATTGAAAAACTCGTTGTGCAAATGTATCGCAACAAACGGTTGACGCCTTCCATCGTTTTGCGCGCGCTATGCATGGGCGATGTCGTTTTTTTTGAGACGGCCATAGCCATCATGGCCAACGTTCCGCTTGTTAACGCGCGAATTCTTATTCATGACGCAGGACGGTTAGGCCTGAAAACGCTGTATGAAAAGGCCGGAATGCCCGCCGGGCTGTTGGCCGCCGTGCGCGTGGCTCTGGACGTCGTTCACGAGACGGAGCTGGACGGCGGACAAAACGATCTGGAGCGTTATCGCGCGCGGGTCATCGAGCGCGTTCTGACTCAATACGAGGATTTTGGATCCGAGGATCTCGATTATCTTCTCGCAAAGCTTGGCGATATGATGACGCCGGCACCGGCGTAAACTTAATATTACCGGGAAATGATATTATAACCGAAACTGTGTGCGTCAGGTTTTATGCATTCGCTCTGATTGCCTCAATGGGAAAACAGCCAGCGAAAATAAGGAAGCCCGGTTATGCGTCTTCTTTGTATTATGCGTTTCGGCTCTCCTGGATAAAAACAGGCAAAAGATTGACAATTGTTTTGTTTCTGAAACAAAACAAAAAACTTCATGCCCTTTTCTCATTCGAAACAATATCGGCACTGTTACGAAAAGGACCCCTCAGGGCCGTCCGTTTAACCGCGAATCAAAAGGCCTGAGGAGCAGTCTTAAATACGGCTCTAATCCGCCACAAAGCCCGGCCTCTGAACCAATTATTAACCATTATAAACGCAATGTTGACCCTGCGGTTTCGGCGCGAAACTGCATTCCGTGCCTTGTGGCGCGGGATGTCGAAACGTGTCCGGAGCCCGAATCGCACCGAAAGGATGTTCGGTGAAAGGGGACGGGATGAGCGAAGATCAAGGATCGGAGCGCGATGCTCCGCGTCCGTCATCGTCGCGTAGATCCGCCGTGCTGTTTGTAAAACAGCGCGCAGGTCTTTTGTGTCCCGAAGGAAAACCGAGCAAAAACAAGCGTTCCGGTTTTGCGATCGCGCCCATTCTGTACATTTTAGGTCTTGTAGGCGTTGGCGCAGGCGTTCTGTTTAGCGGGTATAGCCAGATCCTCCGCAGCAACATCACAATCAGCAACAATGTTGCGGCAAAGAACGAGTTGAGCGGGGCGGCAACAACCCTGGCCGCGACAGCCGAATTGAGCACAGACGCCAGCCTTTTCTGTCCTCCCCGGAGTTCGCATCAAAGCACGGGAGAGCCTTGCGTTAACGCGCCCGAGAAGCTGGTTCAGTTTGCCGACGTCGATGCGGGGGATGCCTCGAAACTGCCTACGGATTACGATGCCGCAGACGACGACGGCAGCCCGGAGGAAGTGGGCGTCTTCGCTGCCGGGTCCGGGTTAAAACAGCTGGATCCCTGGGGACATTTTTACATTTATTGCCGTTGGGAAAATGCCCGTGCGGATGGAAGCGACCCGGCCATTTTGCTGATTTCCGCCGGCGCGAACAATAAACTTGAAAGCAATTGCGCCAGCACCGTCGCCCAGAACGACGATCAGATGATACGGCTTAACGTCGGCGAGGCCATTCAGCGCGCCGCGCTCTGGCAGGCTACGGGCACGGCCGATGTCCGTTACGGCGCGACGGGATCGCAGGTTTTAGTTACGGCGTCGGGCGATGTGACGGCGTTAACGATGACGGCATCGATGTTGTCAATTACCGGAACGGCAGCGATTAATGCCCTAACGGCAACGACGGCAACGCTCACGGCCCTGAATCTTTCAACCCCGCTTCCCGTAACCAGCGGCGGTACCGGCGCCAACAACGCCTATGACGCATTGACCAATTTCGGCGTCTCGGTTATGGGCCGTTATTTGTTCAACAGCACGGTTCTTGATTCCGCCACGGCCGAAGCCGTCCGGCAAACATTGCTCAATTCGGGCACCATCGGCGACGCGCTTTTTGTGGAAACGACGGCTTCCGGCGGGCGCGCGACGCTGGGCGCAACGGTTATGGGCGATTACCTGTTCAGCAGTTCCGTCCTCGATACGGCAACGGCGGCATCGGTAAGGCAAATACTGCTCAATTCGGGCACCGTCGGGGATGCGCTTTTTGTCGAAACGACGGCCTCCGGCGCCCGTACAACATTGGGCGCCGGAGAAATCGGCGACGCGCTTTTTGTCGAGGAAACGGCAACAAGCGCGCGATCCACGCTCGGCGGCGGCGCCATCGGCAGTCCCCTGTTTACGGCCGCCAACACGGCGTCGGCCTGGAACATTCTTGGCCTTACCGGCACATTGTCTCCAACGCTGGACATTCATATTTCTGGCAACGCGGCAAATGTCACCGGAACGGTTGCGATTGCCAACGGCGGCACCGGCGAAACGTCGGCTTCGGCGGCGCTTGACAGCCTTTTCAGTCTGGATACCGCTCCCTCGCAAACGATAAGCGACAGCCGGTTGAGCAATACCGGCGTTACGCCCGGCTCCTATAACCTCGTTACGGTCGACGCCAAAGGCCGGGTCACATCAGGCAGCCTTGTTTCGAATGAACAGGACCACATCACAAACGGCGTAGGTTCATCCATTTACACAAGCGCGACGGATGGCGGATACCTGATTTTCTCGACGGCAAGCCAGGTTCAGATGGTGCTGGATCCGAACGGATATCTGGGGATTGGCACGGCGACGCCGATGGAAAGATTGCACGTCAACGACGGAAACGTGCGCATTTCCAACGAATCCTCGGAAGCCGGAGAATTGCAGTTTACCACAGACGCAAACAGCCGCCGATGGATTATCGCGACGGGATCCGGCACACAAGACTTTTTCATCGATCGTTATGACGACGGCGGTACCCAGATAGGATCGGCATTGACGATTCTCCGCTCGTCCGGCAACGCCACCTTTTCGGGCTCGGTGGCGGCTACGGGCGGCTTCCTCGGCACGTTGACGGGAACGTTATATGGCAACGTGGAAGGCGATATTACAGGTTCGATCGGCCTGGAGGACGGGACGGAGGCTGCCCCGGCGCTGTATTTCACGGATGATACGAACGTAGGCATCTACCGCCCCGGCGACGATACGATGGGGCTTGTGACGGGAGGCTCCAACGTTCTCTATCTGACGGCGACGCAAAGCGTAGGTCTTGGAACGACGACACCGTCACAAAAACTTGATGTTAACGGCGCGATCAATGTTTCGGACGCCTACTATCTGTCCGCGACGAAAATACTGCATTTACCTGCCGACGATGCGACGAGCCTGGCCGTAGGCGCAGGGGCGGGAGACGGGCAGACCGGCGCAACCCTTTACAACACAGGCTTGGGCGCCGACGCTTTATTTACCAACGCGACAGGCGCGGGCAATGTGGCGCTCGGCTATCAGGCGGGTTACCTCGTTAACGGAGGGGGAAACAACGTCATCATTGGCCGTTCCGTCGGATCGACGACGCTTACGACCGGCTCCGGGAACGTCCTGATCGGCACGTCGGCGTCGGTGACAACGCCGGCGGCCGGCACACGCAACTGGCTCAACATCGGCAATACGCTTTATGGCGATCTAGCGAACCGGCGGATTATTCTCACCGGCGCTACGGCGACGGCCGGGACAACGCCATCGGAAGGAACGATTATCGATTTAAGCGCGGCAAGCGGCACGGCTTACAGCAGCTTGTTGTTGCCGCGCGATACCATGGACAACCGGCCGACGGTGGGCATCACGGGCATGATCCGGTACAATACGACGACAAACACGGTCGAGGCGTATCAGGGAGCGACGGCCGCATGGCAAACGCTCCTCACCAGCACAGGCACGGCAGGCGCTTCGGCTTATCTTGGCCCGTCGGCAGTTATCACGAACCCGAGCCGGGGCGACGATATCACGACGGGTCTTTTCTCCGGCACGGCAGGGACGGTCAGCATATCGATTTCCGGCACCGAACGCTTGCGCGTTACGGCGACAGGCAGCGTCGGCATTGGAACGGAAACTCCCTCCCAGCTTCTGGAGGTTAACGGCAGCATCAACGTCACGGCAACGTCGGGCGCCTATAATATTGCGAATCTTAAAATGCTCCATATGCCCGGCAGCGACGACACAAGCATCGCGGTCGGTCCATGGGCCCTGGGCTCCCAGACCGGTACGGGATTGTATAACACGGCCATGGGCGTTTGGGCCTTAAGTTCCAACTCATCCGCGAACAACAACGCCGCTTTTGGCGCCGGCGCGTTAAGCAACACGACAACCGGCAACAACAATACGGCGCTTGGCGCCTGGACGCTGGGCTCCAACATCACCGGCATCAACAACACGGCCGTTGGCGCTGCGGCCCTCAATCAAACGACAACGGGCTCTAACAATTCGGCTTTTGGAATCGGGGCGCTTTATAACGCGCTTAGCCACAACAATTCGGCGTTCGGTTTTAATGCGTTAAGCGAGACGACGACGGGTGGATACAACACGGCCTTTGGCGCCGCAGCGGGAAACAAGATTACAAGCGGTTTTGCCAATCTTGTTCTGGGTCCCTATGTCGCCAGCACAACGCTGACGACCGGCTCGAACAACATTTTGATCGGCTACAGCGACGCGGTTGACACGCCCGCCGCCGATACGAGCAGTTGGCTCAACATCGGCAACACGATTTACGCGGATTTGCTGTACAAGCGCATGATATTGACGGGCCAAACGGCGACGGCAGGCACCACACCCACAACCGGCACAATCATCGATCTCGGCCGCGCGAGCGGGGCCGATTACAGCAGCGTGCTGCTGCCGAAAGATACGAGCGCGAACCGCCCCGTCGCGGGCGTGCAGGGCATGATCCGGTACAACACGGATACGAATGCGCTGGAAGCTTATGTCGGCGCGACGGGCACATGGTCGTCGCTGTT
>JAXGVG010000075.1:0-8570 GCA_040773965.1 Alphaproteobacteria bacterium | reverse complement strand
TCACCGCAAAATGATCCAATAAACCCTTAAGCCTCGGTTTTTCAAAGCCTTCCATTGTCTCGCCCTCCCTTTCAGAAGGGCCAGTGAATCACTCTTCGCCTCTTTTGTGAATCCTTGTTAACCTGAGTTCAGGGCCGTGCAAGGAAGACCGGGAACGTTGACTTGGGCTTGAAAACTTGGTTTTGTGGCCGTCTGTATCCATTAACTCTTTTCGGGAGTACCATTAATGTATCGATCAGCCATGTTGTTGGGCGTCCTGGTCCTCGGCTTGACCCCCGCTCTTACGCTTGCCGCCGACAAGCCTGCGCCCACCGCGGCGCCCGCCCCTTCGGCCGACGTTTTCACCGACGCGCAAAAAGCGGCGATCGAAGAAATTGTCCGCGACCTCCTGACCAAAAAAGAGCCCGACCTGGTGGTTAAGGCGGCGCAAGAAATGCAGAATCGCGATGAAGCCGAGGTTTCGGCCAAAAGCCAACAGGCATTGAAGGATAACCGCGAAAAGATCGATAACGACCCCTCATCGCCCATCGCAGGCAATCCCAAAGGAGACGTTACGCTCGTCGAATTTTTCGACTATCAGTGCGGCTTCTGCAAAACGGCCTATGACAACATCTTTAAGGTGGTCGGCGAAGACAAAAAAGTTAAGTTCGTTTTCAAGGAATTGCCCATTCTCGGCCCCAATTCGGTTCAAGCCTCCAAAGCCGCTCTGGCAAGCGTCAAGCAGGGCAAGTATCAGAAATTCCATGAAACGCTCATGAAAACGAAGGAACGCCTTTCGGACGAGGTTATTTTCAACGCCGCAAAGACGTCCGGTCTTGACGTCGAGAAACTGAAGAAAGACATGGCCGACGAATCGATCGACAAGATCATCAAGGCCAATCAGGCGCTCGCGAAAGAAGTCGGAGCGCACGGCACGCCGACGTTTATCATTAATGACCAGCTTTATCCCGGCGCCATGCAGTACGAACAGTTGAAAAAAGCCGTCGAGGACGCTCGCAAAAACGCGAAAAAATAGGCCTTTACGCGCGCAGGACAGAATAACGATATGAAACCGGTCCCCGCGAAAGCGGGGATCCTTCCATGAGGGGCTGTTATGGCAAAAAAACTGCCGCGAATTCTGGTGTTAAACGGGCCCAACCTGAACATGCTGGGCGCGCGCGAGCCGTCACTTTACGGCTCGGCCACTTTGCGCGAAGCCGACGAGCTGTGCCGCAAAACGGCCAAGGCTCTGGGATTCGAGGCCGACTGCCGCCAAAGCAACAGCGAGGGCGATCTCGTCACGTGGATCCAGAAAAGCCGGACGACGCATCAAGGCATCGTGATCAACGCGGGCGCCTACACGCATACTTCGGTTGCGATTCACGACGCGCTGAAGCTCGCGGGCCTTCCGGTGATCGAGGTTCATGTCTCCAATATTTTCGCGCGCGAGCGATTCCGGCACGTGTCTTTCATCTCAAGCCTTGCCCTGGGCGTCATTTCCGGCCTTGGCATCGATGGTTACGTTTACGCCCTGAGAAGTTTGGCCTCCATAATTAAATCCCATAACAGGAAAAAGCGATGAGCGTTTTTGAACTCGATACCGATTTTGTCCGCAAACTGGCCGTTCTTCTGAAGGAAACCGGGCTGAACGAAATCGAATACGCCGAAGGCGACAAGCGCATCCGCGTGGCCGCTCAGGCTTCAACCGTCCATGTAACGTCCCCGGCTTTCCCCGCCGCCGCGCCCGCCGCGCCTTTTCCGGCGGAAGAGAAAAAAGCCATTAAAGGCACGGCCGTCGACGCGCCCATGGTCGGGACGGTCTACCTCGCGCCCGAACCCGGTGCCGCGCCTTTTGTGAAGACCGGCGACAAGGTAAAGGCTGGGGATACGCTTTTGATCATCGAGGCCATGAAGGTCATGAACCCTATCAAGGCGCCGGTGGCCGGAACGATCGGGGATATTCTGGTAAGCGACGCCAAGCCGGTTGAGTTCGGCGAAACCCTCCTGCTCATTTTGTAGGCCGCGCCTTGTTCGAAAAAATCCTTATAGCCAACCGGGGTGAAATAGCCCTGCGCATCCATCGCGCCTGCCGCGAGATGGGCATCCAGACGGTTGCCGTTCACTCGACGGCCGATGCGGACGCCATGCACGTCCGGCTGGCCGACGAAAGCGTTTGCATTGGCCCGGCCCCGGCCAGAGAAAGCTATTTGAACATTCCCGCTATCCTGACGGCGGCGGCGATAACGGGCGCGGACGCCATCCATCCCGGGATCGGATTTATGGCGGAAAACGCCTCTTTCGCCAGCATGGTGGAAGAGCATGGCTTCGCCTTCATCGGCCCTACGCCGGACCATATACGCCTGATGGGCGACAAGGTTGCGGGGCGGAAGACCGTCAAAGACCTCGGCTTGCCGACGGTCCCCGGCTCCGATGGCCCTGTAGGGAGCGAGAAAGAAGCCCTCTCAATCGCGCAAAAAATCGGCTTTCCTGTTCTGATCAAGGCGGCGGCGGGCGGCGGCGGCAAAGGCCTGAAGATGGCCACGAACGCCGACAACCTTGGCGAAGCATGGAAACTTGCCAGGAACGAAGCCCGCGCGGCGTTCGGCAACGACGACGTTTACATCGAAAAATGTCTGCTTCACCCCCGCCATATCGAAGTTCAGCTTCTGGGCGATACGCATGGCAACGCGGTCCATTTCGGCGAACGCGATTGCTCGATCCAACGCAATCATCAAAAACTCATCGAGGAAGCCCCCTCTCCCGGCCTCAACGAAAGCGAGCGGCAAAAGATAGGCAAGCTGGCCGCCGGGGTAGCCCAGAAACTCGGTTATCGCGGCGTGGGCACCGTGGAGTTCCTTTATGAAGACGGCAAGTTCTATTTCATCGAAATGAACACGCGCCTACAGATCGAGCACACAGTCACGGAAATGATCACCGGCATCGATCTGGTGCGCGAACAGATACGCGTTGCCGCCGGATTGCCTTTAAGCTTTAAGCAAGACGACATTAATCTCAACGGCCACGCCATCGAATGCCGCATCAACGCCGAAAATCCCGAAACGTTCACGCCGTCGCCCGGACGCATCAGCGACTTCCACGCGCCGGGCGGCCTTGGCGTGCGCGTGGACAGCGCGCTCTACCACGGCTACGCGGTGCCGCCGCATTACGACAGCATGATCGCCAAGTTGATCGTCCACGGCACGAACCGGAACGAATGCCTGCTGCGCCTGCGCCGCAGTTTGGAAGAATTCGTGATCGGCGGCGTGCAAACGACCCTGCCTCTGCACCAACGCCTCATCAACCAGCCGGACTTCATCAACGGCGATTACGACATTCACTGGCTGGAAAATTTCCTGAACGGAAGGAAAAACGGCGAATAAATCCCTTTCACCGTCTGTACGCCTGACTTTCCCGCTTGGCATTAACCAATTTTCTCAATAACTTATAGTGATTCGCGCCTTCACCTTAATGAATCCCGATGTCTAGCCGCTCCTTTCGCCTGACCCCCGATGTTCTTCTCCGCGCCTACGCGGCGGGGATCTTTCCCATGGCCGAAAGCGCGGCTTCGAATGAATTGCGCTGGTTCGACCCGCCGATGCGCGCCGTCATCCCGCTCGACAACCGTTTTCACGTTTCGCACAAGCTGCGCCGTATCATTCGCCAGCACGCCTTCACCGTAAGCCTCGATACATCGTTTAGCGAAGTCATCAGGTCTTGCGCGGCGCCCGCGCCCGACCGGCCGATTACGTGGATCAATTCTGAAATTGTCGCTCTTTACACAAACCTTCATAAACGCGGCCACGCGCACTGCGTCGAAGTCCGGCATGAAGACGAGCTAATCGGGGGCCTTTACGGCGTCAGCCTCGGCAGCGCCTTCTTCGGCGAAAGCATGTTCAGCCGCCGTCCCAACGCCAGCAAAATCGCGCTTGTCTATCTTGTCGCGCTTTTAAAGACGCGTGGGTTCACGCTGCTGGACACCCAGTTCCAAACCGCGCATCTGGCGCAATTCGGCACTCTTGAAGTCACGCGGACCAACTATCATCACCTGTTAAGCCTGGCTCTTGATAAATCGGCCAAGCTCGCGTTGCCGCCGGGGAAGAATTGGGATCACCTGGTCGCCGCGTTTTTACAGCCGGTCACCCACAAGTCGTAAACGGGATGCTCCATCGCCGACAGCGCCGGGCTTGACGCGAACATCCAGCCCCTGAAAACGCTTGCTTCGGCTTCGCCGGGCTTGATTTCGCCAACCTCGACGAACGCCGCCGCCTCCGGCGTTTCCTCGGGAGGCGTAACCTTACATGCGCGAACGGTAATCATCAGCGTCCCGAACTTGAAAGGCCGCTCAGCCGGTATGTCCAGTTCCTCGACGCGCGCGGTGATCTTGTCGAGCATACGCAAAACGGCAATCGGCCGGTCTTCCGCCGGCACGGCAGCCGCAGCCGGTAAGGAAGCCAGACAAACGGCCAAGACAAGAAAAAGCTTTTTATCCATTACGGATGCGCCGGTTGCTCGGCAGTGGATGGCACCGTCGAACGTACTGCCGCCGGCGCTGCCGGCACGGTTGTCACCGCTTGTGAAGGGGCTGCCGTTGTGGCTTGTGCGGCTGGCGCAGCGGGCGGTGTCGCCGCGGCGGCTGGCGCAGGTTCATTTGACGACGATCCCGCATCGGACTTTTTGGAACTGTAAATAAGCTGCCCGATCAGGTCGTCAAGGCGCATGGGCGCTTGCGTGTGCGTAAGGCGTCCCGTGCCGTCGGTTTTGATCGTTTCCTCGTCCACCCCGATCTCAAGCGACATGTACTTGCCGCCAAGCAGGCTTTCCGAAGCGACCATGGCTATCGTGTCGATGGGCAGCTTCACGCTCGGAAGAATGGTCATTCGGACCTTGACCAGGTACTGACTCGGTCCGGGATCGGTGATGAGGTTCAGGCTTGAGATGGAGCCGACCTTGACGCCGTTGATACGCACGTCGCTGCCGTCCTTCAGGCCGTCCACCATGGGAAAATTGGCGCTTATCGCATAGCCCTGCACTTTCTGCAGATCGGAGCTGGAATAAGCGAACATGATGAACAACGCCGCCAGCATCAGAACCACAGCGCCTAAAACGGTTTCAATTGCGTTACGTCCCATCGAAGTGCTCCCTGAAGGTTCTTCTTACTCGCGAGGATGCCAGGCTTGATACTCATTTTCCGGCGCCAACGGAAGACTGCCCGGACATGCCGGACCACGCTGACAAGCCATGTGCATGGAATGGCAGGAGATGCTTTCCACAGACAATGGCACATCGGCAATACGATGCAACCGGATAAGCCAGGAGGAAGGTATTTTTGTGGCCTCCGTCTCCCCTGCAACAATGATCCAACGGTGTTCTTGCCCGTTTTTCCCGCTCATAGACGACCGGAAATAGCGGTTACCGGACGAATCGCCCCTCGCCTCGACACCATGGCGTTTGGTGTAAAGCCTTGCGCCCGACTGAGAGACGCGGTGAACGTTGGAAAAGTTTTCGTACATGAATCGAATCAAGGTTGACGCAGTTATTTAGTAGGCTGAAAATCTTGAAAAAAACTTTACAAAAAAACGCAACGAGCGGACGAAAAACCGTGAGTAGATTGTGAATAAGTTTTTCTTTAAACCCACCACATTTTGTGGCATTTATGTTTCCTGAACACATCATCTTGTGGATAACTTTGTTTTTTGCTTCCTCGAAAACCATCTAACACTCTGAAATAGAACAGGATTCAGATGCCCATCGAACGTCTGTTCACATCAAGCGGCGCGGATTCCCGTGATCCCTCAGGTTTCGTTCCGCATACGATAGAAAAAGCCGGAGCGACGCCGCTGAACGTTTATGTTCCCCCAAACTGGAGCAACGAAGCCGCGCAAGCTTTCGCTTCCGCTCTCTTCCCTGCGGTTCCTTCCGCTTTGCATCCTGTTGAAGAGAACACAATGCCATCATGGCTTTGGCGGCGGCGTGGCACAGCGGCAAAGCGCACAGAGTCCGAAACCGGCGCCCATCAGGTATTTCATCGCGTGGCGGGCGCTGCCGTCTATGCGGCATGGAAAAAAAGCCTCGTCCGCACCGAAGCGGAAGCCTCGGCTTTCTACGATGAACTTAATTTCATGCTGACCGAACGCATCCTTGTCCTTGATCCCTCGCAGTTGGGACGGATAGGAACGGATTGGGCCTATCATACGTCGCCTTCGCCGGGATATCCGCCCTCGCCTGTTCCTGAAATCTCTTTTGAACAGGCCGATCTCTCCGGCCCCGAGCGTACGGCGGCCTTTTCGATCCGGAACGAAACCATCGACACCTTATTAAGCTCCAACAACGCAAAGACGCATCGCGCATGGGATCGCCTGCTGGATGTGACGCCTGATCGTGAATTCGTTAAGGTTTCCTTTGCCGACACAATTGCCGAATGGAGCTCTTCTCCCGCTCCGGCCGCCGCGCCGCGGCTCATGCTCGACCTGATGCGTTTCCGCCGTCTTGACGCTTCCTTCGACGTCATCGCTTTCCGTCATGCCGTAAGGCTTACGGTCTTTATGCTGGATATGCATTACGAACATCTGGTTCCCGCGCCGGATCCTGCGCGCGCGCTTTCGATCGGGTACGGCAATCTGGCCGCCCTTCTCATGTCGATAGCCATCCCCTACGACAGCAAGGTCGGCCGAGCCACCGCCGCCGCCATCAGCGCGATCATGACCGCCGAAGCCGTGGCGGCCTCCGCCGAACTGGCGGGATTGCTTGGACCATGCCTTTCTTTTTCAAACGAACGCGAAATGCGCTTGCGGGCCTTGCGCAACCACCGGCGGGCCGCTTATGACGAGCGCACCGATTACGAGCATCTATCCATCCTTCCGGCCCCCCTTAACATTGACTCCGGCGCCGACCTCGTCCTGATCGCCACGGCCCGCCGCCGCTGGGACGAAGCGCTTGAGCTTGTCCAACAGCACGGCTTACGCCATTTTCAGCTGACGGCCCTTTTCGCCGCACCCGTTTTCGCGCCGCTCATGGATTGTTCAGCGCAGGGTGCCGAGGCCGAGCGGACGCTCGTCCGCCATCGCGCGCTGGCCGCAGACCTCTATCGGCGGGAGATCCATCCGGCCGTACCGCTCGCGCTCGACAAGCTGGGCTGCGATCCTTCGGACGTGAAGGGAATTATCGATTTCGCCATCGGCTACAACACGTTAAGAGCCGCGCCCGGCGTCAATCATGCCTTGTTGTACGAGCGCGGCTTCGACGCGGCCGCCATCGCGCGCGTCGAGGAATACCTTCCCGGCGTAAACAACATTCGCCACGCTTTCACACCATGGATACTGGGCGAAGAGTTCTGCCGCGCGCGCCTGGGCTTAACCGCCGACGATTGCCAGAACCCGCGCTTCGATCTTCTGCGCCATCTCAGCTTTTCCGAACAAGATATTGCCGCCGCCAATGCCTTCTGCTGCGGGCACGGCACGGTGGCGGGCGCAAGCGAACTGCCGCCGGATGCCAATAAGATCTTCGCTCTTGAAGACGTCCCGGCCTGCTTGCGCATGGCGGCCGCCGTTCAAAGCTTCATCACGGGCGACGTGAATCTTGTCGTGGGCGTTGCCGCGGACCAGACGAAGGAAGAGCGCGAAAACATGATCCTCGCCGCCTGGCGACAGGGCGTGAAAAGCATCGCGTTGT
This sequence comes from Alphaproteobacteria bacterium, assembly GCA_040773965.1. Taxonomy (GTDB): domain Bacteria; phylum Pseudomonadota; class Alphaproteobacteria; order UBA9219; family UBA9219; genus JAXGVG01. Next base: position 923 of record JAXGVG010000075.1, on the reverse strand, counting down.
TTGCGGAAGGCGCGGCAATGCTGCAAACATCTCATGCCACGGCGCTTGCCTCACGCAAGAAAATGCTGAAACACGCGACGGTCGCGCCCATGCCCGAGGCCCCGCCACGCCACGCCCGCAAGCAGGCGCTGACTCACATCACTTCGTCGCGCGCGGCAAAGCCAAAAGCGACATCGCGCGCAGTGAGTTTGAAGCGGGGCGGATTGAAATCAAAAACCGGCGCAGAGGATAAGCGGCGTTAATTTTTTTCACTTTTATCGAAACGAGGATGCGGCTTTTAGGCTGCCGGCAGCGGCACGTACCCATCGGCAGGCAAGGGCTTGCCCTCAGGGCGAAGCGGCACAATTTTGTTCCCGGGCTTTGCCGTGACATACACAGTACGGCCCAATACGTTTTCGCGGTTATTTCCGAAGTCGTCCGTGAGAGCGTCAAAACCCCTCAAAAGAGAGGGAAACACTACGAGGTTTCCTAAAGCCAGTAAAAGCGTGTATTTCGGAAAATAGAAAATGCTGCTTATCATGGCTCCAAGAAGGCCGAGCCCTATAACGCACTTCAAAGGAACCAAAGCTTTCTTTACCAGCTTGTTTCTCTCTTCCCCCCTGGAAAAGAGATTGACCGCCTTGCCCTTCATGAGCGAAAAAAAGTAATAATCGTCAGCCTGTACCGGCTGTTTAACGGCAACAACCGTTGCAAGACTGGTTGGAAGGCGTAAAAACGTCGATGACGAAACAATCTGTCCAGATGCTTCAAAAGGAGTCTGGCAGAAGCCCAATACCCCACCTTCCTCGCTCGCAATGGCAGCAGGAGCAGGGACCAGTTGAACGGTCTCAATTTTGCTCTTTCCTGTTTGGCTTTCCATCTTCTTACCGTCTCACTCCCCAACTTAACGTAGTTATATTTTGTTAAGATGCCGTTAAGCTTTT
>JAXGVG010000074.1:0-8647 GCA_040773965.1 Alphaproteobacteria bacterium | reverse complement strand
TTTCCGTACTCGTTTAGGGACCTTATATCACTGGTCTAAATTTTGGGGGGCAGCTCACAATTTGTTCATGAAGGATAGAAAATTCCTCTCTCAATTCTTCGAGTGAGCGTTGTTCGGAAGTGACTTTAGAAGCCTGTTCGGTAAATGGATGTGCCGGCATGATGTTCATAAAAAAAATTTTAAACAATGAAACGATTTTACCGGTCATTCATGAAAGCAAATAGAAAAATTTATAGTTCACAATCAGTTAGTGAAAGTTTTACAAGGAGTTAAACCTGTAAATTTCACGGCCTTATATGGTTCAAATCTGTTAATCAAAACAAAATGAGGTGAAAAAATTCAAATGACAAATACGCCGGATGTTTCTTTTACAATCTGGTCGTGCCGAAGACATGGATTTGCCCGGATACCGGCTGCACCGGCTAAAGGGCAGCCTTGCCGGATTCTGGAGCGTCACGGTTCAGGCAAACTGGCGCATTATTTTCCGCTTTGAAGGGCCGCATGTCACCGATGTCGATTACCTGGATTACCATTGAAGGAGGCTTGCCATGATGAAGAATCCGCCTCATCCCGGCCTTACGGTACGGCATGATTGCCTTGAACCGCTTGGCCTGAGCATCACCAGGGGCGCAGAAATCCTCGGCGTTACGCGCCAGACTCTCAACAATCTGGTCAACGGAAAATCGGGCATTTCTCCCGAAATGGCCATCCGTCTCGCTAAAGCCTTCGGAAGCCGTCCGGAAACGTGGCTCAGGCTTCAGTCGGCCTACGACCTTGCTCAAGTCCGCCGTCATGCAAGCAAAATCAGGGTAAAGCGCGTTTTTCGGCCTGATGAAAATCATCGCCATCAGACCGGCGCGGTTTAGCCCTGTGACCATCCTTGCCGCATACACACAACCGTGTTAGCAAACATTTCCGGATTATCCCCACCTGTTTAGAGGACATGGCTTTTGGTCGCACGGGTCGCCACGGTCGCTTTTGAAGGCACGAACGTGCTCGATATCGACGTGCAGGTGCAGCTGTCCTCGGGCGCCGTTTTGTTCAACATCGTGGGCCTGCCGGACAAGGCCGTGGCCGAAAGCCGCGAGCGCGTCCGCGCCGCGCTTCACGCGCTGGGGCTCGCCCTGCCCGCCAAACGCCTTACGGTCAATCTTTCCCCCGCCGACGTTTTAAAGGAAGGAAGCCATTTCGATCTGCCCATCGCGCTCGGCACGCTGGCCGCCATGGGCATATTGCCGCCGGAAGAAATGGCGCAATTCACGGCGCTCGGCGAACTGGCGCTCGACGGCGCGCTGACGCCCGTGGCCGGCGTTCTGCCCGCCGCCGTCACGGCCAACGCCAACGGACGCGGGTTGATCTGTCCGGCGCAAAACGGCGGCGAAGCCGTTTGGGCGGGCGAAACCCTCAACGTTCTCGCGCCGTCGTCTTTGCTGTCTCTCATCAACCATTTCAAGGGCTCACAGGTTCTCATGCGGCCCGAACCCCGCGTGCGCGACGAGAACGTCCCCACCCCCGATTTGCGCGACATCAAGGGACAGGAAACCGCCAAGCGCGCGCTGGAAGTTTGCGCGGCAGGCGGCCACAATCTGCTTATGATCGGGCCGCCCGGTTCCGGCAAAAGCATGTTGGCCGCGCGGTTGCCGGGCATTTTGCCTCCGCTCGCGCCCGACGAGGCGCTTGAAGTTTCCATGATCCATTCGCTGGCCGGATTGCTGGAGGGCGGCAAGTTGCTGCGCCGCCGCCCGTTCCGCGATCCGCATCATTCGGCCTCGACGCCCGCGCTGGTCGGCGGCGGGCTTCGCGCCAGGCCCGGCGAAATATCCCTGGCTCATCACGGCGTCCTGTTTCTGGACGAATTGCCGGAGTTTCAGCGCCAGACGCTGGAAGCCCTTCGCCAGCCGCTTGAGACGGGCCGCGCCGTCGTCGCGCGCGCCAATCATCACGTGACCTATCCCGCGCGGGTGCAGCTTATCGCCGCCATGAACCCTTGCCGCTGCGGTCATCTGGGCGATCCGGCGCTCGCATGCGGCCGCGCGCCGAAATGCGCGCAGGATTACCAGTCCCGCATATCCGGCCCGCTTTTCGACCGCATCGATTGCCATGTCGACGTGCCCGCCGTCAGCCCTGCCGATTTGAGCCTGCCCCCGCCCCGCGAGGATTCGGCCGTTGTCGCCGCGCGGGTGGCGGAAGCGCGCGCGATACAAACCGCGCGCTTTGCCGAACTGGCGAACGGCAGCCCCGCGATGGCGCGCACGAACGCCGAGGCGGACGGCGAGCTTTTGGAGCGCATCGCCGCGCCGGATCAGGGCGGGAGCGCGCTTTTGACGCAAGCCTCGGAACAACTGAAGCTATCGGCGCGCGGCTATCATCGCGTTTTGCGCGTCGCGCGGACGCTTGCGGATATGGAAGGCAACGACGGCGTCCAGCGCCGGCATATCGCCGAGGCGCTGAGTTACCGGCGTATTAGTTTCGCACGTTAAAAATTCAGGGCAGGCTTTCGCCGGTTGTAGACGCAATTCACATTGTGTCGAAAAGAAATACGGGATAAGGACAAAGCGCCACGCCCGCTTTTTTTAGCCAGAGCCGAAAGAAGTTTTTTCAACGGCGCCCGTTCCGGCAACCGAATCGACTTTTTCGCATCGCGCAGAACCCATGTTATTTATGAGTACAGACCCCAATTCTATCCCAATATCTGCGCGTTTTGCCCCATGGCTTCGCAGGCCCGGCGAATTTCCTCCGTCGTCACAAGCAAATGCGAAATGCCGTTGTTGACCCCATGGATGGCCGCCGTCGTCGATTGCGCGCTTGACGAAATTTCCTTTGTCGCCGCGCTTTGCTGTTGGAGCGCGCCTTTAATGGCCAGCGTGATGCCGTCGATTCGATCGACGACCTCCCGGATGGCCTGCATCTGTTCATGCGCCGCCTTCGAAGACCGGCGCACGTCGCCGATGCGCGCCTCGATTTGCGCGGTAGCCTCGGCCGTCTGGTTGGCCAGAGCCTTCACTTCCTGAGCCACAACGGCAAAACCCCGGCCCCGTTCGCCCGCGCGCGCGGCCTCGATCGTCGCGTTCAAGGCCAACAGATTGGTGCGTTCGGCCACCGAACGGATCAGTTCGACGACCGAGATGATCTGGTCCGTGTGTTCCGTCAAAACCTCGACCGACCGGTCCGCCTCCTGCGCCTTGCCGACTGCCGTTTGGGTAATGTTTGCCGCTTCGCCGGCCTGACGGCCGATTTCCTGAATCGACGCGTTCATTTCCTCAACCGCGCCGGCGATGCTCGTCGAGCTTTCCGTGGCGCGCGCGGCCGCCGACGTCGTTTCGCCGGCCCGCCGTTGATGATCGTCCGTGAGTTTTGTCACGCGGCCGGTTTCTTCGATCATTACCGCGAACGCTGTTTTTGCTTTCTCCTGTTCCCTGGCAAGCGCGTTGGCGGCGGCGTTTTCTTTTCCGGGCGTTGTCTTTTCAAACTGATCGTCTTGTTCCCACCCCTCGAAGCGGCGCGCCAGACGACCGCTTAGCCACCAGTTGCCTGGCACAAGAACGATCAGAGCAAAACAGATGGCCCACGCCAGACCGGCAAACGCGATCGTTGTCACGAAGGCCAGCAGAACGAGGGCGCTCCCGAACAGCATCGAGGCAAAAACAGGACGTCGGTAATCGGAAATTGTCATGGCTTTTTCCCGGCAAAACGAACGCCATTACCATGCAAGAGCAAGGTTTAATTTTTGTTGAATGAATGGCCAAAAAATGGCGGTTACGCTTGTGTTCAGAGGCGAGACGCCGTTACGCATACGCGCCTATGCTTCTCTCCATTTTATTTTCCGCCGGATTTTTTCGCGTCTTCCGATCCGCCGCGATAGGAGTCGAGAAAACTGCGGAACATATCGACTTCCGTGATCCTGGATTGCGCCGCGGCAATGTCCCGCATGGGACCGCCTTTTTCAGGTCTTGTAAGAACCCGGAAAGCATCGCTTTGAGCCGTCCCGGCCATGGCGGGGCCAAAATCGATGGCCAGCCTGTCGAGCCCTTCCGTGTCGTTGTCGAGCGACATGGCGATGGCGCAATTGACAAGCCATTGCGCCTGTTCCGGCGTGACGAGCTCGCCCGCCTTCGGCGGCGGCCCGATCATTTCAAGCAACGCCTGCGCCGCTTCTTTCCACCGCTGCGCCCGCATGGTGATGTCGGCCTTAAGCGTTTTCGCCGGCGGGCTTGCGTTGTCCTGCAGCAGCGCAAGGGCTTCGTCGTATTTCTTCTGTTCCGAATAGGCCCGCGCGCGCAACAGCTGTCTTTCGTTTCGCAGCGCCTCGACCGACGGCCCGGAGGCTGGCATATCGTCCTTGCCCATATCCAGCGCCGCAAGCGCCGCTTCGGGCTTGCGATCCAGCAGGCGTATGGCCGCAAGACGGGCGCTGGTTTTGACTTTTTCCTCGCCTTTCAAATTCTTGATCTGGGTCTCCAGAAGGCTGGAGGCCTGATCGAGCAAATCGATCGCGACAAGTCTTTCGGCCAGATTGCGCCCGACGGCGACGCCTTCTTCCCCCGTCGGTATAAGGTCCCGAAAATCCTGATACAACGTCAGCGCCTCAAGCGGCGACATGGCCGCGCCCTGATCGCCCAGAAAAACATCGTGGAAAGTTTTCGCCATTTCGGCGCGGACAGAGGGCGTTACGGGGCTGTTGGGAAACAAATGGACCGCTTGCCCAAGAACATTGAGCCCCGCCTTGAAATTCCTCGCTTCGATATAAAAACTTCCCAGACGATGCAGAATGTCGAACTCAAGATCGTCGCCGCGCCAGGCGTAACGAAGCCCTTCCAGCCTCTCGACCGCCTGCAGGGGCTTGAGCGAGCCGGTCGCTACGCCCAAGTCGATCAACGCAAGCTCCGCGCGAATCTTGTACAGGCGGTTGTTCGACTGGACGACGCGCTGCCATAGCGATTCCGCCATGTCCGCATGCCCCGCCTTGCTGCGCAAGACGCCGCGCAGATAAAGCAGGGCGGGTTCGATCTCCGGCAAATACGGTTGCGACTCCAGCCGGTCCAGCCATTCGCCCGCTTCCTGATCCTTGTCGATGGCAACGGCCGCTTCGATCGCCAGCACCCAGAACCGCGAATAAAAAGGTTCCGGATAATTGTTCAGAACGCTTTCCGCCAGACTGAACCTTTCTTCGGCTGCCGCCCATTCGCGAAACTGGGCCGCGCCCACGGCGCGCCACAACTCAATTTCAGGTTTGCCGTTAAGCTCCGGATCGCTCAGATCCTTCAGGCCTTCCTGCGCGTGACCGGCCAAAACATTCACCGCGCCGCGAAGCGCTAAAAATTCCGGATGAGAGACGAGATCCGGCGATTGCTGGACCAGCAGTCCCAGCAGAGACAACGCTTCCGCCCCCATGCCGTGAGCGAAGTAAAAACGCGCCAGTTCCAGCTTCGCCAGGTTTCTTTCGGCTTCGGGAACATCGACGATCGTTTGCATCAGCCGTTGGCGGTTGGCCGTGAAGGTTTCGTTCGGCTTGCCGCGCCATGTCATGAAATCGAACATGAATTTCCCGGTATCGACCGTACGGCTTTTTTTGCCCGCCGACGAACGGCTGCCTGTGTCGCTTGAAGGCGAAAGCTTCAACCCGCCTTCGGCCGTAATCTCGATTCCGTCGGAGACAGCCCGGACGACGACCTTGTCGTGGAGCGGCTTGACCACAAGCCCCTGGGCCGAGGGCAGCAGAATGTAATCCGCCATGCGCCGGGGCGCGCTCAGCGTAAACGTATCGTTCAGGGGAACCAGAACCAGATCGTCGCCCACGACCGGATCGGTGAACTTTACCGGTCCCGGCGGATTGACCGCGGGCAAGAGTTCCCGCGCCCCCAACGCATATTCGGGCTGGGCCACCAGACCGGTGGAAACGGTTATTTCGCCACGTTTTGCGCTTTGAAAAATTTGCCACGCCGTTCCCTGACGGTTGGCCCTCACCTCAACGTCGCCCGGCACGGTAAAACGGTAGCCCGTATTGTTGGGATAATTGACGGCTTCAAGTTTCGCCACGGGAATCGAATTCTTCGCGAGCGCCTCGGGCGTAAGCGTAATTTTGCGATCGAAAAGAATCGTGCACTTTCCGCCGCGCGCGAAAATAACCGCTCCGGCTTCAGTTTGCGGGTCGAAGGAAGCGATCAGGGACGGCTTTGCGCCGCTTTCAGATTTTGGCGTTTCCTGCGTTTTCTCCGAAACCGGTTTCGCTTCCTCTTCCGGTTTGGAAGAAGCGGGAAGGTTCGTTTGCTCGGGCGATTTACTGCCGGAAGCGGCGGTGTCCCCGGAAGACGGCGAGGATGAGGCGGGCTGGTTTTTTTGTTCCGTTTGAGATTCTGCCGGTTTTGATTCTTTTCCGGCGGCCTGATTTGCCGGAGGCTCCTTGGGCGCCGTTTTTTCGGCCGACGAAGAACCGAAAATGTCCACGATAGCCGAGCTTCCGTTTACGAAATCCTTCAAAACGGCCCCCTCAGGCACGCTGAAGCTTATCGCCAACGGCTTGCCGGATCCTGTGGCCGTGAAATGGCCGGCGCGGGAAAGTTTCGCAACCGGGCCGAGATTGACCGTCGCGGGCGCGGAAAATTGCATCGTGACATTTGTCCCATCGCGGCGAATTTCGTAAGTCAATCCGCGAGGACCGTCGAAAACCAGCCTATCGAAAGCCGGATGTATGGCCACGCGCAGCGAAAGCGCCACCGGTTTCGGGGTTTCCTCCTTTTTACCGGCAGCCTGGGCCGCAAAAGGGAAGACCGCCGCGACCCAGGAAATGGTCGCGAACAGGAAAAGGCGTTTTATAAAGAAGAAAAACAGATTCGGTGGCATGCCCCCTGCTTATACCAGTTCAAGCGAAAGATGACACGAATTCTGTAGAGTCCCGTCCGGACGGCAGAGGCCGGAAAGACGGCCTATTCGCCCGACATAAGCTTGTCGATGGCTTCCTGATCGATGGCGTGCTGAGGCAACTGCGGCCCGTTCAGAAGGGCTTTTTCATCGTCCGTGGACGCCGGGCTGACGCTGCCTTCGCCGCGATGTATTTCCTCTCCCAAAGCCTTAAGCAACGCTTCAATTTTGCCGTCTATGTATTTGAGCGTTTGCACAACCTTGGTGATTCGCTGGCCGGTGATGTCCTGGAAGTTACAGGCCTCGTATATCCGCGTCGTGCACTCAATGAGTTTCTCCTTAAGCTCGGGCGTGCATGCCTCCGACAGGTTCGTGATCGTATCGCAGACATCCATGATCTTGTTGGTCGCCTCCTCGGTGGCCCCGACCACCGCATCCAGTTCGTTCGTCGCATGGGGAATGTGGCTAACGCTGATGTCCTTGGGCTTGATGGCCGCGATTTCTTCCTTGGCATGGCGGATGAACGTCGCCAGTTCCTCAAGCTCGGCGTAGAATTTTAGGTCCGAAGCGCTTACGTCGCCCGACAGGGATCCTATCACTTGCCTGACGATCGCAGTAATGTCGTCGGCCGTAAGCGGATGCTGCGCCGTTTCATTGGCGGCCCTGATTTGTTTATGCAAACTGGTTTCCAACAAGGCTAGGCGATCAGCATCGGTCATCGGCAATCTCCCTCGGCATACAAGGTTACGGGAGCCTAGAAGGCCCCGAGTACGGCGGAAATTTTTTGTTTTAGCGTTTCGGCATTAAACGGTTTGACAATATAGTTGTTAACGCCTGCTTCCTTAGCCGCCGCGACATTTTCGACCTTGCTTTCGGCCGTTACCATAATGAATGGGGTCGTCTTTAACTTGTTGTCGGCCCGCACTTCCTTCAGCAGTTGCAACCCCGTCATGGGTTCCATATTCCAGTCGGAAATAACAAGTCCAAAGCTCATTTCGCGCATCATCCGGAGCGCCATCGTTCCGTCCGTCGCTTGATGTATGCTCTTGAACCCCAGCTGTTTGAGCAGGTTCTCTACGATACGCAACATCGTCTTGTAGTCGTCGACGATGAGGATATTCATGTTCATATCAACGGGCATATACCAACTCCCCCACGAACCCTTAACCGGTTACAGGCATCCCCTCAGCGGCAAGCACCCTGGCGCGCCGGGGTTTAACGAATACTTAGACCGAAGAAACTGAAAAAATAGTTACCAGCACCAATCCAGGGTCCTATTAAGGCCGGAAGCAGTTCATGGACACCCCCGGGCAGAAAAAACAACAGGGGAGTTTTTCTCAGGATTCTGAGCTACTTGATCGGAGGCAGTTGGTCCTGCCTGGTCAGCGCTACCGTAATCTCCTTGGCTTTTTCGGGAGCCATTTCGGCCATGACGGCAGCCGTCCGCTGGGGCTTCATCTTTTGCACGACCCCCAAAAGAACCGGAAGCTCCAGCGTTTCAAATATGCGCGCCGCTTCCTTCGGCTTCATCGTCTCGTAAATCTTGACCAGATTTTCAATCTGGGCCTGCTGGGCGGCATTCAGCTGATTGACCATGGCCTGCAATTGGGCCCGCAAGGTCTCCATTTCCTTCATTTTCTGATCGACCCGTTTCTCGGCGACACTGAGACGGGCTTCGTACATGTCCAGTTCCCTGGAACGTTTGTCAAGTTCCTCCCGGCGGCCGGCGAGTTGCTTGACCAGCTCCATTTCGGAAGGCGACATGTCTCCTGCGGACTTTGGCGGAGCG
>JAXGVG010000073.1:0-8909 GCA_040773965.1 Alphaproteobacteria bacterium | reverse complement strand
TTGTCATCGCCAACCATACCGCCTTTCTTGACGCGTTGATTTTTGCGGCTTTTTTGCCCGAACGCGTGGGGTTTGCCGTCAACACGTTCACGGCTCGGCGCTGGTGGGTGAAACCGGCGCTTAAACTCGTCGATGCGTTTCCGATCGATCCGGCCAATCCGATGGCGACAAAGACGTTAATTGACAGGCTTAAGCAAGGCCGGAAATGCATGATTTTTCCCGAGGGCCGTTTGACGATGACCGGCTCGCTTATGAAAATCTACGAAGGGCCGGGCATGATCGCGGACAAGTCCGGCGCGATGGTGTTGCCCGTGCGGATCGAAGGCGCTCAATACACGCCTTTTTCGCATCTCGGTAAAAAAGTGCGCATTCGCTGGTTTCCCAAAGTGACGCTGACTTTAATGCCGCCGCGGAAGTTTCAGCTGCCTGAAAACGTTGTGGGCCGCGCGCGCCGTCAGTTGGCCAGCGCCCAGCTTTACGACCTTATGGCGGAAATGATGTACGAAAGCAGCCCCGTCCAAACCACCCTTATCAAGGCGCTTTTGGAGGCCCGCTGCCTCCATGGCGGCCGCCATGTCATCGCCGAGGACCTGAAGCGAAGGCCGGTGACGTTCAAGTCCTTTATCGCCCGCTGTTTCGTTCTGGCCGAGCTTATCCGGCAAAAAACGGACAAGAACGAAAAGCGCACAGGTATCCTGCTGCCGAACGCCGTCGGGACGGCGGTAACGTTCTTTGCCGTGCTGGCGCTCGGGCGCGTGGCGGCGATGCTGAATTTCACGATGGGCGCGGCGCAGGTTCGGGGCGCCTGCGCGCGCGCGGACGTCAAGACAGTCGTTACGTCGAAAGAGTTCGTCGAAACGGCCAAGCTGGAATCCACGGTGGAGGCGCTTAAGGCGGCGAACGTCCGCGTTTTGTATCTGGAAGACCTGATAAAAAGCGTGGGCCTTATCGATAAAATCTATGGACTGGCGGCAAAATGGATTCCGGAACTGTTTCTGGCGCTGATCGACAAGACGAAGCCGGACGATCCGGCCGTCATTCTTTTTACCTCCGGCTCCGAAGGCGCGCCGAAGGGCGTCGTGCTTAGCCACAAGAACTTTTTGGCCAACCGCTACCAGCTGGCGAGCCGCATCGACTTCGGCCCGCAGGACGTCGTTTTCAACTGCCTGCCGATGTTCCATGCGTTCGGTCTTCTGGGCGGGATGCTGTTGCCGATGTTGTCCGGCATCAAGGTGTTCTTTTATCCGTCGCCGCTGCATTACCGCGTGGTGCCGGAGCTTATCTACGACAGCAACGCGACCATTCTTTTTGGCACGGATACGTTTCTTACCGGGTACGCCCGCTTTGCCAATCCCTACGATTTTTACGCGCTGCGCTACGTTTTTGCGGGCGCGGAAAAGCTGAAGGAAGAGACGCAGCGCGTCTGGTTCGAGAAATTCGGCATCCGGATTTTCGAAGGCTATGGCGCGACCGAAACCGCGCCGGTTCTTTGCGTCAACACGGCCATGCATCACCGCGCGGGAACGGTGGGACGTTTCCTGCCCGGCATCGAGACAAGGCTTGAGCCTGTGCCGGGCATCCATGAAGGCCAAAAGCTTTTCGTCAAGGGCCCGAACGTCATGCTTGGCTATATGAAGGACGACAAGCCGGGCGTTCTTCAGCCGCTGGCCGATGGCTGGTACGACACCGGCGACATCGTCAGCGTTGACGGCGAAGGCTATGTCTCGATTTTGGGTCGCGTGAAGCGCTTCGCCAAGGTTGGCGGCGAGATGGTTTCGCTCGCGGCTGTGGAGGATGTGATCAACGCGCTGTGGCCGGGAAACATTCACGCTGTTGTGACCGTGCCGGATGAAAAAAAGGGCGAAGCGCTTGTGCTGATGACCGACAAGCAAGACGCAAAGCTCGACGCGCTGCTTGACGCCTTTCACCGGCGCGGATTGCCGGAGTTGTCGTTGCCCAGGCGGTTGATGAAATGTGAGGTGTTGCCTTTGCTCGGCACGGGCAAGGTCGATTACGTGCAGGCGCGCCAGATCGCGTTAAAGTTGGAGGAGACCTGAAAAAAGGAATGATTATGAGTTCATAGCCAAAAAACGTTAGGAAGTTGGGGTTTTCTAACGGACGGAATTTGTGCGGTGCACAATAAAAAATGATATTTTTTAGTGTCTTAGATGCAAAATGTGCTTTTCTGATTAATCAAAGAGGCGTAATTAAATAGTCGACTCCTGCAGTCATCACAACACCACAAAAAAATAAAATTTTCAGGGGGAATTTGCCAAAATGTTCCAAGCCCGCTTTCATGGCCGCGGCGGCCAAGGCGTTGTCACGGCTGCTGAAATGCTGTCCGTCGCCGCCTTTCACGAAGACAAGCACGCGCAAGCGTTCCCCATGTTCGGTCCCGACCGCATGGGCGCTCCCGTTATGTCCTTTTGCCGCATTTCGGACCACGAAATCCGCTCGCGCGAGCCCGTGATGGACCCCGATGTTCTGGTCATCCAGGATCCGACGCTTCTGCAAACCCCTGATATCTTTAAAGGTCTTTCGTCCAAGGGCATGGTTCTTATCAATACGGGCCGCGATCTGGCCACGCTCGGCATCGATCTGGTGGTCAAGCGGCTGCCCCCCGGTAACGTTGTCACGTTGCCCGCATCGGAAATCGCCCTTGAGCACATCAAGCGCCCCTTGCCGAACACGGTGATGCTGGGCGGGCTTGCGGCGCTTTCGGGCGTCATCAAGCTGGATTCCGTCATCGCCGCCATTAACGAGACGTTCTCGGGACCAGTCGCCAACGCCAATATCGCGGCGGCGAAAGCGGCCTATGAATCCGTTGCAAGCCGGAAGAACGGTCCGGACGTTAAAAAGAAGAAGAGGGGGAAACGCGAATGTTAAAGCAAATCGAAGGATCCCGCGCGGTCGCCGAGGCCGTCGCGTTGTGCCGTCCGGAAGTCATTTGCGCCTATCCCATCACGCCACAAACGCACATCGTCGAGGGACTTGGCGAGTTGGTCAAGAAAGGCCAGCTTAAGAATTGCGAGTACATCAACGTTGAATCCGAATTCGCGGCCCTCTCCGTTGCCATAGGCGCCTCGGTTGCCGGCGCGCGCGCCTACACCGCCACGTCCAGCCAGGGCCTTCTGTTCATGATGGAGGCGGTCTACAACGCTTCAGGCCTTTGTCTTCCCATCGTCATGACGCTGGGCAACCGTTCCATCGGCGCGCCCCTCAATATATGGAACGATCACACCGACGCCATGAGCGCGCGCGACGCGGGCTGGATCCAGCTTTTCGCCGAAACCAATCAGGAAGCCGTTGATCTCCACATTCAGGCGTTCCGCCTTGCCGAGTTGACGAGCATTCCGGTCATGGTGTGCGTGGACGGCTTTATCCTGACCCACGCCATTGAGCGGATCGACATCCCCACGCAGGAACAGGTCGACGCTTTTTTGCCGCCCTTCGCGCCGCAGCAGGTGCTCGACACCAACGCGCCGGTCGCCATCGGCACGACGGTCGGGCCCGACGCCTTTACCGAAGTCCGGTATTTCGAGCACCTCAAGCACCTGAAGTCGCCGGAAGCCGTCGTTCAGGTTTCCGGGGAGTTCAAGAAAATCTTTGGCCGCGAAGCCGGAGGCCTTGTCCGCCCCTATCGTTTGGACGACGCGGAAACCGTCGTCGTGGCGATGGGCTCGGTCATGGGCACCGTCAAGGACATGGTCGACGACAAGCGCGAAGAGGGCGAGAAAATCGGAGCCCTTTCAATTTGCTCGTTCCGTCCTTTCCCTGCGAAGGAAGTGGGCGACGCACTTCGGAACGCCAAACACGTCATTGTGGCCGAAAAGGCGCTGGCGGTGGGACAGGACGGCGTGCTGGCGACGCATGTCCGGCTGGCCTGCGGGATGGAACCTCGCATCACCCAGCTTGTTATCGGCCTCGGCGGACGTCCCGTTTTCAAGAAATCGTTGTCCGACTTTGTGGCGCGGGCCGAACGCGAAAAGCTGGAAGGGTTGCAGTTCCTCGATCTTCGGAACGACATTATCGAACAGGAACTCGAACGCGCCGCGCAGCAGCAGCAAGGCGACGTGGAAGAGCTTAAGGTGGCCTGATGAAAGCCGCCGCAAACAGGGAAGAAAAGATGACAAATACAGCTGTATACCCGAAAGGAACCTACACTGCCGGCAACCGCCTTGTGGATGAAAGCGAACGCGCTGTGCAAGCCGGGATGAACCGCTGCAACGCCATTGCGTGCGGGCACCGCGCGTGCCAGGGCTGCGGCGAAGCGCTGGGAGCGCGCACGGCCATCGACGCGGCCATGGCCGCGTCGAACGGACAGGTCATTGCCGTGAACGCCACAGGATGCCTTGAGATCATCACGACGCCTTATCCCGACAACGCATGGGAGATTCCGTGGTTCCATTCGCTGTTCGGCAATACGGCGGCCGTGGCGACGGGTGTGGCGGCCGCGAAGCGCGTCAAGGGACACCACGACATTCGCACGATCGCGCAAGGCGGCGACGGCGGCACGACCGACATCGGCTTTGGTTGTTTGTCCGGCATGTTCGAGCGCAACGACGACGTTCTTTACATTTGTTACGACAATCAGGCCTACATGAACACGGGCGTCCAGCGCTCCAGCGCCACGCCGCCCGCCGCGCGCACGGCCACGACGCCGCCCGTGGGCGACGAGCCGGGCAACGTTTTCGGCACGGGCAAAAATGTGCCCATGATCGCCATGGCGCACCGCATTCCTTATGTAGCCACGGCGACGATTGCCGATTTGCGCGATCTGGAGGCGAAGGTCATCAAGGCCATCAACATTCGCGGCGCGCGCTATATCCACATTCTCGTTCCCTGCCCGCTCGGCTGGGGGCTCGCGTCGAACGACGCCGTGCGCATGGCGCGCCTTGCCGTGGAAAGCGGCCTTTTCCCGGTCTTCGAAGCGGAAGACGGCGAAATCGTTTCAACCCGGCCCTTGCGCCAGCGCGTCAATGTCGAGGAATACCTGATGCCGCAGCGGCGCTTCGCCCATCTTTTCAAAAAAGGCCAGCCCGCAGACGGTCGCGTCGAACGTTTGCAGGCGATGGCCGACGAGAACATTCGCCGTTTTAATCTGATACCTGAAGGAACATGCTGATGAGGCCTTTTGCGATCAATCTCGATCCCGCGACGTCCCTTGCCAACAAGACCGGCTCGTGGCGGACGAAGAAACCCGTTTATGTGCACCGCCTTCCGCCGTGCAACAACGCGTGCCCGGCCGGGGAAAACATTCAGGAATGGCTTTCGATTGCCGAAACCGGCGACTACCGGAACGCGTGGCGCGCGCTGGTGAAGAACAACCCGATGCCCGCGACCATGGGGCGCGTTTGCTATCATCCTTGTGAATCCGCCTGTAACCGCAAGGACATCGATATGGCGGTCGGCATCAATTCGGTCGAGCGCCATATCGGCGACGAAGCCATTCGTCATGGCTGGTCTTTCGAAAAGCCTTCCGCCTCTTCGGGTAAAAAGGTTTTGGTCGTCGGCGCGGGGCCTGCGGGCTTGTCGGCGGCGTATCAGTTGGCGCTGAAAGGCCATCAGGTCACGATCAGGGACGCCAACCCCGCCGCGGGCGGCATGATGCGCTATGGCATTCCGTCCTACCGCTTGCCGCGCGACGTTCTGGACGCGGAAGTGAAGCGCATTCTGGACCTTGGCGTGACGCTTGAGCTTAACGCCAAAGTGGACAACGTTCTCGACGCCATGAAAGAAGGCGGTTTCGACGCCGCGTTTATGGCGGTAGGCGCGCATGTGGCGAAAAAGGTTTCGTTTCCCTCAAGCGGCGAGGCTTGCGTGCTCGACGCGGTGTCGGTGCTGCGCGGCATGGAAACAGGCGAACAGCCGGCGTTTGGCAAAAAGGTTGCCGTATATGGCGGCGGCAATACGGCCCTGGACGTGGCGCGCACGGCGGTGCGCCTTGGCGCGAAGGAAACGACGATCGTCTATCGCCGCAACCGCGAGAAAATGCCCGCCAACGATTTCGAGATCGAGGAGGCGCTGCAGGAAGGCATCGCAATCAAGTGGCTTTCGACGATCAAAAAGGTGGACGGCAAGACCATCGCCATTGAAAAGATGGCGCTCGACGACAAAGGCTTTCCCCAGCCGACGGGCGAGACGGACAGCCTGGACGCCGACTCCATCGTTCTGGCCGTGGGTCAGGACGCCGATCTGTCGCTGGTTGGCGGCGCTTCGGACGTGGCGGTCGAGAGCGGCATGGTCAAGGTCGACGAAAGCATGATGACGAGTCATCCGGGGCTTTTCGCGGGCGGCGACATGGTTTCGAACGCGCGCACGGTGACGACGGGCATCGGCCACGGCAAAAAGGCCGCGCGTCATATCGACGCGTGGCTGCGCGGCGAGAAAATAGAGAGCAAAAAGCCGGACCTTGCCACGGCGGACCGTCTCAACACGTGGTATTTCATGAAGACGAAGCGGAACGAGCGCGCCGACATTCCGATGAACCGCCGTTTGTCGTCGTTCGACGAAGTGCAATGCGGGCTTTCGGACGAACAGGCGCTGGCCGAGGCGCGGCGTTGTTTATCGTGCGGCAATTGTTTTGAATGCGACAACTGCTATAGCGTTTGCCCCGACAACGCCATCAAGAAGCTGGGCGAGGGCAAAGGCTTTGCGTTCAATTACGACTATTGCAAGGGCTGCGGCCTCTGTATGGCCGAATGCCCCTGCGGCGCCATCGCCATGGAAGCGGAAGAGATTTAGGGGTCAGGCATAAAATACCCGTGTCATCCCCGTGAAAACGGGGATCCAGCGGCGAGTGTCCACGAGCCGTATGACTTATGCATCGCGCAGACGCGCGATGCTGGATTCCCGCTTATGCGGGAATGACGGTTTTTTTCTTATCCCCGCTCGATCTTTTCCAGCTTGATCACTACCCGGCGGTTTTGAGCCTGATTTTCCGGTATGGGGTTCCCGTTCGCGTCGCGGTTCGGCGCCTTGGGGAACGTGTCCGCGTAACCGGCGGCCCTTAATTTTTGCGCCGGAAGGCCCTGTTCAAGAAAGAAATGCACCACGGCCGACGCGCGCGCGGTCGAAAGCTCCCAATTCGACGGGAACAGCGCCGTTTTGATCGGGGAATCGTCCGTATGGCCTTCGACGGTTACCTGATAATCCTTGAACTCGTCCGCCTGAATCTTTTTTGCGACGTCCGCAAGGATCGCTCTACCGTTCTCGCTGATCGTGGCCGAGCCGCTGTCAAAAAACGCCGCGCTGTCCATATCCAGCGTCGTGATCCGGTCGCCTTTCTTTTCGAACTCGGCGGCATTTTGCGCTTCCGGATGTTGGGCAATGTCCGGCGGCGGCGCGGGCGGGTTTTCCGGCGGCGCTTCCACGGCGGCGGCGCGCTCCGCCTGTACAACGGGCGGAGGTTCTTCCTTGGGAACGACGGGTTTGGCTTCTTCGGTTTCTTTCATCTCCGCCAAAAGCTCGTCCAGCCTTTCGACGACGGGCATCGTTTCTTCGGGTTTGGCTTCGGCAATTTGCGGCGGGGCTTCCTGAACCGCCGCCGGGGGCATGACCGGCGCGGCGTCTTTGCGCGGCAGGGATACCGAAAGGAAAACCGCGAAAAAGCACAGCAAAAGCGTGATAACGTCGGCATACGTCATGAGCCAGTCGTCGGCGTGGCTGACCCGCTCCCGTCTCTTCGGCAGGCGGTACGTCATGCGGCGGCCTTTAGCGCGGGCGCGCGCCGGGGCGCATCGGCCTTGATCACGTTGAAATAGTCCCTAAGCTCGGGCTTTAAAAAGCTGTTGAGGCGGTCCTGAATGAACATCGGCGCCTTGTTCTCGACGAGCATGACAAGGCCTTCGGTGATCAGGTAATTGCGGAAACGGCGGGCTTCGACTTTCTGCCGCAGCTTCGAGGCGGCGGGGATGAACAGCATGCGCGCCGACAACACGCCGTAAAGCGTGGCGAGAAACGCTACGGCAAGGCTGGAGCCGATGCCGGACATATCGCCGCCCAGCCCGCAAAGCATGGCGATCATGCCTACCAGCGTGCCCACCATCCCGAAAGCGGGCGCGTGGCTTGCCATCGCGTGCAACACGTCGACGGGCACATGGTCGCGCTCGTAACATGCGTCGGCGGCGGTTTCCAGCATAGCGCGCACCTCCTGCGCCGCGTATTCGCTGACCACCATATTGAACCCGTAGCGCACGAACGGATCGCTGACGCCGCTTTTCCGCAAAACGTCTTCAAGATCGCGCATCCCGCGCTCGCGCAACAGGCGCGCGCAGTATATGATGGCCGCGACGTCGCTTTGAAGATTGTCCCGCGGTTTCTGCGGTTCCCTGAACATCTGCTTGATGGCGTCGAGCGCCTTGCGCACGTCTTCTCTCTCAAAACTCATGAAAGCCGACGCCACCACGCCGCCGCCGACGATCAGCAAGCCCTCGATGCTGAAAAGCGCCAGAAAGCTGTGCGAGCTGATGACGATCGAGGCCGTCACAAGCAGCAAAAGCAAGATCGCGCTAAGAGTCGGCGCGCGCCTGTAGCGCCTGGGCAAAAGATCGAAAAGTTTCTTCAGCTCGTTCATGTCAACCTCGGGGCCGCGCGGGCATACCTATCCGCGGTTAACCAAGCAACAGGCGTGCCACAAGGGAAGGGGCGTCAACTCCCTGATATATATAATTTCTTTATTACACGGTGCGCCCGCGAAACGGCATGTTTTTCCTGCTGGGAAAATAAGGCCCGGCGGTGTCGCGCGATTGAAGGGCCGGGTCCCCTCCGAAAGGGACCAAAACGGTGGAAACGCGCTCGCTACGAGACCGCAACCCGTGCCGAACAGGCCCCAAAAGAGTGCCGAACGGGCGCGCAAAAGTTCGTTTGGAGGTTCGAGGATGGCTGGGCCCCGGATCAAGTCCGGGGCA
>JAXGVG010000072.1:0-8984 GCA_040773965.1 Alphaproteobacteria bacterium | reverse complement strand
GAAGGGGAAGATTGTCAGGGACGGGACGAAAATAAGGCAATATTGTGGCATTATCGCCTTTCGCGGCAGTGCGATACGTTACGATCACACTTGATGAACGATTTTCCGCGATGTTTTCGGCCTTGCAATGAAGCGAAAGCAATCCGTTTGTGTTTTTTCACCTAACGATTTTTACGGCTTCAGCTTTCCCGCCACATAGCCGCGCACATTTGCAATGGCAATGCGCTCCTGCCGGGCGGTATCGCGGTCGCGGACGGTCACGGTCTGGTCCTTGAGCGTATCGCCATCGATGGTAACGCAGAAAGGCGTGCCCGCCTCGTCCATGCGCGCATAACGCTTGCCGATCGACTGCTTGGCGTCGTACTGGCAAACGAAGTCGCGGCGCAGGTCCATATAAAGCATCTCCGCCACTTCCGGCATGCCGTCCTTGTTGACGAGCGGGAAAATGCCCAGCTTGATCGGCGCGAGGCTCGGCTTGATCTTCAGCCATTCGGGCGAAGCGCGGCTTTCATCGTACTGATAGGCTTCGCACAGCAACACCAAAACGCCGCGCGTCAGGCCGCTGGAAGGCTCAACCACATGCGGGATATAGCGACGGCTGGCCTCCTGATCGATGTATTCGAGGTTGGTCTTGCTGAATTTCTGGTGCTGCGTCAGGTCGTAGTCCGTGCGGTACGCCACGCCCTCCAACTCGCCAAAACCCGGCATCGTAAACGGATAGCGGTATTCGATATCCGAGGTTCCCTTCGAATAGTGGGCCAATTCCTCCGTCGGAATAATATGACGGTAAAGATTGGCCTTGCTTACGCCGACGCTTTCCCACCAGCGCAGGCGCTCGGCCACCCAGTATTCGTACCACATCAGGCCGTCTTCGGGCTGGCAGAAGAACTCAATTTCCATCTGCTCAAACTCGCGGACGCGGAAGATAAAGTTGCGCGGCGTAACCTCGTTGCGGAACGCCTTGCCGATCTGCGCGATGCCGAAAGGCACCTTCACGCGCGACGTATCGAGCACGTTCTTGTATTGAAGGAAAATGCCCTGCGCCGTTTCGGGCCGGAGGTAGACTTTGGAATCCTCGTCATGTAAGACGCCCACATTAGACTCAAACATTAAATTAAATGGGCGCGGTTCGGTTAATGTTCCCGGGCTCTCGGCATCAGGCCCAATAATAAGGTCGCTCTTATCGATAAGCGAAGGCAAAGGCTCAAGTTTATCGATTTCATAAATTTCTATTTTCGATCCATACTTGCGTTCAAGTTTTTTGGCTTTAGCCTTAATTTTATCTTTCGCATCGTCTCCTTCCAAGGCAGAAAGATAAAATGCCTGTTTTCCATCCTCGGTTCCAGCCCTTACACATGCTATGTGATCCGCACGATATCTACCCTTTGTTTCGCGACAATCGACCATCAAATCGGCAAATCCATCCACGTGCCCGGAAGCTTTCCACGTCGTCGGATGCTGAATGATCGTGCTGTCGAGGCCGACAATGGAAAGCGGCTTGCCGTCCGGCCCCATCGGCGGGCATTCGACCGTATCGCGCCACCAGGCGTCGCGCAGATGGTTCTTCAACTGCGTGCCCAGCGGACCGAAATCCCAGAAACCGTTCAGGCCGCCATAAATCTCGGAAGCCGGATAAACGAAGCCCCGCCTTTTGCAAAGCGATACGAGGCGATTCATAAGAGGCGTTGTTGGAGCAGCCATGGGAAACAACCTGTGTAATTAATGTATGACGATCCGCCGGAGCGGGTGAACCCTCTTTTTTAGCAAGTACCCGGCAATAAGCAATAATATGATTTTTCGCGGCCTAAAGGGCTTGTTTTATGGCTTTCCGGGCCTTCCGCTGCAAAAGCGCCCAAGCCGCGCGGCTGGCCAGATCGTGCCAAAAGCCGTGCAGGTTTATCCCGCAAGTTTTGAAAAGCATGGCGGCCGCGCGCCGGACATGCTCCTGTTTGTAAAGAGGAAAAGCCCGCGCCTCATAGGCCGCCGTGCCGCTCAAACGGTCATAGACGGCGTTCGGCGACCCGTTGGCGGCAAAATAGGCATAGGCAAGCTCATCGTCTTCCGACTCGCGAATGCGCCCCAGCGCGATTTTCAGACGCCGCCACAACCCGATTTTTTCGTGGGCAAGATAGCCTTTAAGATGACTGTGAAACATGCCGAAGTGATGGAACTCGTCCGAAGCGATGTTCCGGCAAATGACCTTCAAAAGAGGCTCTTCCGAAGCCTCCCCCAGCGCGGTATAGAAGGAACTCGCGCCGATCTCGACGATGCACCGCGCGGTCAATTCGCCCGAACGCGAACCTCGCACCGATGTGCCGGACTCCGTCTTGATGCCGTATCCCGCCATGAAACGCGCGTATGCCCGCTTAAAATTGAATTCCGGATCGGCCAGTTCGGCATAGCGTCCAAGCGTCTCGCCGTGCCGGATTTCTTCTTCGGCCCAATAACCCGCCGCGCGTTGAAAAATCGGATCGCCGTTAAAAACATTGCGAAAATACCGTTCATACCGGTCCGCGCCGCGTTCGGCCATCGCCGCCGCCCTGACCAATCTCAACAACTCGGGATCGAGCCGGGTTGCATCGAACCGGTTCCACGGCAAATCGTCAATCTTCCATCGTTCCTTGTACATCTCGCGACTTCGTTCTTCTTAAAGCGCCAAAACTTTCTTCATATTTTTGTATGCTCCATTGCGCCCACATCCCGTCTGGGGGTAATTGCCATTAAACGAATTGTTTAAATCAATCAATACGTTCCATGGTTAACGCGAAATTTTAGAACCTTTATAAATTGCCCGAAAACCTTTCGCTGTGCAGTTAATCATATAGTAGTGAGTTTGTCATAGAAAGAAAGGACCTTCTTTCCCGAGGAAAAAAATGGACAGAACTCCACTCATCGTCATCGGCGGCCGCAGCATCGTTGCCCCGTATCTCATAAAAAGGCTCGCCGCCGACGGTCTCGGCGCCGACGTTATCTCGCGCCAACCGATCGGCCTGCCGGAAGGCTTCCGCTCGTTGCCGCTCGATCTGGCTCAACCTTCGCCGTGGCGCGCGCCCGCCAAGGCCATCGTGGTCAGTCTCGTCCCCATCTGGGTTCTGGCCCGAAGCCTGTCGCGCTTCGCGGACGTTCAATCCATCGTCGCCGTAAGTTCGACAAGCCGTTACGGCAAAGCTTCCAGCGACGACCCGGGAGAACGCTTCACCGCCGAAAATCTTGAGTTGAGCGAAAACATTCTCAAGTCCTGGTGCCTGCGGAACAATATCGTTTGCACCATCCTCCGCCCGACCCTTATCTATGACGGCCTTCGGGATGAAAACGTGACGCGAATTGCCCGCTTTATCCGCCGTTTCGGCACTTTCCCCGTGGCTTCGCCCGGCAAGGGACTGCGCCAGCCCATCCATGCCGACGACGTCGCCAAAGCCGTCCTTGGCGCTCTGGGCAACGCCGCCGCCTACAACAAGGCCATCAATATCGCGGGCGGCCAGGTTTTGACCTACCGCGCCATGATCGAAGCCGTCTTCCGGACCTTGGGACGCGAGCCTCGACCTATGCTTCTTCCCGCGAAAGTTCTGCAATGCGCTTTCCGGCTTGCCGGAAAGCTCGGCGTTCTTCACGAAAAGTCTTTCGGCTTTTCGGTCTTCAAGCGCATGAACGAGGATTTGATCTTCGATTGCGAGGAAGGGCTCAAGTTGCTCGATTACAACCCGCGCGGCTTCGAGCCGGAATTGAAAGCGTCCTAGCCCTGCAAAAGGCGGCGCAATAACTCCACGTCTTCGCGGAACGTCGGATCGTAGGCTGACAACTCCTCGATCTTGCGCACGGCGTGGATCACCGTCGTATGGTCACGCCCGCCGAACTTGCGCCCGATTTCCGGCAAGCTGCGGGGGGTAAGCTGCTTCGCAAGATACATCGCCACTTGCCTGGGGCGGGCCACGGCGCGGGCCCGGCGAGCCGAATGCATGTCGGCCAAACGTATATTGTAGTGTTCCGCCACTTTTTTCTGGATTTCGTCGATCGTGACGCGGCGTTCGGTCGAACGAAGAAGATCGGCAAGGACCTCCTGCGTCATTTCCAGCGTAATGGTCCGCCCGACAAGCTGGGCGTGCGCGACGATCCGGTTCAACGCCCCTTCGAGTTCGCGGACGTTGGCCGTAATCTTGTGCGCGAGGAATTCCATAACCTTATCCGGCACGCTACAGCCGAGTTTCTCGGCCTTCGCGTGAAGAATGCCAAGGCGCAATTCGTAATTTGCGGGATGAAGATCGGCGACGAGGCCCCATCCGAGCCGCGAACGGAGACGTTCCTCCATCTTGTCGAGATCCTGCGGCGACTTGTCGGCCGAGACGATAACCTGTCGATTTCTGTCGACCAGCGCGTTGAAGGTATGGAAGAATTCTTCCTGCGTGGTCTCCTTGCCGCCGATGAACTGGACGTCGTCGATCATCAATACGTCGACCGAGCGGAACTGCTCCTTGAACGACACCGTGTCCTTGTAACGCAGCGCGCGGACGAATTGATACATAAAGCGTTCCGCCGACATATAAATGACGCGGCGGTTCGGAAAGTTCTTGCGGATGTGCCAGGCGATGGCGTGCATAAGGTGCGTCTTGCCCTGCCCGACGCCGCCGTAAAGAAAAAGCGGATTGAAGGTAGGGGCTTCGGTCTCCGCCACGCGGCGGGCTGCGGCATAAGCCAGCTCGTTGGGCTTGCCTACGACGAAATTTTCGAAAGTAAAACGCGGATCAAGCGGCGCGTCCCTGCTTTCGGATTCCGGCGCTCCGGCAAAAGCTCCGGCCTTTCCCGCTTCATGCGCATGGGGAACGGCGCATAGCGCCGGCCGGGAAGGAGCGGTTGACGTCTCCCGCGTGGCCGGCGTCTTGCCAAGAGGCGATACGACCGTGAATTCGACGGTCCCTTGCGGCGTCATCTGCCGCCACAGCGTGCGGACGGTGTCGCCGTAATGCGCCTCGACCCAGTCGCGCATAAAACGTGTCGGCAAAGCGAGAACGAGCGTGACCGCGTTCGCGACACGGCCCGAGACGGGCTCCAACCAGCGGCGGAAAGCCGTTTCGCCCAATCGTTCGCGAAGCCGCGTTCGCAATTCCTGCCAGATTGTCTCCGGCGAAGGCATGTTATCCTGCAAGGTCAAAGCTTCCGCTTCACCGTCGTTTTGCGCCATCATGTCTGCCCGCTCAACCGCCGCTGCATCCGACATTTTTTCAGCCTCACACAACCAAAAAAGAATTTTCAGTGACAAAAATCTTCCGGACGGCGCGGAAAAATTCCGCCCCGGCGGAAAGGACACGGCTTAGGAACTTGGTAACGAGGGAACGACTGCCGCCCGATGGTGTAAAAAAATGCATCGCTTATCTTTGTTGGCGAAAAACATAGTCTCGAACACCATCAAGAACAATCCGAAGGAACTTGTGCTGCGCAACATAGAACGAAAGATGGGCGTTTGACAACGGGGATGAAGCGGGAACAAAAAAAAAGCAAAAATCGTGCGCGGTCGTCTTCATAAAAAATTTTTACCATGAATTTTTTTTCTTGATCTTGGTCATGAAGAGTGTTCCGCGCCGCCAAAACTTATGGCGCGCATCATGTCATAGAACGATGGAACGTGAGGAAAGGTTAAAGCCGCTTTTTCAACCGTCTGCGCGGTTTACTTCGCCGCTTTCTTCAAGGAAGCGGCTTTAACGCGCTTAACCAGACGCGAGGTTTTGCGCGCCGCCGTTTTCCAATGGACCGATTTGCGGCCCGCCGCGCGGGCCAAAGCGGATTCCGCTTCGCGTAAAGCCTTTTTGACCGTTTCGGGATCCTTGCTTGCCGCCGCTTCGGCTGCACGAATAAGCGTGTGCACTTTCGAACGGCGCGAACGGTTAACGGCGTTGCGTTTGACCGATTGACGGGCGCGCTTGGCGGCGGATTTATGCGTGGCCATTCTATATTCCCTGCGTATACAACTTGTTTCAGGCGGCGGAGTCATACGCGTCCGTTAACCAACGGTCAAGAGCCAAGCGCCGTTTTCTTTTACATTTATTTTCATTTTAGGGTTAACGGAAAAACGCCGGAGGCATTTGGCTTGCTTTCATGCCGAAAACATGTTTGCCTAAAAGCCTGATTGGTTTGGAATTCCCTATGGCTTCGCACCCGTTGCCCGATAAACGCCCCTTTGGCCGCGCCCCGGGATGGCAGTTGAAAAACATCGTCTCGGCGCAAAATTTAGAAAATCCGGACGGCCTGCTTGTTTACGATCAGGCGCCCGAATTGACCCCGAACGGCGTGAGCATCGCCGCCGTAAAATCCCGGTCGGACAATCCCGGCAATCCCCCCTCCCCCGGCATGTCCGCCGGTTTTTCGCGTTTGGCCGAGACAAGCCTGCGCCAGGCGATGGAACGCTTTTCCGATTGTTTTTACGACACCCGAGGCAACAGGCTCGGGATCGCTTTTGAGCAACGCGAAAAAATCAATCGTATTCTGATGTCTTCGGCCTCCGGGCAGGACCCGTCCTATTATGCGCCTCGTCCTTCCCGGTTCTCCCTCAGGCACGCCACTAACAATATGCGCCGCCAATGGCAAAACCTCTCGCCCGAGACGATGTATCTTATATGGCATACGCTTAACGCCGCCCAAAAGCGCCAGTTGGTTCCCAATCCGCGTATTCTAACCGCTCTCGACAAGAAATGGTCGCCTGTCCAGGATCTGTCGCCAAAGCCGGGCAAGAGGCCTACGCGCCATTTCGGCGCCCTGCATCGGCAGGCGCCTGACAAAAAAATTGTTCTTCACGCCGAAGGCTATACCGCCGAACTGATTGCCGGGACTGCCATGGAAGCCGCCCCCGGACCCTCTACAATTCGCGGGCGGAAGCGAGAAAAGAATTTGCCAGCGCTTGCCCTGCCTTCATCCGCCGCCTGACTTTTTAACCATACCTTTCGTGCCTGCATAATAGTGGCAATTACTTCACAATTATTTACATATGCTTCACGGGCTGTTATAGGAACGCCGTCCTTTGTCACAGGCTTCACAAGCGAAGCGACGGCCAGCACAAGGAATGCCCATGGGCGCAAACATGAAACTTATATCGGGCAATAGCAACAGGCCCCTGGCCGAGGCTATTGCCGAAAATATGGGCGTTCCTTTGACAAACGCCGTGGTCCGCCACTTCGCCGATATGGAGATTTTCGTCGAAGTCCTCGACAACGTCCGGGGCGAAGACACTTTCGTCATACAATCGACCTGCTTTCCCGCCAACGACAGCCTGATGGAGCTGTTGATCATGATCGATACGCTGCGCCGCAGTTCGGCCCGGCGCATCACGGCGGTGATCCCCTATTACGGCTATGCCCGGCAGGACCGCAAAACGGGCCCGCGTACGCCGATCACGGCCAAGCTGGTCGCGAACCTGATTACCATGGCGGGAGCCAATCGCGTCCTGACGCTCGATCTTCATGCCGGACAGATACAGGGCTTCTTCGACATTCCCCTCGACAACCTGCACGTCGTGCCGGTTTTCGTCCGCGACATACGCGACACGATGCTCGTGCACGGCAAGCTGCCCGAGTGCCTGACCATCGTATCGCCGGACACAGGCGGCGTGGTTCGCGCCCGCGCGCTGGCCAAGCGCTTGCAGGCCGAACTCGCCATTATCGACAAGCGGCGCGAACGGGCGGGGGAATCCGAAGTCATGAACATCGTCGGCGACGTCGAGGGCCGTACCTGCCTCATCGTGGACGATATCGTGGATAGCGCGGGCACGCTCTGCAACGCGGCCGACGCCATCATGAAAGCGGGCGCCAAGTCGGTGGCGGCCTATGTGACGCACGGCGTTTTCTCGGGCAAGGCGGTCGAAAAGATCGAGGCGTCGTCGATGAAAAGCATCACGGTGACGGACTCCATCCCCGCGAAGCCCGAAGTGGCCGCGTCCAAGAAGATCCGGCAACTAAGCGTCGCGCCGCTCTTGGCCGAGGCCATCGCGCGGATCAGTCAGGAACGTTCGGTATCGAGCCTGTTTAATTAGGGTCTGAACAAGCCCTGTTGCCCCCCCCATTGGTTAACGCGCATTTTGGTTGAGATTGGGGCCACATTCCGCTATTACCCCCACCACGCCAGCACCCCTGGAGGCTGGCCTTAACCTTAGGAGATAAAAATGGCGCAAGTTGTAACAACGCTTGCGGCCGAGCTGCGTGAAGGCAAGGGCAAGGGGCCCTCTCACGCCATTCGCCGCCAGAACCGCGTTCCCGCCGTCGTGTACGGCGACAAGAAGCCCCCCATGATGATCAGCATGGAATTGAACCTGCTGACACGCTACGTCCACAGCGCGGGATTTTTCACCCACCTGTTCGACCTCGAGGTTGGGGGCAAAAAGCACCGCGTCCTTCCGCGCGACGCCCAGTTCGACCCGGTCAGCGATAAGCCGATCCACGTCGACTTCCTCCGCGTCTCAAGCAGCACCATGGTGCGCGTCGAAGTGCCGGTGGCCTTCCTCAATGCCGACAAGGCGCCGGGCATCAAGCGCGGCGGGACGCTCAACATCGTGCGCCATGAAATCGAGGTGCAGTGCTCGCCCGACCATATTCCCGAGAAGTTCGAGGTCAGCCTCGAAGGACTTGAGATCGGCGACGCCGTCCACATGAGCGTTATCAAGTTTCCCAAAGGCGTCAAGCCGACCTCGACCGAGAAAGACTTTACCATCGCCTCTATCGCCGTGCCGTCGGCCATCCGTGCAGAAGCCGAGGAAGCCGCTGCTGCCGCCGCCGCCGCTGCCGCCGCTCCGGCTGTCGCTGCGGCCGAAGGCGCTGCGGCCCCGGCTGCAGGTGCCGCTGCCGCTCCGGCTGCAGGCGCTGCTGCAGGCGCCAAAGGCGCTGCCGCACCCGCCCCGGCCGCCGAAGCCGCGAAACCGGCAGGTGGAAAGAAGTAACGTTTAGGAGGCGCGTATGGCGCATCCGTCGCACCTTGTCGTCGGGCTCGGAAATCCCGAGCCCGAATAT
>JAXGVG010000071.1:0-9033 GCA_040773965.1 Alphaproteobacteria bacterium | reverse complement strand
GTTCGCGCCGCTGAGCGCGCGGAACGGATCCTCCTCGATCAGTTTCTTCGCCATCTTGCTGGTGTGATGCGCGATGATGACGCCCGCATCGGGATTGACGGCATCCCGCAGCGCCTCCACGCGTTTTTGCAGGAAAAACAGCATGGCGTTGTTGTCGTTCTCGCTCCCTTCGCCTTCCCCGCCGTCGAACACGTTGCGCAAGGGATCGATGACGATGATGTCCGGCGGGGTCGCGCCGAAACGCTGCCGGATGGTGTTGACGACCGTGGCGAGCCCCGCCTCGTTCAGCACCAGTTTCAGCTGCGGCGTGATGACGAGGTTGTCGAGCGCGGCTTTGACGATGGCGGGATCGATGCGCAATTCGCGGATGCGCTCGCGCAGGTAATGGTATTGAATCTCGGCCTGAAGGATGAAGATTTTAAGTGGATGGGGCGGCCTCATGCCGAGGAACTCGACGCCCGCCGCCATGTGAATGAGCCAGCACAGGATGAAGTCGCTCTTGCCTACCTTGGGCGCGCCGCCGAAGACCAGAAGTCCTCCTTGCGTCAGCACGCGCGGCGCGATGATATCCGGCGGCATCGGGCTAACGTCGGCCAGAAGCTCGCGCACACTGTAGTTGGGAGCGACATTCAAACCGGCGTTGACGGCGTTGCGGATAAACCCCGGACAGTCGAACCCTTCGTCGAACGCGTCCGCCGCGTCCCAACCCTCGGGCTTGCCGGGCGGCAACGAGATGATGTGCACTGAGCATGCGCCAGCATCGAGAACAGCCTGCACGGCGTTTTCGGCGTATACAAAGCCCGGCTCGTCGTTGTCAGGCCAGATAAAGACCTGTTTGCCCTTAAGCGGCGACCAGTCGGTTTTCTCGACAGGAGCTTTCGCGCCGTTCATGGCCGTCGTGGCGCATAGGTTCTGGCCGATCAACGCGTCAGCGCATTTTTCGCCTTCGACCAGAATGACGATGTCGGATTTGAGAATATCGGGAATGTTGTAAAGCGGGCGCGGCTCCGGCGCTTTGTGCGTGCGCGTCTTGACGTCCCACGGACGATACTCTTTCCCTCCTGCCGTGTCGTAGCGATAGACACAGGCGATCAGCTTGCCGTCGGCGTCGTGATAATCCCATTTTGCCGTGTAGGGGCCGAGCGTATCGACGGCAAGCGCTTGCTTTGCCGGTTTAGGTCGCGGAGAAGTCTGTTTTACCGGTTCATCACCAAGCCATGCAGAGATGTCGGCTATGATTTTCGGAAAATCGCGCTTGGCATCCAGTCCCTTGGCCGCAGCCCAAAGATTGAAAATGTCGCCACCGTCATCGGAGGCGAAATCGCTCCACAATCCCGCTTTCGGCCCGTCGAGTTCGATATCCAGACTGTCGCCGGAATCGCCGCGCACATTGCCGATGAAAAACTTGTTGCCCTGAACGCGCCCTGCGGGGAACAGATGAAACAAAGCGTCCTCGATCCGAGCCAGCAGCGCCTCGCGCAGGCGGTCTTTTTCCGCGGCAAGCTCCTGCGGCGAGCGAGGCGTGTTCTGATCGCCTGCGTCGTTGTAATCAAGCCCCACGCGCGGCCTCTTTCCAGCAACGCGCTTGCCATGCGCAGGTTTTGCATTCGAACCACGCTGGATCGGATGTGACGCGCGGGAGAAGATCGCCCGCCTCGGTCGCGGTAATGACCCGCACGGCGCGGTCGCTCATGCGCTGGGCGAGAGCCGCGTCAAACGGCACCAATTCATGATGGAGTTCGGCGCTGTCCTTGTTGATGGCTGTAAACAGCGCCGGATTTTGCGAGATGCCCGCAATCTGGCCTTCCATATAGGCCTGATAGGTCGCAATCTGCGCCGCATAGATCGGCTTGGAAACGCTCACGCCGCGTTTAACTGTGTCCTTCCACGATTTGTCGTTGAGCGATTTGCATTCCCACAGCATGGGAAAGGACAGCCCCAGTTCCGCAGGCGCGCCGTTGATAATGCCGTCAAGATGACCTTGCATGCGGCCCTTGGCAGCTGAAAAGCCAAACTGTCCTGCCTTCGGATCGTTGCGCCGGGTCGTATAAAGATCGAAGCCCGCCAAACGGAGCCACGAGGCGGCCATGTCCTCAAGCATGTGCCCCATGGCGAAGATGCGCAGGATTCTGCCGCCGAACGCCTTGTCCTCGTCCTTCGGCGCGTCGGCATATTCGTATTGCAACGCGCGTTCGCAACTGACGCCAAGACGCGATGCGCCGAGATAGGTGCGTTTGGGCTGTGTGCGATTTTGCGCGACAAGTCCGACGTCGATCAGCGCGTTCAGATTGTCGCCGAACGAGGGCCTGTGATTATAATCCAGCATCAGAACGGACATCCTTCCTGTGAGGTGAAACGCAAGAGCGCGTTCTGATAGGCCGTGACCACGACCTCGATCAGCGTCAGGACTTCCGCGCGGGTGTAGGCGGACAAGGGCTTGTCCATGCCGATCTCGGCGACGATCTCGCCGAGCAAAGGCAGCACGGCGGCCATGGCGGCTTCTTCATGGGGTTGCTTGTCGATCATGCCGCCTCCAGTTCTTTGGAAGCGTCGAATACGAGGTGGCGGATCGCGGCGCGATTAAACTGGAAGGTCATAAGCGCCGACGCGTGGTAGCGCGTCAGGCTGTAATCCGTCCGGTATTGCGGCGGGAGGTATTGCAGTTGCTTGTCCGTGGCCGGTTGCCGCGTCCAGCCTTTCGATTTATGGGCCGTGTCGTCGGTCTCATAGGTGTTGAGCCAGTCGTTGGCCGCCGCAAGGCACACGAGGCGTTCGCCGACGCGTAAAAGCGCGGGCGGCATGTTCTTGCCGCCGCCCAGGGCGTGCCAGCGTCCGTCGAAGAAGAAAACGCCAGCCCAAGCCTCAAAACCTTGGGCGATCAACGAGTGGTCATCGCCGAAAAGATTGCACCAGAGAAACGGCGAGCCGTTCAGAAGATCGACTTCCGTCATCACGAAGTCGGTTAAAGCCCCTTTGTCGGCATTGCCCCATACGTAATTGCAGAACGGGCATTCGTGAACGCCGAGAGGAACGACGCCCTCGCACTTCGGGCAATCCTTCGTCGGCGTGGCTCCAGTCGTTTTCTTGCAATCCAACTGAACGTCGGTTTCCAGCGTGCCATGCATCAGGGACGACGTGCCGAAGTCGAGCACAATGCAGTCGGTTTTGATAATGCCGGGATAAAGGGCCGGATCGACCGTGCGCAGTCCGCGCCCGACCATCTGGATCATCGTGCATTTGTAGGAACTGGGTCGCAGAAGAACGACGCAGGACGTCGGCTGATAATCCCAGCCTTCCGTCAGCACTGCCACGTTCACGATGACGCGAGCGGATCCTTTTTCAAAGGCGGCCAGCGCTTCGGCGCGTTCGGTGTCATTCAGTTCACCCGTGACCAGAACGGCCTCAACGCCGTCTTCCAGAAACGCTTGCTGCACGGATCGCGCGTGATTGATCGTGGAGCAAAACACGACCGTTTTGCGATCTCCGGCTTTCTCCTTCCAATGTTTGATAACCGCGTTGTTGATCGGCACCGTGTCCATAATGGAGGCGACCGCGTCCATGTCGTAGTCGCTGACTGTCTTCTTGACCTGCCGCAATTGATCCTGCGCGCCGACATCGACGATGAATGTGCGCGGCGGCACGAGATGACCGGAGGCGATCAATTCGCCGATCTCGATCTGGTCGGCGACGTTGTCGAATATTTCCCTCAGTCCCTTGCGGTCGCCGCGATTGGGTGTGGCCGTGACGCCGAACAGTTTGACGGAAGGATTGAGGCTTTTGGCCTTGTCGATCACGCGCCGATAGCTGTCCGCCGCCGTGTGATGCGCTTCATCCACGATCAACAGATCGAGCGCGGGCATAGCATCGAGATTGGCAGGCCGTGCCAAAGTCGGCACCATGGCGAAGGTAGCGCGTCCTGACCAATCCTTCTCACTGGCGTCGACGATGGATGTGATGATGCCGGGATTGACGCGCTCGAATTTATCCCGATTCTGCGCTGTCAACTCGTCGCGGTGGGCAAGGATGCAAATTTTATCCGCGCCGTCTTTGATCAGGCCGCCCGCGACGGCGGACAGCATGATGGTTTTTCCGGCACCCGTCGGCGCGACTCCCAGCGTGTTGCCATGGATGGCAAGCGCGCCGAGAGAACGCTCGACAAATTCCTGCTGGCGTGGCCGGAGTAACATCGCCCGTTCCTCCTATTGCGCCCAAGAGGGACGGTTGTTGGGCAACGGAGTTGCGGCGGATTGCGGCGCGGCATGCACACCAGGTGCGGAAGCCGATCCAACCGGCATGTTGGGATTGCCCCCCATCAACGCCGCGTAATCCTTGTGATCGGGCGTAATCGCCAGATTGATCTCGTTGCGGTTGACGCCGTTTTGATCCTTGCGCACGCCGATGCGGGCAACGAACGTCATGCCGTCGAGATCGCCGAGGCCGTTGATGCGCCGCGCGGCCTGCGCGTTGGGACTATCGTCTTTCGGGTTGACGCCGCGCGCGGAGTTCAGGATGCCCTTGACGAAGGAACGACCGATGTTTCCGTAATCGGGGCCTTTGGGGCTGTGGAGGCCGATCAGACTCCAGACCTTGCGTTTGGAGTACTGGCCCTCCATCACCACGAACTCGCAGTTGAGGTAAACGGCGCCCGTCTGCCCCTGCGTGGCGTAGCCGCCCGTCCAGCCTTGATTGTGATCATCGTAGCCGCCGGGCTTGATGGTCATGCGCACTTTGGCAAGCGTGCCTGCGGGGATGGGATCAAAGTTCGATTGCTCGGCGGCAGAATTGTAATCTTTCCAAATAGACATGGTTCAGGCTCCTTGAGTTGTGGGGGTGGAATCTTTGGTGTCCGGTTGCGGCTGCTCATAGGTAAGGCGGTTTTCGGTCGCGCTGATCGGGCCGGAGATTTTCGACATCAGTTCGCCGAGGTGCGGCTTTTCGATCACGTCGAGCCGCCCGCTGCGATCCTTGGCTGGAAAACCGAAGGGGTTGAGCGTCTGGCAAACGAACGCGCGATAGGGTTTGTTCTCGCTGTCCTTGAGTTCGGCCATCGTCACGACCTGATCGACGATGCCGGGCAACTCGAGTCCCGTTTTGCTGCCGTCGATCTGCGGCAAAAAGACGCGCCGGTTGAAATCGTCGAGCTTCTCGTCAAGGATACCGACGAACCACACGTCCTTGCCACGCGTGTGCTGCAGGTGTGTGAGCCAGCCGATCATCTCTTGCCCATGCAAACCGTAGGCACCGCGAGAATCCGGCTTGCCGGTTTTTTCGCTGAAAGCCTGCGGCTGCCCCTTGCACCATTGCAGGCAAAGACGTCCCGCCACCGTGATGCTGTCGATGAAGACTGTAGTGTAGAGCGCTAGTTGTGCGGGATCGCCGAAGCGTTCGCACACCGCCGCGTAATGCGCCTGACTGTAAGGCTGATCGTCGCGCAAGGCCGGATTGGGGCCGCCAATGAACACCGCGAAATCGCGGCATTCAGGCCACGTGCGCGGGCGCAGCGTATCGCCCTCCCAGCCTTCTACGGCCAGATCGCCCGCCTCAAGATCGAAGAACAGCGTTTCTTCAGGATCCAATGTCCAGAGAAGCGACGTTTTGCCGATGCCGGACTTGCCGAAGATAACGCCTTTGATGCCGCGCTTTTCGGCCATGCGCTCGTCGGCGGTAATGATGGGAAGGCTCATGGCTGGCCTCCGTCATTTTTCTGTTCAAGACGGTAGACGGGCTTGCCATGCTCGACCGTGCGCGCTGGCTCGAACAGCTTGCGCAAAACATCCGGCCACGCCGTGTAGGCGGCTTCCGAGACTTTGTATTCCGTGCCGACATACTGCGCCGGATCGTCGTGCCACTGCTCGGCAATGGTTTTGACAGCCACAGCCAGAAGCGCCTGATCCCACTTCACCCGCTTCGGCAATTCAGCAACGACGGTGAAAGCGCCATCGTCAAAACGCACGATACCGGTGTCTTTGCCGAGGCTCGAACGCTGCGTCGAGGCACGCAGGCCATATTTAGCGTCCAGCCCGCCGCGCAGTTTGTTTTCGATAGCCGCGATATGGGATTTGGCATCAGCGATATCGTCTGCCAGAAACGCCAGTTCCTCGACCGACAGCGTCGCGATCTTTCCAGGCGGCCAGTCTTTGATCTGGTCAAACGTAATGCGATTGGGAATGTTCATGACGCTCTCCTTCTGCGAAGCGGTTGGGAATACTGTTCCGATGCGGGAGCCGGAGCCGCGCATTCGTTGCGGAAATCGGGGATGGGTTGGGTTTGGCTCGTGCTGCTGCGCAGCTTGTCGGCCTCAAACGCCTCGATGTCGGACAGGCGGTAGACGACGCGTCCGCCGAGCTTGATGTAGCGCGGGCCTTCGCCCAGCCAGCGCCAGCGCTCAAGCGTTCGCATCGAGATACGCCAGCGCGTGGCCAGTTCAGATTGGGAGAGATGTGTGGTGGTCATAAGAGCCTCTTCGCGTCGTTGCGTGAGGCCCTTTAAGAAGCGCAGATTTCATGCCCAAAATAGTGCCTGAAATGTGCCCGAAATTATTTTTTCAAGAACTTGATTTTACAGGCGAAAAATGACCGCCCGTAATTTCGGGCACATTTCGGGATAATTTCGGGCAAAGTTTCAGGCACATTCCGCACGTTCGGCGCCTGCGGAATAGAGCTGATTCCGGATCGTTTTCACCGACGGAATTTGTACGCCGGGCATGGACTGTTGCGCCCAGCTGCGCAGAAGTTTGGCTTCAGCTGCCACGGACGGCAGCGCTTCGCCGGTACCGATCCGTTCCTGATATCTTTCCGTGATACGTTGCATAATGCTCGGACGACCTGCGGCGTTCACAACGATGCCGGTCTTCGATCCGTTGGCAAGTTCATTCGCAATTCCATGCTCACGTTCAAAACGCGTGCATTCCACGCTTGAAATCCAGAGATCTTCGACACCAATAGGCGTTATCTCCCTCTCCCGCAGCAGTTTGTAATGCTCGGGGCCTTCGACGGCCCTGAACTTGTGGATGGAGGCGGACTTTAATCGAAAGACCGTCCGCAACTGCTCGGGCTGGATCACAACGTAGCCACCGATCCTGAGAATCGATTTCTTCACCCAGGCTTCTTCCTTCTCGGGCGTCTCAAGGCGGTGATAGACTTGAGCCAGCTTCTCGGCCAGCAGCACTTGGGCCTGCAATAGGCCCGATTCGAGGTAATAGCGCACGTCGGTGGTCGTGATTCCCCAACGCGCCGTGACCTCGAAAACCGAGAAGTGATTGCGGCGGGGAAGGCTCATCTTGACCTCCAGAACGGGGAAAACGAAAAAACTTTCTTGATTGATGCACAGTAATCATGCACAATCGAAAAATCAATCTCCGGTAGAGGGAGTTTTGGGAATTTTTTGTTGCAACGCCTTTCGTGTCGCAATTCTCGATGGAGGATGCCATGGCCAAGAAACCTGCCAAGACGGTTAAGACCAAAAGCACACATGGAGGTATGCGTCCGGGCGCAGGCCGCCCGAAAGGAACCGGCCTGTGGGGAGAGGCCACGAAGCCTCTGCGCGTTCCGATGAGCATTTATGAAGATGTTCTTTCGTTCATGGAAACGCGAGGGTTCAAGCTGCCCCTTTACACCTCGCACGTCCCAGCGGGACAGCCCGCCTACGCCGACGATCATATTGACGGGCACATCAGTCTCAACAGCCTGCTGGTGCAGCGTCCTGCGGACACGTTCCTGCTCAAGGTCACCGGCGACTCCATGGTGGGAGCCAGAATATTCGACGGCGATATTCTGGTCGTCGATCGCAAGGCAGAGGCGAAGAACGGCAAGATCGTCGTCGCGAACGTGGGCGGCCAGCCGACCGTCAAAACCTTCCGGCGCGACAAGAGCGGCAAGATTACGTTGATGCCGGAGAATCCGGCTTATAAGCCGATCCCCATTGCTTCGTCTGACGATTTCGCGGTTTTAGGCAGCGTGATCGGCATTATTCGTTCTATCCGTTAACCCAGAGAGGCGCCAACTCTTCCGCCTGTGCCAAGACCATTTGCACAGCCGCGTCCTGCAGATCCGGCGGATAGCCATATTTCTTGAGGATGCGTTTAACTTCAATGCGCAGTTTGGCGCGGGCGCTTTCGCGGTGCATCCAGTCGACGGAGATGTTGCCTCGCACCGACACAACCAGTTCTGTCGCGATCACGCGAAGCTTTTCATCGCCCATGAGTTGAACAGCGCTGTCATTTTCAGCCAGCGCATCGTAAAAGGCGATTTCCTCAGGCGTAAGGTTATGTTCTTCCCCCCGTTCGCGCTCTTTCTTAATATCCTTGGCAATTGAAATCAGTTCTTCAAGAAGCTGCGCCGCCGTGATCGCGTTGTTATGATAGCGGCGCATCGCTTCTTCAAGCCGCTCGCTGAATTTTTTCGATTTCACGATGTTTGATTTCGTGCGCGAACGGATTTCGCCATTGATAAGCTTTTGCAAAGCTTCCAACGCAAGATTGCGTTTTTTCATGTCCTGCATTTCGGCCAGAAACTCATCGGACAGAATGGAAATGTCCGGCGATTTTATGCCCGCCGCTGAAAGAATGTCGACAATCTCCGTCGAAACCACAGCGCGCGAGACCATTTGTTGAACGGCCATATCGGCTTCGGCCTCGGCTTTGTTCTTCCCTGGCTCGCTCTTGGATAGTGCCGCGTTGACGGCCTGGAAAAACCCGACCTCGTCCCTGATCCGTGCCGCCTCCTGCGAAGTTGCCGCAAGCGCATAGGCGCGAGAAAGGGCCAAAACGCTGTCCGGAAATCGCCTGCGCGCGGTCTTTTTGGCTTCCACGCTCGTTTCTTTCGCAGCATCTTTTTGCTGAAGATCAAGAGTCCACTCCAAAGCTTCCGCCATGGCTGCCAGCCGATCCGATGGCGAGCCTTGAAGACCGCGCCGATAATCGAAACCATGGAACATGGCGGATACGATTTCGTAGCGACGCATCATTTCTTCTACGGCTTCGGCCTCATCGATACCGACTTGCTTCTGGTCGCTTTGCGAATAAACGGACAGCGC
>JAXGVG010000070.1:0-9139 GCA_040773965.1 Alphaproteobacteria bacterium | reverse complement strand
TGGCCATCGTTCGTCACTTCGCCATTAATCTTGTTCGCAACGCCAAAGACAAGAAAAGCCTTAAAATCCGAAGAAAATTAGCCGGTTGGAACCCCGATTACCTCGCTTCTCTCCTCATTAACCCGGATTCGTAGCCGTGGGGGGAAATGCGCTTGAATTGGCTTTAAAGATTTCAAGTGAAGACTTTTCGCCGCATACAAAAAAGCCCCCGGGAGGGGGCCGTCCGGCCATTTTAAGGGGCGAGGCGTTTGCGCGCCCCGCCCCTTAAACCAGTCGTCTACGCGCTTTTCGATAAGACGCTAACCATGGCTTTTGTTTTTTCGACTTCGTTCTTCAGCACTTCACCCTGCCGCGACAATTCATTTGCCGCGCCCAGAACCTTTTCGGCGGCTGTGGTCGTTTCTCCGGCAGCCTTTGAGACGTCGCCAATGTTGTTGGAGACTTCCATCGACCGGCTTGACGCTTCCTGCACGTTGCGAGCGATCTCGTTTGTCGCGGTTTTTTGCTGTTCTACCGCCGAGGCAAGCGTCGCATTGATCCCGTTGATATGGGTAATGGTGCTTGTAATGTCGCCGATTGCGCTGACGGCGTCCTGCGTCGCCGACTGGACGGCCGAAATATGGCGGCCGATCTCTTCGGTGGCACGCGCCGTCTGACCTGCCAGGTTTTTAACCTCGTTGGCGACCACCGCGAAGCCTTTGCCTGCGTCGCCTGCCCGGGCGGCCTCGATAGTGGCGTTAAGAGCCAGCAGGGTCGTCTGGGCTGCAATGTCCGTGATCAGGCTCGCCACTTCGCCGATTTTGCCCACGGCTTCGGCAAGGCCCGCCACGAGCTTGTCGGTCCGTTCGGCGCTGCTCACCGCGTTTCGGGAAACGTTATTCGACTCCGTAACCTGACGCGACATTTCGACAATGGAGGCGGAGAGCTCCTCCGCTGCCGACGCGACGGTCTGGACGTTCGTCGAGGCATGTTCGGAAGCTACCGCCACGGTGCTCGCCTGCTCCGTCGTTTGCTTGGCGTTCGCGGACATCGTGTGCGCGGCATGCTGCATCTGGGCCGATGATTCAATGACCGATTCAACGACGCCTTTCACGGACAGCTCGAATTGGTTGGCCAGCGTATCGAGCGCCTTCTTTTTATCCTGTTCCGCTTTTTGCCGTTCGGTCTCCTGCTGCTGGCGCAGTTTCTCGTTTTCAAGGCCATTGTCCTTGAACACCTGAACCGCCTTGGCCATGGAACCGATCTCGTCATGGCGCGTCAGGAACGGGACTTCGTCGCCGAAGGATCCTTTAGCCAGCGTGATCATCCGGTCCTGCAATCGTTGAAGAGGGCGGACGATGGAAGAGATAAGGACAAAGGCGAAGAAAACGCCAAACGCGACCACCACAAATCCGAAAACGCCGACAAGGGCTTCCATGCTGGACGAGTGGCTTAATGTGCTGTTCTTTACGTCATTAATGCGGGCTTCAACCTGTTCGATAAGGGAGTCCAGAAGTTTTTCTCCTTCGGCGGCGGCCTTGCGCACGGGGATTAAGGCGACCATCCGTTGTTGACCAACAGGCGCTGCAGCGGCGGCTTGAAAGTTGCGCTTATAGTCGTCTGCCGCTTTTGCAAGATTGTTGACGGTGCTAACCAGGTTTTCGTCATTCGTATTGGTGGCGAGGGATGTGATCGTCTGGGTTTCCTCACGCGCCTTGTCGGCAAAAGAGACGACCGTTTTGACCAATGAGTCGTCGTCGAAGTAGAGCGCGTCCTTTTCGTTCCGCCGCGCCTGAAGAAGGGCGATTTTGGCAACGTTGGCGTGCTGGAGCATGGACGTTTCATTGTCGATCAAAGACGAAAACGTCGACACGGTCGATGAAAGGGCATACGCGGCAAGCACGGAAAGCAAAAGAACGATCACAATGATCGTAAACATGCCCAATGTGATTTTTCGCGAGACGGAAAGCGCTAGCTTGATCATCTTTGATGTCTCCAGTTAATCGGGGAAATGGCCGAAAGTGACTTCAAAAAGGTCCGGCGGCACAGATTTTTCCGCGCCGCCGGACGGCTTGTTTACTCCATAAGGTATCCTACGTAGTAGACGCCAATGACATCGCCGGCATCGTTTTTGATGGGTTCGTACCCGGTGTCATAGATCTTGCCGAGAATGTCGACCATGCCGTAATAGGAGTTGCCTTGCTTGACAGCCGCAAAAGCAGGGCCGGTGGGATCAAGAGAGGTTCCGATCGCGCGCTGGCCCTCTTTCATGACGTTTGTGCTCACGCGGACAAAATTGTCGCCCTTCTTGGCGAACAAGGTTGCCGTACCTTCGTGTTTGGCCTTGACCGCATCGACGACGGTGTAATCACCGTTGATTTTGGTCGTTCCGAAGAACAGGTTCTCGCCGTCAAGTTTCGCAGCGCCAAGAGCCGAGGCCGCATCCTTCAACGCTTGCATGGCCGCTTTGACCTTGGGATTGTCGGCCGCATGTGCCGGACCGGCAAACGGAACGATTAACAACGAAGCCAGCACCACGAAAACGATGCGACGTTTTAATGCGGCAAATGGCGAAAGGCTGAGATACTCTTTCATTAGACTCCTCCTGAGTTGATGTGTTGGTGACGTACGTATGGTGAGATGCCTGTACGGTTGTTTTTTCAACGTACTGAGACAGGGTCTTAGCGTCTTAGCTTGCATAACTGTTATGGAGGTGGGGTTAATATTATATTAATTACCCCTTTGTCGCAGGAGGTATTGGTTTTTATTAATTAAATCAATAAGTCAGTAAAGTATTGGGGAATCGCAGGAACCATAGCGGGCAAAACAAATGAGGCGGTTATTGTCAATACAAGATTTATGGGGACGGATTTTTCAAAACGCATAACCCGGAGCGAACCGTTAGGGGCAATTAGAATTGAAATCGCAAGTAGTGTGCAAAGCCTGCTTTCTTGCGAGGGGCCGGTAAGGCGGCCATAATTGAGGCATGTCTTATGAAGTTGGCGCCGTTGTTCACGTTCATGACCGGATGCAAACCGGTTATGCCTATGCAGTTGCCGCGCCCGCGGGGAAAAATTTTGCGCCCGGTTTCAAGCCCGCTTTTACACCAAAGAAAATGCTCGCTCTCGGAGTGTTCGAGGGAAAGTATTGCAACGACTGCCGTCCGGAATTTCCGGACGATTGGTTTGCCAAAGTGCGCGTAAGCGGCAGCCCCGATCCCATGCTCAATTGTTTTGGCGTGAAGAGCCGCCAGTCTTTGCGTGTATGGAGGGAGAAGGGATGGATTGTGGGACCCGATCCTCGCGGCTGGTTCCAATGGTATTGCCGCTATTTTCTTGGTCGGCGCTTGCCCGATGTCGATGCGCATCAGATCGGGAGATGGCGCGCCTTCTCGCGCCATGCCGCCCAGATTCGCGCCAACTGCTTGCCCATGGACCTTGGATGCCGTCCGCGCCAGCGTCAGGCCCTGCTTCAATGGGCTTATGATCCGTTTATTTAGGGCTGGTGGCAATTCCGTAATGTCCGCTTGAGCCGTTGTGTTTCTCTTATTCATCAACCCTTCGAAAATGGCTCGCTAACTTGTTGAAGGATAATGCCTTTATAAATCTTTTTTAGAGGCGGATCACCGGGAACCGTTTTCCAGCCCCCCTGTGGAAGATCCCTTTTCTTCCGGGCTTTTGCGGCAACGAATGCCGTCTCAAGCGTAAAATTCAGGGTTTTTTTGAATTTTTGACTGTACGACTCTATTTACATCACGCAAGATTGTCGGCAAATAACACATGGGTGCTGACAGGGTTTTGTCCCAACGTTATCAGCGATCCGTTCAACAAAAGGAGAAAGTTATGGCCAAAAAGAAAACCAGCAAATCGGATGCCGTCGTTCGTCCGGTGCGCGAGACGCTGACCAAGTCGGGTCTCATCGGCTTGATTGCCGAACAGAATGACATTCCGCGCAAAGTCGCCGCCGGTGTTCTTGCTACGCTGGAGTGCGTCATGTTGGGTTCCGTCCATCCCAAGGGTGTAGGCCAGTTTGTGTTGCCGGGTATTCTCAAGGTTACGTTGCGCAAGGTTCCTGCCCGCAAGGCCGGCACGCTGATCCGCAATCCGGCTACCGGCGAGATGATGGAAGCTGCCGCGAAACCCGCCAGCGTTCGCGTCAAGATTCGCGCGTTGTCAAAGTTGAAGGGTTCGGCAACAGCCTAACAAGTTTGTTCCTCAATAAAGGAAAGAGCCTGGGGGAGAAGACTCCGGGCTCTTTTTTTGTTCGGTAAAAGGGGGCTTTGGCTCTATTTACGCAGGGACCGAAGGAACTGACCAACGGCTTCGGCACCTTGTTCTTGATGAACGAGGAGGATTTTTGTGCCGATGACGGCAATGTCGATGTCGCTGCCGATGGCGTCAATATCGTCTTTTTCCTGAATCCCGAAGCCGAGAGCGATTGGCAGTTTGGTCGCGGCGCGGTATTTCTTGATCAGGTCCTTCAGCGAAGCATCCATTTTCGTTCTGATGCCCGTGACGCCTTTCCGGCCGACGCAGTAGGCCATGCCTTTCCCATAGTGCGCGACGGTTTTCAGCCTATCCGGCGTGCTTGTCGGCGTGAAGAGGAAGATCGACGCCACGCCTTCCTTGTTGCAGGCGTCGATATAGTCCTGTCCTTCCTCAGGCGTCAGGTCCGGCACGATCAAGCCTTGAATGCCTATAGCCTTCGCTTGGGCGACGAACTTTTCCACGCCATAGGAAAAGAGAACGTTGAAATAGGTCATAAAAATGAAAATCGTGTCCGGATGTTCAGCGCAGATTATCTTCGCGAAATCGAGACAACCCGAAACGGTGGTTCCTCTTTTAAGGGCTTCGTCGTTGGCTTTCAAAATGACAGGGCCGTCTGCCATCGGTTCCGAAAACGGGATTTGAAGCTCGATGATTTCCGCGCCTGCCGCGACCATCGTCGCGATAAGCTTCCTGTTTTCGTCGAAAGAAGGACTTCCCAGCACCAGATGGGGCATGAGCAAAAGGCCTTTCTTTTGGCGCAGCTGATGAATCCTATCTTCGAGCACGGTACGCCTCTCCTTTTTCGATAATGAAATTTTCCCATTCCTCGTCTTTCAGGGCATCGGCAATGATGAAAATGTCCTTGTCGCCCCGTCCCGACTGGTTGACGAGAATAACCTCGTCTTTCTTCATGCGCGGGGCTTCCTTGATGGCTTGCGCGAACGCGTGCGCAGATTCCAGCGCCGAGATGATGCCTTCCTTGCGAATGGTCAGTTCCACGGCCTTGACGACTTCGGCGTCCGTCGC
Organism: Alphaproteobacteria bacterium; assembly: GCA_040773965.1. Classification (GTDB taxonomy): domain Bacteria; phylum Pseudomonadota; class Alphaproteobacteria; order UBA9219; family UBA9219; genus JAXGVG01. Next base: position 3,866 of record JAXGVG010000070.1, on the reverse strand, counting down.
GGCCTCGATCCGGATTTTCTTTTTCTCGTGCAGGTCCGCCAGAATGGGCGAAACGCCGATGTAATCCAGCCCGGCGGAAATGGAGTGGGTCTCATGCATCTGGCCTTCGGTGTCCTGCACAAACATGGTCTTCATGCCTTGCGCCACACCGGGACGTCCTTCTTTGGAGATCAGGCGGGTTGCGTGCTTGCCTGAATCGAGGCCATAGCCGCCCGCCTCGACGCCTACAAGCTCGACGCCGGGATCGTCAAAGAAGCCCGAGAAAATACCCAACGCATTCGATCCGCCGCCCACGCACGCGTAAACGCGGTTCGGCAGTTTACCGGTTGTAGCCAGGATTTGCTTGCGGACTTCCTTGCCGACGATGGATTGAAACCACATCACCATTTCGGGAAACGGATGCGGCCCGCACGCCGTGCCCAGCACATAGTGCGTCGTGTCCATGCTATAGATCCAGTCGCGGAATGCGGCGTTGATGGCGTCCTTCAGCGTTTTAGTGCCGTCCTTGACGACGTTGACCTTCGCGCCAAGCTTTTCCATCCAGAAAACATTCGGGCGCTGGCGCTTCACATCGACTTCGCCCATATAGATTTCGCATTCGAACCCGAACTTGGCCGCCATCGTCGCCGTCGCAACCCCGTGCTGGCCTGCGCCGGTTTCGGCAATGACCCGCTTCTTGCCCATGCGTTGGGTGAGGAGGCCCTGGCCCATGACGTTGTTGATCTTGTGCGCGCCCGTGTGGTTCAGGTCTTCGCGCTTGATATAAATCTGCGCGCCGCCCAAAAGCTCCGACAGATTTTTGGCGTAGGTCAGCGGCGTAGGACGGCACGAATACGATCCCATGAGGGTTTCATATTCGGCCCAAAAAACGGGATCGTTTCTTGCTTTGTCGTAATGGGCAATAAGTTCTTCAAAATTGGTATGGAGAATTTCGGGTATGAACATTCCCCCGAATTGTCCATAGTACCCTCGTTGGGCATTTTTCATAACGCGCCTCTTTATGGGTTTATGCTTTGTAAGAGGCAATTTAGAGAGAAAATGCCGGAAGGCCAAGCCGCTAGAAATATAAGGGCTTTTTATGGCTTTTTCAGAAATTTGGATACTTAGGCTCTCCGGAACGGATGCGCCGGATAAACGCCCAGAATTTTGAGTTCGTGCGCGAAAAAGGCCAGCTCCTCCAAAGCGCGCTTCAACGGCGTCTCTTCCGGATGGCCTTCAACATCGAGATAGAACTGCGCGGCCGTAAACTTGCCGTCAACCAGATAGCTTTCCAGTTTAGTGATGTTGATGCCGTTGGTGGCGAAGCCGCCCAGCGCCTTGTAAAGCGCGGCAGGCACGCTGCGCACCCGAAAAATCATCGTCGTGATGGCGGGGGCGGTGTTCGGCGCGGGGTTCTTCGCCCTCTTCGATAAAATCAAAAAGCGCGTCGTGTTATTGCGGGAGTCGGCGATATCTTCGGCGAGGCTTTTCAGGCCGTAAATCTGCCCGGCCAGACCCGAGGCGATAGCGGCGATGCTTTTGTCGCCCATCTTGGCGACTTCCGCCGCCGCTGCCGCGTTGTCGGCATTGATCACGGGCTGAATGTTATGCGAACGGAGCCACCGGCGGCATTGCGCCAGCGACTGAACGTGCGCGTGAGCCTGCTTAATGTCCGCAAGGCGCGCGTCTGCGATGGCCAACAGATGATGCGTCACGGGCTGGTAATGCTCGCCGATGATATAAAGTCCGCCTTCGGGCAGCAGATGATGCATGTCGGCGACGCGGCCCGCGACCGAATTTTCGATCGGTAGCATGGCCAGCTCGGCTTGTCCGTCGTTCACGGCAGCGAACACATCTTCAAACGAGAGACAGGGAAGAGGCTCATGGTCCGAAATGGCCGCGCGGCAGGCCAGATCGGAGTAGGCGCCGGGAGCGCCTTGAAAAGCGATGCGTTTTTTCATGGGATTGGGGTGCTCTTTTTCGGCGAAAGTGTCAAGTTTACGAAAAAAGATTCCTCGTTCAACCCTTTTCTTTCTCTATCAGCATCGATAAGCTCCGTTCCGGGGAGAAAAGACGATGCCTGATCCTTCATGTTCCTCTGAATTTATTCAGCTTGCCCATCGTTTGGCCGACGCCAGCGGGGATGTCATTCGCCGTTATTTTCGCGCGCCTTTAGCGGTAGAGGGCAAAGCCGATTTGTCACCCGTTACGGCGGCGGACCGCGAGGCGGAACAGGCAATCCGCGCTATTCTGGCTCAGGAACGCCCCGACGATGGAATCTGGGGCGAGGAGTTCGGCAACGAACGTATGGATGCCGAATACGTCTGGACGCTCGATCCTATCGACGGCACGCGGGCTTTTGTCTCCGGCAAGCCCATTTTCGGCACGCTCATCGCGCTTTTGCAAAAGAACGAGCCGGTTTTGGGCGTTATCGATCAGCCGATTTTACGCGAACGGTGGATAGGCGCGGCGGGACACCCCACGCAGTTTAACGGCACTCCATGTCGCGTGCGTTCGTGCTCATCTTTGGAACAAGCGGTTGTGAATCTTTCCCCCAACACGGCGCTTGAAACCGAAGCGGGCATGGAACCTTTCCGGCGCCTGGCGAAAGCCTGTAAAACGACCAGTACCGGCGGCGATTGTTATGTTTACGGCCTTTTGGCTTCCGGTTTTGTCGACGCATTTGCCGAAACATGTCTTAAACTGCATGACTACGCGCCTCTGAGGCCGGTGATCGAGGGGGCGGGTGGAATCATTTCCGATTGGCAGGGTCGGCCGTTGACCATGAAATCAAAAGGCGAAGTTTTGGCCGCCGGGGACAAACGTGTTTGGCAGGAAGCGCTGGAACGCATAAAGGGCAAGGCATGATCCGCGTGGCGTCGATCATTGGTTTGCTGGGGCTTGCTTTGGCTACGGGCGTGATTGTCTGGAGCGGCTATGAACAGGTGGCGCAAGCCCTTCGGCAGGCGGGCTGGGGCATTGTTTGGACAAGCCTGTTTCATCTTGTGCCCATGTATTTGTGCGTTGTGGGGTGGCAGGCGTTGGTGCCGGGGCGTGCTGGTTCGGCAAACCGGAAACGCTTTGGCCAACCTTTCTTTTTCTACGTGTTATGGCTGCGCGTGTCAGTCAACAACCTGATGCCGGTGGCGCGGATCGGCGGCGAGGTTTTATCTGTGCGCGTGATGATGAAACACGGTATGCGCAAAGCTACGGCTATCGCCAGCACCGTCGTGGAAATCACGACATCCATTATCGCGCAATTTGTTTTTGTGCTGATCGGCGTCGTGTTATTCGTCTTGCGGGTCAGCGACAGCAACGTGACCGTGCAGCTTACATTCGGAATGCTGCTTACGGCGGCGCTTATTGCGGCGTTGGTGTTCGTGCAGCGCATTGGCTTTTTCGGCCTTGTGCACAAGCTTTTTACGCTCATGTTCCGCGACAAGTGGAAAAACTTTGCGGGTAACACCGCGCGGTTGGATCAAGCCGTACATACGATGTACAGGCGCACCGGGCGCGCGTTGTTCTGCGGCGTGATGCAGTTCTTGTCATGGCTGGCCTGCAGTGTGGAAATTTGGCTTGCCCTCTATTATCTCGGCCATCCGTTGCCATTGGCCGAATGCATGATGATCGAGGCGCTCATTCAGGCCACATGGGCGGCGGCGTTTTTTGTGCCGGGCGCGCTGGGCGTGCAAGAGGCGAGCTTTTTGCTCTTCGGCCATTTGCTGGGCCTGACGCCGGAGATTGCGGCGGCGCTGGCTGTCATTCGCCGTTGCCGCGATTTGCTGCTCTATGTGCCGGGATTGATTGCGTGGCAGGTGCAGGAGGGAAGGTGGTTGATAAGAAAAGCAAGAGGCAAGAACCTGCAATCAAGTTGAAAATAAAATTGT
>JAXGVG010000069.1:0-9149 GCA_040773965.1 Alphaproteobacteria bacterium | reverse complement strand
TTTCGTGTGTTTATTCCGCATCCCAGTCATATCCGTTCCCTTTCCGTACTCGTTTAGGGACCTTATATCACTGGTCTAAATTTTGGGGGGCAGCTCACTGCACAAGCCCACGTCCTTCGAGCGTACTGAACAATTGCCCAACACTATAAGGCGGATTCTTCAGGTTCGCGCGCATCCGTTTAACGGCCGAGCAAACAACACCGGGGGAAAGATCGATAAGATGAGAGATGAATTCGTCAGGGTGTTGAGCCTGAATGTCTTGTTGGCTCAAAATTTCTTCGGGAAAATCTTTTAAATTGTAAGTCACGATCACATCGGCGCGGCAGCGAATGGCGGCGGCAAAAACGTGACGATCGTTTGGATCGGGCAGGGTTAGCGCTTCAATCAAATTTTCATAATCGTGAACCATGCAATCAAGAACGGCCTCGTTCATAAGATCGCGCGTTCGCTGAAGATGCGCTTGAGACAAGTCGGCGCGGTTGACTAACAGATTTTGCATCCATTCATCATGAATGCGATCTGTCCATTTGGCGCGGAACAGCCCTGTTTGGGCAAGATGCAGAAGGAGGTCTCTGACCGGCGCGGGATAGAGAACGCATGCATCAAAAAGGGCCGTGAAAATCGCCAAATCAGTATCCCATATCGAGTTCTTGCGCCTCTGCAGCCAATTTCTTTAAAGCTTCGTCCTGTTCGTTCTCGCTCTTTTTCTTGTAGGCGAGAATATCTTCAAAACGAACGCGACGATGAGTCCCGACTTTCTTGTATTTTATGCTCCCTTTCTCAAGGAGACTAACAAAAAAAGGCCGCGATACATTCAAAAAATCGGCGGCTTGCTGTGTTGTAAGTTCGGCGTGAACGGGAATGACGGTAACGGCATTTCCCTGAGCCATATCATTCAGGATGTCGAGCAATAACCTGACGGCTATGGCCGGAAGCGCAATTTCGCTTGATTTCCCGTCTTCAACAAATTGAACTCTGACATCGCCTCGTTTCCCCGGCTTTGCATAGCGCGCAACCATGCGGCTCGCTTCTTCCGCCAGAGCAACATCCATCGCACTGGGCGGCACAGGGTGCATCATGTTATCGCTATGTGTATGCATATGAACCTCCATAAACATCTATGGATCATGATAAGCCACACATCCTTTAAAAGCAATAAACGAAACAATCGAAACAATCGAAACAGCATATATAATGTAAATCGATCCATTTAACCTATTGACAAATTGACATAACCGTAAAGATGGTTAACAAATTTGAGCTAAAATTTAACACTTTTCAAACCGTAAAACGCAGTGGTTTAAGACAGAAAAAGGGCGATTTTTGAGGAAGAGTAAGATTTGGGAGAGGAAAAAAATTGAATTTTTACCCTCGACGACGCTTTTAAAAGTTCGGGAAACGGTCTTTTTAAGCGAATTTAACGCTCCGTGGCACAAAGCTGGAAAAGACGCGCTTCCTTATGCTATCGGAGCCGTGGCGGCCGGAAGGAAAACGAAGGACCGCCTTGCCGCAATCCGTACGGGAAACAGGAAATGAGCGCCATAAGCGCACAAACCGAACTTGAATCGGGGCCAGGCAGCAGCCTTCTGGGCGGCGTGCGCGTGCTTCTTTTTCTGTCCGTCGCTGTGGCGTCTATCCCGTTTCAGTTCCTGTCGTTTTTGACAAGGCGCGTTGATACGTTCCGGGTTTCCCGCGCCCTTTTCCGCTCCATTCTCTGGATCTTTCGCTTCAAGGTACGCGTCCACGGCGAAGTGTCGGCCCGGCGCCCCACTCTGTACGTTTCAAGCCATTCTTCCTATTTCGACGTGCCTGTTCTGGGGTCCGTCCTGCTGGCGGCCTTTGTCGCCAAATCGGAAGTGGCCGACTGGCTGTTTATCGGCTGGATGGCGCGGCTCCAACGGACGGTCTTTATCGAAAGGAAATCCGCTTGCGCCGCCGTCCAGCGCGACGGCATGAGGCCTCTGCTGGAGCAAGGCCGAAGCCTCATCCTTTTTCCCGAAGGCACCTCGTCCGACGGCATTCGGACGCTGCCTTTCAAAAGCAGCCTTTTCAGCATTGCGGTCGATCCCTTGCCAAAAGGCGGTTATGTGACCGTTCAGCCGGTGTCGGTCGTTTGCACGGAAATAGGCGGCATGCCCATCGGCCGGGCGTGGCGGCCCTATTACGCATGGTACGGCGATATGACCTTCTTCAGACATATTTGGAGCGCGTTCAAGGTCGGGCATTTTACGATCGATGTTTTCTTTCACGCGCCGGTGACCATGGAAAACTTTTCGGACCGCAAGGATATGGCCCGCTATTGCCACCGAAAAGTGGCCGAGGGCGTCGAGCGATGCCTGACCGGACGGACGAAGCCCGGCGGTTGCCTCGCGTCAGGGACGAAATGACGCCGAAGAAAGTTTTCATAAAAACGTGGGGCTGCCAGATGAACGTCTACGACTCGGGCCGCATGGCCGACGTCGCGCGTACGCTGGGTTATGAAGCAACCGATGACGCGGCGGAAGCCGATCTGGTCATACTCAACACGTGTCACATTCGCGAAAAAGCCACGGAAAAAATGTATTCCGATCTTGGCCGCCTTCATCGCGTCCAAAAGGCGCGGCGGGCTTCGGGCAAGGACATGCGTGTTGCCGTGGCGGGATGCGTGGCCCAGGCGGAAGGCGCCGGGATTTTCAGCCGCGCGCCTTATGTCGATCTGGTGTTCGGTCCGCAAAGCTATGACCGCTTGCCGGCCATGCTGGCGCGCGCAAGCCGCAAGGAAAGAGTCCTTGAAACGGAGTTTCCGGCTGTTCCCAAATTCGACAATCTGCCTGCCGCCCACACCGGCACGGGCGTCAGCGCTTTCCTCGCGATTCAGGAAGGATGCGACAGGTTTTGCAGTTATTGCGTCGTTCCCTATACGCGCGGCGCGGAATATTCCCGTCCGGCCGAAGCGATCGAAGCCGAAGCGCGCCGTCTTGTCGAGGAAGGCGCGCGCGAAATCACGCTGCTCGGCCAGAACGTCAACGCCTACCGTTTTGGATTGGCCAACATTATAAAAAGGATAGCGGTCATCCCGGCGCTCGCGCGCATCCGGTACACCACCTCGCATCCGTGCGACATGGGTGACGATTTGATCGCCGCGCACCGCGATATCCCGAAACTCATGCCGTATCTTCACCTGCCGGCGCAAAGCGGATCGGACCGGATTCTCGCCGCCATGAACCGCAAGCACACGGTGGACGCCTATTGTCGTGTCGTCGAAAAACTTCGCGCGGCACGGCCGGATCTGGCGCTTTCGACGGATTTTATCGTCGGCTTTCCGGGCGAAACGGACGCCGACTTCGAGGCCACGATGAATCTGGCGCGCAACGTGGGTTTTGCGCAGGCGTATTCGTTCAAATACAGCCGACGTCCGGGAACGCCTGCCGCGTCCCTTGACGGCCAGCTTGACGAAGCCGCGAAGGACGAACGCCTGCAAGCCCTGCAAGACCTCCTTCTGGATCAGCAGAAGCGCTTCAACCGATCCTGTGTGGGGAAGACGCTGCCGGTGTTGTTTGAAAACCCCGGAAGGGCGAAAAATACGCTCTTCGGGCGCACGCCTTACCTGCAAGGCGTCCGGACTTCGGGACCCGCCCGTCTGGCCGGTCAGGAAGCGATGGTCAAGATGGAAGCCGCCGGGAGCAAGAGCCTGAAAGGGACGATCGTTAAAGGTCCCTAACCGCGCTTTTTGGGTGCTGTACGGGTCCGCAACCCGCGCTGTACAGGCCCCTAAAAGGCCTCGTTCGGGTCCGCTGGACCGGCATAGCGAATGGCATCCGACCAACAGCGCTCCAGCCGGCGCAGCGTTTTATAAGTCATTTCAAGGGCCTCCTCTTCTCCCTTCAACAGCGCCTCGGCCCATTGCAGCTCCATCGCCCCCAACTTTTCGAGCGTCTCCTGCCCCTTCGCCGTTACCCTCAACCTCGCCGAACGCCGGTCCCGGGTCGAGGATTGCCTCTCGACGTAACCGCATTCGACAAGCTGTTTCAGGTTGTAAGAGGCGTTCGAGCCAAGGTAATAGCCGCGTTCGATGAGATCGCGCACCGATATTTCCTCGGCGCCGATATTGCCAAGCATCATGACCTGGACGGGGCTGATGTCGTGAACGCCCACGCGCCCAAGCTCCAGCCGCACAACGTCGAGAAAACGGCGGTGCATGCGTTCGATCTGGTGGGGAAGCTCTTGCAGTGTACGGGAGGCGCCGGTTTTATTTCCGGAGGGAGAGGCAGAATCTTCCATGGGCAACCTGTCTGAAAGCCGTAAAATAATTTTTGGTTAAGCGGCAGGCTCGTGGCATTATAGCCCCCTCCTCCCCCTTACCAGGACCCCCTATGATGACCTATCGTTTACGCCGAAGCAATGTTCTTTCCGTTCGCCCCAACTCATCGGCTTGTGGTGTATGCCTTATTTTGCTGGCCCTGATGACGCTTTGTGGCTGCTCGGTGCTGTCCAGCGAAACTGAAGAAGACATTAACTCCCCCGCTGCCGGCATGTTACAGCTGGCAAGCCAGATGCAGGCCCGGGGGGACAATGTGGCTGCCCAGGATTTCTATCAGAGGGCCCTTCAACGCGATCCGGGCAATGTCAAAGCCCTGAAGGGCATGGCCTATGTCCAGGACCAGCTCGGCAACGTTGAAGGAGCCGCGGCTTACTATCAAGACGCCCTGAAAACAAAGCCTCATGACGCCGAGTTGCGGAGGGGGTATGGGAAAGTCTTGCTTGCTCTCGACAGGCCTTCCGAGGCCCGGGACCAGTTCAAGGAAGCGCTGGATGCCGATGGCGACGACGCCAGGGCCATGAACGGCCTTGGAATAGCCCTTGACCATTTGGGCGAGCATGAAGCGGCTCAGGAGCAATTCAGGCAAGCGCTGGAAAAGGAACCCGGGAACCTGACGACGATTAACAATCTTGCCTACTCTTATGTCCTTGTCGGGAAATATGACGAGGCCATAAAATTGCTGGAACCCGAACAATACAATCCAAAAGCTACATCGGCAATTCGTCAAAACCTGGCTCTCGCGTACGGATTGGCCGGCATGGATATGGATGCCGAAAGGGTCGCAAAAATGGATTTGCCGCCCCAAAAGGTTAAGGAAAACCTTGACTATTACAAGCGGCAGCGAGCGGAGCTTAAAGTGTCAACGACGCCTTACGCTGAACTTGGCACCTACAGCACAGAAGCGCTGGCGTTGGCTCAAATAGATAAGCTGCACGCCCAGTTCCAGGATTATGGCGAAGGCCTTAAGCCCGTCATTTTGCCCGAAGTGGCCGCTCCGGGCGGAACGCCGCGGTTTGCGGTGCGCATGATGGGATGCAGGAAGCCCGCCGATTTAAAAGTATTTTGCGATCAATTGGCCAAAAAAGGCATTCCTTGCGTAACGCGCAGGCCGGGGTCGAAACCGTAGTTCGGACCCTAATGAACGCCTGACATGGCGGTTGCGACTTTCAGCGCCGCCGGGCCGATCAATACGACAAAGAGCGGCGGCAGGATGAAAATGATCATAGGAACCGTCAAAATGGCAGGCAAGCGCGCGGCTTTTTCCTCGGCGCGCATCATGCGTTCCTCGCGCATCTCGCCCGACAGGACGCGCAATGCCTGAGCCAAAGGCGTGCCGTATTTTTCGGTCTGAATGAGGGTGTTAACCAAAGCCAGAACGCTCGGCAAGGGAACGCGTTCGGCGAGGTTATGAAGAGCCTTGTGGCGGTCGGGCAGAAAGTTCAGTTCAATGCCCGTCAGGCCTATTTCTTCGGCCAGTTCAGGGCATGTCGGGCCGACTTCCCTTCCGACGCGGTCAAAGGCGGAATCCAAGCTGAGCCCGGCTTCCGCGCAAATGACCATAAGATCAAGGGCGTCGGGCATGGCTTTGCGCAACACTTCTTCCCGCTTCTGGCTTTGGTTTTTGACGGCGACGTCGGGCAACATCCACCCCGCCATGCCGAAGACCAGAACGATCAGCAGCCCGATGATCGGGGCTGTTTCAAAAAGGGGAACGACGAAGACAAAAAAAGCGCTGCCCGCCATAAAACCGGCCATAAGAGCCAGTTTGGCGAAAAGGAAAACGAAGATGGCGTCGCGCGATTGATACCCGGCGCGTTTCAATTTAAGGCGCAAGTCGGCCAGGCTTTTCCCCTGCGACAGCTTAAGCCACTCGACGATTTGCTTCATAAGGGTTTGAGGCCGCAACGCGGCGCGCCTTGCGTTCTTTCTTGGCAATTTGCCTTCGAGTTCGCGGCGGCGATCCTCCAGGGATTTGAGCCGGTCTTTGAGGGGATCGCGATCGAGCAAGGCCGTCCAGACAAGAACGACGACCGAAAACGCGGCAAGACCGCAAAGAAAGGACAGAAAATCCGGATCGTTAAGGAATTCCATAATGTCTCAGATCTCGAAGTTGATCATCTGTTTCATGCAGAACACGCCGAGGCTTAACCAGGTCAAACCTCCCGCCAGCAACAGTTTTCCGCGCATGTCGTTCAGGAGAATCATCATGTATTCCGAGTTTACGGCCATCAGCAAACCGAACATAAGAAAGGGCAGCGAGCCGATAATCATGGCGCTTGCCCGCGCCTCGGAAGACATGGCGCGAATTTTGAGCCGCATTTGCCGGCGCTTCCGCAAAAGATCGGCCAGGTTTCCGAGCGTTTCCGCAAGATTGCCGCCGGTTTCCCTCTGGATGGCCAGGGCGATGATAAAGAAGCGGTATTCCGGCGTGTCGAGGCGGCCTGCCACTTCCCACATGGATTCGTCAAGCGATCGTCCCATGCGGACGCCGTCGCTGATGCGGCGGAACTCGATGCCAATGGGATCGGGCAATTCGGCGCCTACGGTCGCAATGGATTCCGTGATAGGCAAGCCGGAACGCAACCCCCGGCAGATGGTATCGATGGCCTCGGGAAAGTTGGCAAGAAACTTGTGAATACGCTTGGACCCCATCCGGGCGGTGACCATGTGGGGCAAGTACAGGCCAACGGCGATGGCAAGGAAGACCGAAACAACCGTGGCCCAGTGAAGAATATACGAAAAAACAAGATAGAAAACGAGAACAAGAAGAAAATTCACAATAAGATATTCGCTCAACGTCATGTTTTTTCCGGTCCGGGCCAGACGGACGCGCAATTTTTGGGGATTTGGCAGCGTCGCCTTTATGAGCTTATCGAGAAAAGGAATGGCGCTGTCGCTTGTTCGGCGGCGCAACGATGCCGCCGAACCCTGGACGGTTCTGTCGATGACGTAATTCCCGCCGACGCGCGCCAGACGCTTCTTGACGGCCTCGTTCGATGGGTCTTTCCAGAAAAGGAGAAGAAGCAGAATAACGGTCAACAATCCGCCGGCCATAACCGCGGCGGTCATCATAGGGGGCGTCATGTGAGGGCCTCCATAAGTTCCTTGTCGAGGCCGTAATAGGCCGCTTTGGGAAGACAATGGGGCCGCAAACCGTGGTTTTTGTACTCGACCGTAAGGCGGCCGTCCGGCATTTCCCCGGTGACGTCGCAGGTGAAAAGATCCTGCATGGCCACGACTTCGCCCTCCATGCCGATAATTTCGGATATATGGGTGACCCTCCGCGAGCCGTCGCGCAACCGGCCAACCTGTATGATCATGTCGACGGCCGATGCGATTTGTTGCCGGATGGCGCGTGGCGCAAGGTTCGCGCCGCCGAGACCGACCATGTTTTCCAGGCGCATGATCGCTTCGCGCGGCCTGTTGGCGTGGACCGTCGAGAGCGATCCGTCATGGCCCGTGTTCATCGCCTGCAGCATGTCGACGGCCTCGCCGCCGCGCGTTTCGCCGACGATAATCCGGTCCGGACGCATGCGCAGGGCGTTTTTGAGAAGGTCGCGCATGGTCACTTCGCCATGCCCTTCCAGATTTGGCGGGCGTGTCTCAAGGCGTACGACATGGGGCTGTTGGAGCTGCAACTCCGCGGCGTCTTCGATGGTCACGATGCGTTCACCGTGATCGATCATCTGGGACAAGGCGTTGAGCAAGGTCGTTTTACCGGAGCCGGTGCCGCCGGAAATCAGAATGTTCAGACGGCATCGTCCGGCGACTTTCAAAAGACGCGACATGGGAGGGGAAATGCTGCCGAACCGCAACATGGCCTCGAGCGTTATTTTTTTCTTCGCGAACTTACGGATGGTAATGGCCGGACCGTCGATAGCGAGCGGAGGAATAATGATATTGACGCGGCTTCCGTCCGCCAGACGGGCGTCGCAAAGAGGCGAGCTTTCGTCTATGCGTCGCCCGATGGCCGTAACGATGCGGGTCGCGATGGCCATGACGTGGGCGTTATCCCGGAATTTCACGTCCGAAATGGACAGGCGCCCGGCGCTTTCGATGTAAACCTGCCTGGGGCCGTTGACCATGATTTCGGAGATATTTTCGTCGGCCAGCAAAGGCTCCAGAGGGCCCAAACCAAGCATGTCGTTCAGAAGCTGTTCGACCAGATTCTGGCGCTCCATTGCGGTAAGCTGCGTCTTGGTTTCGATGAGCAGTTCGCCGACAAGACTTGTCAGATCGCGGGACAGATCTTCGCGAGTCATCCGGGCGGCGGCCGACGTATCGATGCGCTCAAGGACGATAGGCTGAAGTTTTATTTTGGCCTGATCGACGCTGGCGCGGCTGCCTCCGCTTTGTCCGAATTCGCCTTCCTTGGCTCGGGAAAGGACCGGGCGGGAAGGCGAATCGGCCTCCGGCGCTTTTTCAGCGGCAGGCGGCGGAGCGGAGGCCGGAGAATCGGTCAACGGCGCCTCAGGTTTGGATACCTTTGCCAAAAGCGTGTTTGTTAGAGCCGTAACGAGATCCCTCTGGTCGAGAAGATTAAGTTCCAGACCCTGTTGAGACAAGAAAGCCAAAGCATGTGTTTTAATGTTTTTAACGAGGTCGTTTCGCGTCGAAGCGGCGATTTTGTCGGGAGGGCAGGCGTCGAGAAGACCGGGCAGGATCCGGTTGTGAAGGACGTCAAGCGTGCTGTCCATGGAAGAGGAGCCAGCATCGCCTGAGCCGTCCGGCGCTGTCATTGCGCCGCCCCGGTTTTCTTATGGGCGCCGAAAAACCCCCAGCCGCTTTTACCGGATACTTTCCCGTTTTTGCCGCTATTCGCGCCGGTTTCGACAAGGTGTTGAACCAG
>JAXGVG010000068.1:0-9327 GCA_040773965.1 Alphaproteobacteria bacterium | reverse complement strand
GGCGGTCGCTCCGTCAGCCTCTTGCTGCCCGCAACCACCCGCGCTATCTTCAAAAAAGATTCAACCTGCCGCTGGTACATAATTGGGGGGCAGGTCAGGTTCTCTATTACTCTATCGTGGTTAATTGGCCCATTTTCAAGCCTCCATTTGACTCCCCCCATCCTGTCCCGCTATAACCCCGGCCATTCCCGAAAATGCGGACGGCCTGTTAAGAGGCCGCCCCGTCAGTCAGGAAATCGGGGAGGGGAAAAAGAAACCCCCTCACCGGCGAAAACTAAGCCGTTACCTTGTAACGACAAGTTTTCGCTTCCTCTCCCGCAAGGGGAGAGGGGATTTTTCTCTCTGAACTATCGGGACAACAAGCCGCAAGTGCGGCAAACAAAAAAGGAAGCATAGCCATGACCAAACGTCTTGAAGCCAAGCACAAGCTCGACCGCCATTTGGGCGTCAATCTCTGGGGCCGCCCCAAAAGTCCCATCAACAAGCGCGATTACCGCCCCGGCCAGCACGGCCAGCGCCGCTCAAAGCCGTCGGATTACGGCGTGCAGCTTCTCGCAAAACAGCGCCTGCGCGGCTATTACGGCAACATCGGCGAACGCCAGTTCCACCGCTATTACGAAGAAGCCATCCGCCGCAAGGGCGACAGCGGCGAAAACCTGATCCAGTTGCTGGAGCGCCGCCTCGATACCGTCGTCTACCGCATGAAATTCGCCGTCACCGTTTTCGCGTCGCGGCAAATCGTCAGCCACGGGCACATTCTCGTGAACGGCAAAAAGGTCAACATCCCGTCGTATCAGGTCAAAGACGGCGATACGATCGAGGTGCGCGGCAAGGCGAAACAGTTCGCAAGCGTGCTCGTCGCCGTCCAGCTCGGCGAGCGCGACGTGCCCGAATACGTCACCGCCGACCACACGGCGATGAAGGGCGCCTTCGTCCGCGCCCCCGCGATGGCCGACGTGCCGTACCCGGTCCAGATGGAACCGAACCTCGTCATCGAATACTATTCGAGGTAACGTTCGCCCGGCGTCATCCCCGTGAAAACGGGGATCCAGAGGCCCGCGTCTGCGGGCCGTATGAGTCATGCGTTGCGTGGACACGCTTCGCTGGATTCCCGCTTCCGCGGGAAGGACATTAACCTCGTTTTTGGAACGCGATTTTATAGGCGCGCAACCCGCGCCGAACGGGCACGTAACCCCGCAAAAACGCGCCCGAACGGGCACGCAAAGCGTGCGCTACGGGCACCAAAGTGCGAAAAAGAATACCTGCAGGTTACCAGCCAAGCTTCTTTCGCGGGTCGTAAGGATTCTTCTTCGCCCACTTCTCAAGCGCGCCCTCCAGGTCTCCCGGAACGGGCTCCGGAAGCACGATCTTAAGCTTTACAAGCATGTCCCCCGCGGGGCTCTTTCCCCGGGTGACGCCCTTTCCGCGCAGCCGCAGGACCGTCCCCGTGTTCGCGCCGCGCGGCACCTTGACGGACACGCTGCCGTCCAGCGTCGGCACCGTAATGTTCGCGCCGAAAACCGCCTCCGGCAAACTCACCGGCACCTCAAGGTTAATATCCGTGCCCTTCCGCGTAAAAAAGGCGTGCGGCTGCACGTGAATCTCGATAATCGCGTCCCCCGCCGCCTTAACGCCCGCCGCGCCCTGGCCGCGCAGGCGCAGCTTGTCGCCGTCTTCCGTGCCCGAAGGAATGTTCACGTCGATCGTTTTGCGGTCCGCCAGCGTCAAACGCTGTTTGCCGCCAAGACAGGCCTGCGTAAACGGAATGGCCAGCGTGTAGGTCACGTCGCCGCCGCGCGCGCCGCCGCGGGGTCCGCCCCGGTTCGCCCCGAAAAACTCGGCGAAAAAGTCCTCCGCGCCAAGGCCCCCGAAAGGGTCCGCTCCCCGGCCGGTATGGGTCCGCTGATAGGTGCGTGCGCGCCCGCCCATGCCGCCGAACGGGTCCGCGCCGCGCCCGAAACCGCGCTCGTTGCCCATGGCGTCGATCTCGCCCCGGTCAAAGCGCGCGCGCTTGGCGGGGTCGGACAAAAGGTCATAGGCGGCTGTAACGTCCTTGAATCGCTGCTCAATATCCTTGCGCCCCGGATTCACGTCCGGATGCAGCTTTTTGGCGAGCTTGCGGTAAGCGTTCTTAATCTCGGCCGCGGTGGCCGTCCGGCTGACGCCGAGAAGCTGATAAGGATCGATCATGTCAGCCGACAGAATGCAGAAAACAGGTACCGGATGCAATCGTTCCGATACCTGTCCCGTTGTCCGTTACTGAACGATCTTCCAGCTGCCGTCCGGTTGCTGGCAGGCCCGGCCATAGCCTTGCTGCTGCTGGCCGTTGACGATAATGGTCTGCTGGAACTCGCGGCAATACGCGCCGGTGTTCGAATACCCGTCGCGCACGGGCACGATGGTGCCCGAATTGCCGTTTTCCGGGTTGTTCCAGGTGATCTGCTGGCCGATGGGCGCCGTGTAGGCCCGCTGTTCGGCGCGCGTGGCCGCCGCCCGGTCGCTTTCGTCGACATAGGCGCCCATGCGGTTCCCGAGGAAGCCGCCGACAAGCACGCCGGTCAGGGTTCCGGCTGCCTTGCCGGCCGCCGAGTGCCCCGCGACCATGTTCCCGATCAAGCCGCCTGCGGCCGCGCCGCCGAGCGTGCCGACACTCTCTCCGCCGCCCCAGTTGCTGGCGGTCTGCTGGCAAGCGGGGAGAAGAAGAATCAATGCCAGTGCGGCAAAGGTGGATTTGCGAATCATGTTTGACCTCGTTCCTGATGAATGTGAAAGTTTTCCGGCGGCCGGTTGCAGCGTCCCGCTACCGTTCGAGCGCCTGAACTCTCTTGCTGCAAAAGACTAGCCTAAAGGTTAATCTTGGCGCAACTGTGTCTGAAAGATGTCCTCTTTCGCAAAGGAATTCGCCGGAGGTTGTTGAAAAAGGTCCGTTTATGAAAACAGGATTGTCGGCCATAAGCGACGAGAAACTCAGGCAGTACGCCACATACGCCAGCATAGGGGTGGCGCTGACGCTCCTCCTTGCCAAGCTTGTGGCTTATTTTGTCACGGATTCCGTGGCGCTTTTGTCGTCGCTGGTGGACTCGGCGATGGATTTGCTGGCCTCCATGGTCGCGGCTTTCGGCGTCGCGCACGCCATGCGGCCGGCCGACCGGGAGCACCGCTTTGGCCACGGCAAGGCTGAGGCGCTGGCGGCGTTGCTGCAAGCCGCTTTCATCCTCGGTTCGTCGGCGCTGCTTTGCGTCGAGGCGCTGGGGCGTCTTTTCAAACCCCGGGGTATCGAAAACGAAGCCGTCGGCTATGGCATCATGATCTTCGCGATTGTCATGACCCTCGGGTTGCTCGCTTTTCAGCGCTACGTCATCCACCGCACAAAATCCATGGCTATCGGCGCCGATCGCCTTCACTATTCAGGCGACATTCTCATCAACGCCGCGGTCGGCCTTTCTCTCTGGATTCAACAGAAAACGGGACAGACATGGCCCGATCCCGTGTTTGCGCTCGGCATCGCGGGGATCATGACGTGGGGGGCCTGGCAAATTTTGCGCCGGGCATTGAACGTCCTTATGGATCGCGAGCTTCCGAAAGCGGGCCGGGAAAAGATCAAGGAATTGGCAAGAGCCCAGCCCGGCGTGCTCGGCTTGCACGATTTGCGCACGCGCTCCGACGGCGAGCATGTCTTTATCGAGATTCATCTGGAGATGGATCCGTCCATTACCGTTCTTGCCGCGCACGATATCGCCGAATCGGTTATAAACAGGGTCGGCCAGGATTTCCCCAATGCGGACATTCTGGTACACCAAGATCCTTTCGGTCTGAAAGAACAAAGGCGTGACGAGCAGATCAGGGCGAATGAACCGGCGAAAGAACACTGATGTTTGATCCTGCATTGACGTTCGGGGCCGTATTCCATGCGCTGTTTCTTGCAGGGGCGGTCGTTCTTGCCTGCCGCCGGTGGGCGCTGCCCTGGCGCGATTGGCCGTTCATCGTTTACATCCTTGTGTGGGCCGATCTTGTTCTGGCGGGCCATTTAGCGAGTTTTTTGAAAGGTCTTGGGCGGCTTGAAATATACGTGCCCGCGACGCTTGTGGCGCTGGCGCTGTTGCTTGGAATCTACCGCTACGTTCTGCGCCTTCCCGCCGCCGCGCCACTTATCAAGCCGCCGAAACTTTCCTTTGCGGCGATCGGCAACCCAAAAACGCGCAAATACCTGACGATCTTTCTGATCGGGTCGCTGGCGTTCTTTGCGCTGGCCGAGATCGTGTTGGGTCTTAGCGTTTACCCCGACAACGCCGATTCCATGATTTACCGGCTCCCGCGCGCGTTCTGGTACGTGAGCAACGGCAGCTTCCTCCATCCTTTCGATTCCATGGACAAGCGCATCACGTTTTACCCGCTTAACGGCGTTGCTCTTTACGTTCCGCTCGTTCTCTACAACCTTGTGGGGACGCTGCACACGATCCCGTCGCTTGTCACGTGGTTCGTTCTTCTTTATGCGACATATCGCTTTGCCCGCGCGTTGGGGGCCGACCGGCTGATCGCGCTGTTCGCAGCGTGGCTCGTTGGTCTGACGCCGAGCATTCTGGCGCAATCCATTTCGACGAACGATGAAATTTTAACGGCTGTGGCGTTGCTCGTGGGCCTTTACTTGGGCTGGCGCTGGCTGGAAACGGGTGAGCGAGGTTATTTCATGCTGGCCGTAACGGCAGTCAGCATCAGTGTCGGCACCAAGTTGCATATCGTCTTTTTGACGCCCATTCTTTTGTCGGCGTTTGGGATTGCTGTCTGGCATATCTGGAAAAAGCCCGTTTTGTTGCGACGATGGACGGAGGCTATCGGCTGGCGCGCGGGAGCGGTCAGTTTACTTATGGCCGTTGTCATGATCGTACCGTTTTTGATTTACAACTATCTGTCGAGCGGACGGTGGTATTTCGTGGGCGACTTCGCGCACGACGTTTTCAACCTTGGCGCCAGCTTGTGCGGGGCTTTCCAGAATTTGCTCATTTATCTGTCGCAAATGGTCTTTTCGCCGATCGCCGATTTAAATTTCTGGCCCGTGGCGAACGACCGGCAACGTTTCAATTCGGCGCTGAACGCCGTTCTCAATCCTCTTATAGCGCCGTGGATCGATCCGGACCCGAAGTACTATCACCTTGGCTATCGCTTTGTCGGCGTGACCATTCCGGTTTCGGTTCGGTTTGTGGAGTTCAGCCTGTGGTCGGCGTTCGTTTGGCTTTTGTGGCCGCTTCAGGCGCGGCTTTCGCTGAGGCAAAACTTTCCGCTGAAGCCACTGTTTTTCCTGCTCGCGATGACGCCGCCGCTGTGGCTTTTGTTCTGGTCGCTCAGCACGCTTTATATGGAAGGCACGGCGACCTACTTCACCTTTTACCTTATTTGCGCCGCGCCGGCGGCCGCCTTCAGCTTCGGGCCCATCCGGCGCGCCCTCTGGAACGAAATAAGGTGGGTAGCGGTCGCATTCGTAATGCTGACCAATTTTATTATAAGTTTCAATCTTGTCATGTACAGCGGGTTTCGCGCGCTTCCGGATTTGTTTCTGGCGCGCGTGTGGCCCTATGACTGGTGCCTGATTGAGGACAGGATTATTGAGGAAATCCGCGCGGCGGACCATATCCGCATCATCTTCACGCACGAAAAAATGCCGTATTTCGCCTATATGCACTGGAATCCGCGCGCCACCTATTACAATCCCTATCCGGTAAAAGAACTGCCCAACCATGAAAGAATTTTACAAATCCTGCCCATCTCCAGCATGTATGAGTTCGGCTTTATGCCGCTCAAGATTCCCGGCAAGCTTGCGCCGGGTGTGACCTATCTCGGCGCGGTGCGGGCCATCGGGCGCGAAGCGATTTTCGCGGCCGGCAACGGCGTTGAAAAACGCTATCCGGAGGAATCCGATTATATCGTTCCGCATGTTACGGTGCGTCTTGCGGACAAGGGTTTTTCCATTTCCATGGACGAGGCCGTTTCCGGACTGTCGAAAGACGACAGCCTTGAGTTCAGTTATGAACTGACTCTGAAAGGCGAGACGGTGGCGAAGCGCGATTGGGGCCGCAACCCCGGTTTTACGGCAACGGTGCCGGAACATCCGGCGGTGTTTCCTTATGAAATGACGATTGCCGTGCGTTCGGCATGGAGCCACAAGGAGCTTACGCGCCAGACCTACCGCGTCTCGGGGCGCGGCGCCTGGCTGCCCGACGGGGCGGAGTATTGAAAGCGGGACTCGGGGTTAGGGGCTCGGGGTTCGAGGTTAGGGGTTCGGGAAATTTTTTTCGTTTCTTAACCAACGATTTTCATCTGCGGCCCCCTTTTTCCCGTTACTTGCGGTTCATGCGCGCCTGTGGCAGAAGAGTAGGCCTAACAAGGCTTTATACAGCTGCCGTAGCTCAGGGGTAGAGCACGTCCTTGGTAAGGACGGGGTCGGAGGTTCAATTCCTCTCGGCAGCACCATTATTCAGAAAATATTTCAAAGAGTTAGTTTTCCCCGCAGGTAGAGCACTAACGCGACTATGGGCAAAAGTATGTGCGAAACTTTGTTGCTTTGCCGCTTATTGACTCATCTCCTCTCTTTTACTCGCCTATACTAACAACAGAGAATCACATGGGGGCTTTGATAGCCTGCAAGCTATCCTATGGAGAAGCGAATGGATCAAATAAAGCCATACCGCGTGTTGAGCCTTGATGGCGGAGGCATGAGGGGAACGTATACCGCTACATACTTGGAAAAGGTGACGTCTGTTTTTGCTCAAAGGCGCAGTGTGGCAGCACTTGATATTGGTGCCGCTTTTGACCTGATTGTCGGAACTAGTACGGGGGCAATTATCGCATGTGCTCTTGCCTGCGGGAAATCGCTACGTGATGTTGTCACGCTTTATCAGATGCATGGTTCAAAAATATTCTCAATGCCCGTTCCTGATACACGCATTAAGGCCATTACTGATATCTTTAGAAAAAGATCCAATGCGCTATCCGCTGGAGCAAAAGCACTTCAAGAAGAGCTTGAAGCGTTTTTAGGAACAAAAACAGTTAAAGAAATATATGACGATCGTGGCATCGCTTTGGCCATTACTGCAGTTAATATGGCAAATCACCAATCATGGGTGTTCAAGACACCACATTTTGAGCGCACAACGCATAGAGATGATAATTATCGTCTCGTTGATATTTGCTTGGCAAGTTCAGCTGCTCCTATTTTTCGGTCAATGGCTGCGATTGATAATCCAGATGCAGGGGGCGTGGGACACAAGGTGTTTGTTGACGGCGGCCTCTGGAGCAATAATCCAGTTCTCGTCGGGCTTATAGAAGCTCTTGAACTCGCATCTTCCGGACAATCTATAGAGGTTTATTCTTTGGGCACATGCCCAATGCCAACAGGAGAGCAAATACAAAAGGGTGAAATCCATAGAGACCTATTCGACTGGAAATGTGGGGCTAATGTAGCGATGTTAGGAATGGATGCCCAACAATTCGCATATGATAGGATGGCTCGAAAAATTGCCAAGGCTTGGCAGAGCGCAACAGGGCGCTCATGCTCAATCGTTCGTTTTCCCAGCGCAGACGTCCCTGCCGCCCTAATTCCTTATTTGGGATTAGATGACACGCGGGATGAGGCGATTAATGCGCTCATTAATCAGGCCTTAACAGACGCAGACATGACAAATAGTATGTGCACATATTCTAATGGTGAAAGTTCGGATGCCGATTTGATATGCAAGTTATTTGAATCTGCGCCGGTCTTGGAAGATCTATCGGTCCTTAACCCAGAAAAAGAAACCACTGCGGCATAAGGATCCCGCGAAGAAAAGAAAGGATAAGAAAAATGTTTAACTGCCACGACGCGATCATAGGATACCATGATGAGCTTGTAACCTTACCGCAAAAGGAACGCACGAACATGCGTGATCGGCGCGATGCAAACCGTACTCGTGTAAAAGATGGATTAAAAGACAAGGGGAAGCCTTCTCCATTGGAATTTGTTAGCCAAGGCAGTTACGCCATGCTGACTATGGTTCAAGATGTTGATAATGATTATGACATTGATGACGGCGTTTACTTTGACAAGGATGTCTTAGTCGGAGATCGAGGTGGTGAACTGACAGCCCTTGCGGTAAGGCAAATGGTTCGTGACGCAGTCGATGATGGAAGCTTCAATAAAGCACCAGAGGTGTTAAAGAATTGCGTCCGAGTTTACTACAAAGGAGGGTATCATGTCGATATTCCGGCTTATAGAAAAGTAACTTCAACGGACGCACTTGGACAAGAAACAGTTAATCATGAATTAGCAAGCAGCGATTGGAAACGATCCGATGCAAAAGATGTGACTGCTTGGTTTAACGACAAAAACACCAAGCTTAGCGTTGACGACAGTAATGGCAGACAGCTGCGAAGACTTGTCCGCCTTTTAAAGAAATTCTCTCGGAGTCGCGCAAGTTGGAAGGATGTTACATTAAGCGGCTTTGGCATCACAGCCCTCATTGTTGAATGCTATAGGGGCAATGCAACCAGGGAAGACGTTGCTCTGTATGAGACCATGAAAGCCATTCGGGATCGGTTGACTTTTAATTTGACGATTGCCCATCCTGTAACGCCCAACACGAATATTGTTGAAGCTGACAGTCCAAAGGCCAAGCACTTTGGAGACAAGTTAACCGAAGCGATTGACAACTTGGACGTTCTACACAAAGCGGACTGCTCAAATGAACAGGCACTAAAGGCTTGGGGGAAGGTATTTTCATCCACCTTCTTTCCTGACCTTCTTGCTCCGGCCGCAAAAGATAGAGCGATCCCTCTCGCTACGGCGCTGATAAAATCTGGGGTTGATGAGCCTCGAGCCGTACGAAAAGAAGGGGGCGGACAGTATGCCTGATACTCCAGGTGAGGCTGGAGACACGACAGATATTGATAACGCACTTAGGGAAAGGATAGCGTCGGCTCTTTATGAAAAAGGCTTAACATTACACCCCCTAACGCAACCAGAATTGTCGCGTTTTACTTCGCATGACTTTATCTTCGGATGGAGATTCTCTGTTCAATTCTCAGATGCTGTTCGAGAGTTGGATCTGCTTTTTTATGAAGATTTTCCGTGGAGCGCGCCCCGGGTGGCTTGGGGTTCTTCCCCAGCGCACCTAACTTATCCCCATATCGAGCGCCAGGGGCTTCTGTGTCTTTTGGGAGAAAACGCAGATATAGACCCCCTTTCTCCTGAAGTCCTTGTTCTGGATATTGTCTCTGAAGCGTGCGCTCTCATAGAGCATCTCGTCGGCGAACAAACTGAAAAGGATTTCCAGAACGAACTACTTTCTTATTGGGATC
>JAXGVG010000067.1:0-9417 GCA_040773965.1 Alphaproteobacteria bacterium | reverse complement strand
GGGGTCTTTGCGGCCGGTGACGTTAAGGATAAGGTATACCGCCAGGCCGTGACGGCGGCAGGCATGGGTTGTATGGCCGCGCTGGAGGCCGAAAGGTATCTTTCGGCTCTTGAATAAGTAACGAGGGAAGAATAAGGGGATACTCTATGAGCCGCTATCTCCAGCGCGACATGCAGGCCGACGAGCATATCGTTTATGCCGCCGAATTGCACTGGATCGTTTACAAGGAAGGCGTCTTTTTGACCCTTCTTGGCGCGCTGGCGGGCCACTACGGCTCGGGCATCGTCAATTTTCTTGTGGGAGGCGATATCGCGGGCATGCTTGACAAACCCGTCAGTTACGGAGCCGTTGCGGTCATCCTGATCGGGGCCTTTTACCTCCTTATGGCCTTTATCCGGCAGATCTCGACCGAGCTTGTCATTACCGAGCGCCGCGTGATCGCCAAGTACGGCTTTATCGCCACGACAACCTATGAGGTCATGATCCCCCGCGTGGAAGGCGCCAATATCGATCAGACCGTACTGGGGCGAATCCTCGGTTATGGCACGGTTATGGTGAAAGGAACGGGCGGGGGCATTTCGCCCATCGATCACGTGGCGAACCCTTACCGGTTCCACTCTCATCTCATGCGTACCATCGAGCAGGCGCACCCCGGAGCTCAACAGCAACCCTATGTCCAGCCGGGCACGGAGCTTGTGGACCCCGGAGCGAATGATTAAGGGGGATGTCCTGTGGTTCGCAAAGCGTCGCCAGTCCTGCTTCGCTGCTACGCAGGACATAAGAATGTCACCCAACCCCCGCCCCCATCCTTTGGGGGAGAGCCCAGCCTTCGCGCGCTTCCGCGCGTGAAGGTTGGTGGGCCCGGTAGGATTTGAACCTACGACCAAACCGTTATGAGCGGTCCGCTCTGACCAGCTGAGCTACAGGCCCTTTGACCGCAACCGGCCACAGGCGGCAACCAACATAGCAAAGCCGCGCAGGTTAGCAAATATGCCGTGGGAGCGGTCTTTTAGGCCAGTGGATTGTCTCTTCGGGCGCTTCCACGTTTTCCGGCGTTCCGTCTTTCAGCGCGTTGCGGCGAAAGATGGGAACGCAAAAGTATCCGGGC
The DNA here is from genome assembly GCA_040773965.1 of Alphaproteobacteria bacterium. Classification (GTDB taxonomy): domain Bacteria; phylum Pseudomonadota; class Alphaproteobacteria; order UBA9219; family UBA9219; genus JAXGVG01. The sequence goes on along the minus strand of JAXGVG010000067.1, from coordinate 8,309 downwards.
AGCGTGACGGCACTAAATAGTCTTTGCAAAATGCAAAACGTCGCGAGCGGATATTGTCACATGAAGTTTTGGCACAAAGATATGTTGCAACACTGCAACTCATCACGCGCAACATGGAACATTTCGGACGTATGACGAAGCAATAGCTAAAATGTTGTTGACTATTCTTGCAACCGGACACAACATGATGCCACTCTACTCTAGTTAAGGAGGCCACTATGGCTAAGAAGAAGAAAGCTGTGAAGAAGACGGCGAAGAAAAAGACCGCCAAGAAGAGAAAGTAATCATTCTCGCCCTTCGGGGCGATGATAGATTCAAAAACCCCTGTTCGGTATGTCTCGCGATCGCAGATAAGCCGAACAGGGGTTTTACTTTGCCTGAAACCCTGTGAGGTCTCTTTTCAAAAAACCTTGAAATAACCTTGGTTTTATGGCGTTTTTCATTTTTTTCTTCGGCGTTTTCTTTCTCATTCTTTCACGAGAAGTTCGTCCGGTTTTCTTTTCGCAAGTTTCCGGTTTTATTGTCTTCGAGAAAGAGGGATCTCCGGTTTCGCGGAAAAGAGGTTGGTAGAGAAAAGTGCGGGAAGAGAAATTATTTTACGATTGCCGGGCAGGCGAATCGTCGAATCGTTACGGCGAAATTCTTTCCGTTCATAAGATTATCAAGAAGAAAACGTTAAGAGCCCGAAAGAGAAATTAAGCAATTGTTAAGCAACGAACAGCTTTCGGGCTTTCTATCCGCTCTCCGGTCCGGGCAATACGCGATTTATGTGTCCAGAAAGCTTCTCAGTTTCCGTGAACGCGAGGGATGCTTGAGCTTGCGAAGCGCCTTGGCTTCGATCTGGCGGATGCGTTCGCGGGTGACGCTGAATTGCTGGCCGACTTCTTCCAGCGTGTGATCCGTGTTCATGCCGATCCCGAACCTCATGCGCAGAACGCGCTCCTCGCGGGCGGTCAGCGTGGCCAGGACCCGGGTCGTCGTTTCGCGAAGGTTGCCGAGGATGGCGGAGTCGAGCGGCTGGACGGCGTTCTTGTCCTCGATGAAGTCGCCGAGGTGCGAATCCTCCTCGTCGCCGATGGGGGTTTCGAGGCTGATCGGCTCTTTCGCGATCTTGAGGACCTTCCGGACTTTTTCAAGCGGCATGTGCAGCTTTTCGGCCAGTTCCTCCGGCGTCGGCTCGCGGCCGATCTCATGCAGCATCTGGCGGCTGGTGCGGACCAGCTTATTGATCGTTTCAATCATGTGCACGGGGATGCGGATGGTGCGCGCCTGGTCGGCGATCGAGCGGGTGATGGCCTGCCGGATCCACCATGTGGCGTAGGTCGAGAATTTATAGCCGCGCCGGTATTCGAACTTTTCCACCGCCTTCATCAGGCCGATGTTGCCTTCCTGAATGAGGTCGAGGAACTGGAGGCCCCTGTTGGTGTATTTCTTGGCGATGGAAATGACGAGCCGCAGGTTGGCCTCCACCATTTCCTTTTTGGCGCGGTTGGATTCGCGCTCGCCCTTTTGCACGGTCATGACGATGCGTTTGAACTCGCCAAGCGGCAACCCGGCCTCGTCGCAGATCGAGGCAATTTCGGCGCGCAAACGGTCAACTTCGCTTTCGTGTTTTTCGACAAACTTGGTCCAAGCCTTGACGTTTGGCGGCACGGGTTTCGGTCCGGGCTCGGTGGGCCTGGTTTCGGGAAGTTTGTCTTTTTCTTTTCCCTTGCCCTTTTTGCCGCCCAGCAAGGAGGATAAAAGTCCGGTGCTGCCCGAAGCTTTTTTGGGGGCCGGTTTGGGGTTGAACACGTCTTCGAGCCAGTTGCGATTCAGTTCGTGGCCGGTGTAACGGGCAAGGAAATCGTCGCGCTTCAGGCCGCTGTCGGTCGCCAGTCGCATAATGCGGCCCTCGATGCCTAACAGGCGGCGGTTTAGCGTGTATAGCTGCTGGACAAGCTGTTCGAGGCGGTGATTGTTCAGGCGGACGGTGCGGACAAGATCGACAAGCTCTTCCTTGACCTGTTCGAACTTCCTGTTCGACTGGGGCGAGGGGGTTTCGCCTTTCTGGATGGCGGCATGGCGCTGGGTTTGCAGCCGGAACAGGCGGCCATAGGTGGAGGCGATTTTGTCGAAAGTCTCCATGACCTGGGGCTTTAGCTTTTCTTCCAGCATGGAAAGCGAGAGGTTTTCCTCATCGCCCTCGGAATCGAAGTCGCCTTCGCCTTCAGCGCCTTCGGGTTTTTCTTCGCCGGGCTCTTCGACGCTGGCGCTTTCGCCTTCGCCGAGCATTTCGGCTTCGCTCGAGGGGCCGCCGCCATAGGTGGCCTCAAGGTCGATGATGTCGCGAAGAAGCATCTTTCCTTCGTTGAGGGCGTCGTGCCAGCCGAGGATGGCCTGAATGGTCAGGGGCGACTCGCAAATGCCGCCGATCATCATTTCGCGGCCCGCTTCGATGCGTTTGGCGATGGCGATTTCGCCTTCGCGGCTCAACAACTCGACAGAGCCCATCTCGCGCAGGTAGAGGCGCACGGGATCGTCGGTGCGGCCGATGTCGGCGGCGTCGATGTTGCCCTTGGCCTCCTCCTCCTCGCTTTCGCCTTCCCCGGCAGGTTTGGCGGCCGTTTCTTCGTCGTCGCCTTCGATCACGTTGATGCCGAGTTCCGACAGCATCGCCATCGTGTCTTCAATAAGGTCCGAGGTGATCTTGTCCTGCGGTAGCGCCGCGTTAATCTCGTCGATCGTGACGAATCCGCGTTCCCTGCCGCGCTTGATCATCTTTTTGATGGCTTCAGCGGCAGTGTCGATGATGGGGGCTTCGCCCTTGTCCTCTTCGGGCGGCTTTTCCTCAAGAAGAAGATTGATTTGTGTGGTTTTCACGACCTGCGGCTTGGGGACAACCGCAGGCGCGTCAGGCACAGGTAGCGGCGCGGCCACCGGTTTGGGGGGCGGCGCCGTTTTGACGGGCTTGGGAGCTGCAATCGGCTTCGCTTTGCTTTTCGGAAGGGCGGCTTTTGCCAAAACCGGTTTCGCCTTTTTGGGCTCCGGCTTTTTCACAACCTTGGCCTTCGGCCTCTTCGCCGTTTTTGCGGGCGCGCTCTTTTTTCCCTTTGCCGAGGGTTTACCCGATGTCTTTTTGACAGGTGTCCGACTTGTTTTGCTGGCCATCGCGTTCAACTTTCGTCCTGAAACGATTAAGATGTCATAGCGCCGTGACCGCCGACGTCATTGCCGGTTTCGCCGCCGGACGATTCTTGCGATTCCGGCTCGCGCGCCAGCGCCTCGGCTTGGGCGCGTAGAGCCATCAAACGCGCCAGATTTGCCTCAGACGCATCCTCGGCATACTGGCGTTTTGCCGATTGAATGTCAGCTTGAAGTTGCTCTTGCAAATGTTTGTTCCAAATAGATTTCCAACCCTGCCGGGCCTGATCCAGAGACCGGTCCCGCCGCGCAAAACCCGCATGCATGTACGTTGCCTCCGACAGCACCTCGGACAAGCCGGCTCGCCAAGCCTTTGCGCCATCTCCCTGGGACAAATGGCGATAAAGCTCTCCCGCGTCAAGGGTCTCGTGCGACTCGGAGCCCAAAATCTCTCCAACTTGTTGCCTTAAAGCATCCAAAGAGGCGTTTGAGAAGCTGTTTTGGGCCAAATCCTCCCCAAATTCAGTGTAAAGGGCGGGATAATTAATCATAAGAGCCAGCAAAACCCTTTCCCGAAGCTTTCGCGCTTTAAGAGGTTTTTTACGAGGAAGAGGGGAAGCGGGTCTGTTTTTAAATAGAGGCGTTCCGGAGGAGCGCGCGCGGCCGTCCAGGCCGGGCTGCCATTGAAAGGTGTCGGCAAGCCGTTTTTTGAGGGCTTCATGGTAAAGCCGCCGAAGCGTTTCGTCGCGGATGCGGCCAACCTTTTGACGCAAGGCGCCTATAAAGCTGGCCCGGTCTTCGGGCGTTTGGAGGCGGCGGCCTTCAAGCGTCAGGTCCCAGATGACGTCGATCATCGGCTTGGCGAGGTCGAGGACCGACTGCATGGCCGATTTGCCCGCCTGTTTAATGATGCTGTCCGGATCTTCGCCTGAGGGAAGGTAAGCGACTCGGACCGTCCGGGATGAGCCGAGATGAGGCAGGGCGCGCTCGACGGCGCGTGCCGCTGCGCGCAGGCCCGCGTTATCGCCGTCGAAACAAAGGATGGGGCTGTAATCGCGGGCCGGGTCGCGAGACTCGGGCGGCGGAAGCAGTTTCCAGAGCAATGTGAGCTGGTCTTCGGTCAGCGCGGTCCCCAGCGGAGCCACCGCTCCCTGATAGCCCGCTTCCGCAAGCGCAATCACGTCCATGTAGCCTTCGACGACAATGATCGGCTGTCCTTGATTGATGGCGGCGCGCGCGCGCGACAGGCCGTAAAGCAGCTTGCCCTTGTGGAACAGATCGTGATCGGGCGAGTTAAGATATTTCGGCTCGCCGTCGCCAAGCGCACGTCCTCCGAACGCGACGGTTCGCCCGCGCCGGTCGCCGACGGGGAATATGACCCGGTTGCGAAAAAAACTGAAATGCTCATTCCGTTCTTCGGCTTTTTTGATTAAGCCCACGGCCAGCATTTCATCCGGCGCGAAGCCTTCTTTTGTCAGAGCGCGGATAAGGCTCTGGCCGTCGTTCGGCGCGTAGCCGAGGTGAAAACGGCGTAGAACTTCTTCGTTCAGCCCGCGTCCATTGAGGTAATTAAAGGCGTCGCGTCCGCAGGGCGCAAAAAGTTGTTCCTCGAACCATGCGGTGGCTCGTTCGAGCAGATGATAAAGGCGCTTTTCGCGATCAAAGCGTTCGCGCTCCAGCGGCGTATCTTGTGGCACCGGAAGGCCTGCTTGTACGGCCAGCGTTTCAATGGCTTCCGGGAAGCTGAGGCGGTCGAAGCGCATCGTGAATCCGATGACATCGCCGTGCGCGCCGCAGCCGAAGCAGTGGTAAAACTGTTTGTCGTCGTTGATGTAGAAGCTGGGCGTCTTTTCGTTGTGAAAGGGGCAGCACGCCTTGAACTCCCGCCCCGCGCGCTGCAGACGCAGCCGCTTGCCCACGATACCCGAAAGGGGTAATCGCGCGCGAAGCTCGTCAAGGAAAGAAGGCGGAAAAGCCATTAACTATAATTCCTTAGAACAAATACCGAGTCTACTTGTTATCGCTATCGGGCCGGAGTTTCAAACGGCTTTTATTAACCGGTTGACAAAAGCGGCCAAGTTGGCGTGACTTTGGGGTTTTCCGGCCCGGACCGGGGCCGTCATAACGAAAAAAAGCGCAGGGGGAAACATGGCGAACGTCTCGATAACCGAACAGATACGCGCGTGCGGGCTTAACCCGTCCAGGATTCACTACAACCTTTCGCGCGACGAATTGATCAAAATGGCGGTCGTGCGCAACGAAGGCTGCCTGAGCGAAGACAAAATCCTTTGTGTCAAAACGGGCGCCTGCACGGGCCGCGCGGCCAAGGTCAAGCAAACCGTCAGGGACGGTTATTCCCTCGACAATGTGCATTGGGCGGAAAACAAGAGCTGCACCCCGGAAGATTTCGCGATCTATAAGGATCTCGCCTTGAAAAAAATGGATGGGAACGAAATTTTCGTCCAAGACCTTTTTATCGGCGCTCACCCCGATCATCGCATGCCCATCCGCATTGTAACCATGCTGGCCTGGCACAGCGCCTTTGTTTGCAACATGTTTATCGTTCCTGCAATGGAAGAACGGAAGAACCACAAGCCCGTCTTTACTGTTTGGCATGCGCCCGGGTTTCAGGACGACCCGGTGGTTAAATTAAATCTGGGCGCGGGTGAAGCCGTCATCGGCGGCGGCACGTCCTATGCCGGTGAAATCAAGAAAATGTTGTTTACCGTCATGAACTATCATCTGCCCGGCAAGGGCATTCTGCCCATGCATTGTTCGGCGAATATCGGGCCGAAAGACGACGTGGCAATTTTCTTCGGCCTTTCGGGCACGGGGAAGACGACACTTTCCGCCGACTGCTCCCGCAAGCTTATCGGCGACGACGAGCATGGCTGGGCCGATGACGGCGTGTTCAATTTCGAGAACGGCTGTTACGCCAAGGTCATTCATTTGAGCTACGAGAATGAGCCGGAAATTTTCGCGGCTTCGACCCGTAAAAATTCTTATACGGTTCTGGAAAACGTATGTTTCTTCCCGGGCACCAAAAAGATCAATTTCGATGATGGGTCGCTTACGGAAAACACGCGCTCGAGCTATCCGCTGGAATATATCCCGAACGCAAGCGACAACGGGCGCGGCGGACATCCGCAGAACATCTTTTTTCTGACATGCGACGCTTTTGGCGTTTTGCCGCCGATCAGCAAGCTTACGCCGGATCAGGCAATGTTCCAGTTCCTCTCGGGCTATACGGCCAAGGTGGCCGGGACCGAAATCGGCATCAAGGAGCCACAAACGGCGTTTTCAGCCTGTTTCGGCGCGCCGTTCTTGCCGCGCAACCCGGAAGTTTATGCACAAATGCTCGGTGAGAAGATGGTCAAACACGGCGCGGATTGCTGGCTCGTCAACACGGGCTGGGCGGGGGGAGCTTATGGCGTGGGCAAGCGGATGCCGATCAAGCTGACGCGCGCGCTGGTGAATGCCGCGCTGTCGGGGGCGTTGAAGAAAAGCGAGTTTGTTCAGGAAACTGTGTTCGGTCTTTGGATTCCCAAAGCGGTCGATGGTGTGGACGCGCTTTATTTGAATCCGAGCCAGACATGGGACGATCGAAACGCATACAGGAAGACAGCCGCCGATCTGGGCGAGCGTTACCGGAAAAACATCGAGAAGTTTACCAGTCTTCCGGAATCGGTAGCCAAAGAAGGCCGCCAATTCGGTCTTGGCCGGGCCGCGAAGACACAGGCTGCCTGAAGCTTCAGAATCGTTTTTGGGGAAGCGCACACCTGAAAAAGGTAAGCCATTTAACTTTGCATGCCCTAACCAGGACTGGAAGACAAAATGTTAACCATATTTTTTTGTGATTTTCGAACGTTTTGGTCCATTCGTGACTTACCCAAAAAATGTAATGATTCTAAAAAGGTTTTAAGCCGACAAAATTGACGAAGAATAGTTGCTTTACCCTTGGCGCGTCGATAGGTTGACGGGGGCTACTATTTATAAACCGTCATTCAAGGAGAAAGATATGCCCGATTTCAAGACGTTTTATGAAACTGTTGTTAAACCCGTTAATCAAGCTGTTCCTTCCGGTAAGGCAAACGGAACTGTTGATGAGCAAAGAATTTTGATGAGCAATCTTTTGAAAGGTATAGCCGGGTTTGTTGAAGCGATCGAACCCCGAATTAAATTCCAGCCTATTCTGGTTTCTGTTAATGACCCTGATAGAACCATTGCCGCATTAGCCGTATCAAAATTTGTTGGCAATGAAAGCAATGGCAATGGTGGAGAAGGGCCTAAAAGCGATTATAAGTACATATTCTCGCTTGAAGCGCGAAGAATTCTAATGGGTCCCGGGAAAGAGGGCAAGACAGAACTTTGCCGGATTTTCCCGGGCCGAAATGGCGATATTTACCGCCCTCGGAGAATTCTTTTCGAAATTGACACTCCTGCCATTTCAAGAGAGCAGGCGAAAGAACTGTATGGGACCTTGATGCGCCGGGTGCGTGGCGCTTTTCCGCGTGCGTTGAGCAATGGTGCGAACGGCGGAACTCCGGCGCCGTCAGCCGGATAACTGGCTTTTGACCGTCGCCCCTGCGGCGGCGAAGTCCATCTGACCGGCATAGGTCTTTTTAAGTTCGCCCATTACCTTGCCCATGTCCTTGATGCTTGCGGCGCCGGTGGCGCTTATGGCTTTGGCAATAGCGGCTTTCATTTCATCTTCGCTCATCTGTTTGGGCAGGAAGCGCTCGATCACGGCGATCTCTTCGCTTTCCTGTTTCACGAGATCGGCGCGGTTGCCTTGCTGGTAAAGCGTGATGGACTCGCGGCGCTGCTTGATCATACCTTGAAGCATGGTTCGGATTTCGTCGTCGCCGATGCCGTCCTTGTTGCCTTTCGGGCGCGCGGCAATGTCCAGATCCTTCATTTTCGCGATAATCATGCGCGTGGTGGCGAGCGTCCGCTCGTCCTTGTTGCGAAGCGCCTCTTTCATGGCGTCGTTAATTTCGTTGCGTAGCATTTTTTCCCCATTTTCTTGCTGTTTCCTGAAGTTTTTCAAAAGGGTTGCCAAGGACGCGGCGAATCGGCATAGTCCTCGACCGTTTGAACGGAATCTCACCCCAACGCGGAGCATATGACAAAAACGCCGCCGGCGCAGCAACGAAAGAGCGCGCGCGTGTCCAAAACCCCAAAGG
>JAXGVG010000066.1:0-9504 GCA_040773965.1 Alphaproteobacteria bacterium | reverse complement strand
GGAGGACCGTCATGGATCCGTCGCTGATCGTCGTTGTCGCTCTTGCTCTCTTCATTTTCATAACGCTGTTGAAGGGCGTGCGCGTCGTGCCCCAGGGCGAGGAATGGGTGATCGAGCGGCTAGGCAAATATGAGGAAACGTTCATGCCGGGCCTGAATCTCATGATTCCCTATATCGATGCCGTTTCGCAAAAAGTTGTGACGAAAGACGTGCTGCTTGACGTGCAGGAGCAGGAAGTCATCACGAAGGACAACGCCGTCATTCTCACCAACGCCATTGCGTTCGTGAAAGTTACCAACCCGGTCAAGGCTGTTTACGGCGTCGTCGATTTTGCCGACGCGATCCGCAACCTTATCATGACGACGCTGCGTTCGATTGTGGGCGAAATGGAGTTGGATGAGGCTCTTTCGTCGCGCGACAAGATCAAGGCGCGCTTGCGCGAAAGCATAGCGGACGAAGTGCTGGACTGGGGGTTGACGGTAAAATCCGTGGAAATTCAAGATATTAAGCCATCCCCCAGCATGCAAAAAGCGATGGAGTTGCAAGCCGCCGCCGAACGCGAACGCAAGGCGACGGTCACACGCGCCGAAGGCGACAAGCAGGCGGCCATTCTGCAAGCCGAAGCGCGGCTCGAATCCGCCAAGCGCGACGCCGAAGCGCAAGTGACGCTGGCGCAAGCCTCCGCGACGGCCATTCAAAAAGTTATGGCGGCCGCGACAGGCTCGGAGACGCCGTTGCTTTACCTCCTCGGCGAAAAATACATCAAGGCGATAGGGCAGGTTTCAACTTCGCCCAACAGCAAGATCGTCGTCATGCCTTCCGATTTGCAAGACGCGATACGGGGAATGTTAAAAGGGAAAGCGGCGTAGGTTCGGCTATTTCGGGTAAGCTATCGTTTGGGCGCAGAGAACGGTTTGGTCCGGGCGGAGTTTTAAAAACGCGTGAATGCTCTTCCGGTCTATTTTGCCGCGCACGACAGTCGCCAGGCCTTCAGACGCGCAATAGAGATAAACATTTTCAATCATGTGACCGGCTTCGAGATCCATCCAGCGCTCTTTTTTCTCAAGAGGCGTTCCGGCGGCCCATGCCGGAAGTTTTTCCAGCTTGCCGAAATCGCCGGCGAAAACGAGATTCAAGGGCGAGGAAAAAACAAAGTCTTGTATACCAACTTCCTTGCGAAAATCGCCTTCTGCCACCGGCGTTAATTGATGATTGACGAGATCGTAAAAATAAGCGCCTTCCTCCAGCACGACATAAACATCCACGGGATAAAGAGCGATGGCCGAGGGGGCTGTGCGTTTGCCGTTGTCGCGGTTGACGCCGTTTGCCGCCCACAAGACTTCCGACAAGTGCTGGAGCGAGAGTTTTTTATCGCTAAAATCGCGCAAGCTCTTTCGTTGTTGCAGGGCTTGCATGACGCTCAGGCCTTTGCTCAGTTCCGGCGGGCTCAGTTTGATAACGTTCATGGCGCAATCTCCGTTAGGTTTCAAAATTTGCGCAATTTTACCAGAACAAGCAAAGGAGTTACAAATCAAACGGGATAATGTTATGGAATGGCTGCTTTTATTGGCTCAAACAGAAAATTCGAATGCTTATTCTGGGGCTTGAAACCAGCTGCGACGAAACGGCGGTGGGGATTGTCGACGACAATCTCGATCCGGCAAAACGCATTCGCGCGCACAAGGTGGCGACGCAACTCGCTGAGCACCAACCTTATGGGGGCGTGGTGCCGGAAATTGCCGCGCGCGCGCACCTCGACAAGCTGGACGATTTGATCCGTGCGGCGCTGGAGGGGGCGCAAGTAACGCTGGACGATCTGGACGGCGTGGCGGCCACCTGCGGTCCCGGACTTATCGGCGGCGTGATGGTGGGGGCGATGACCGGCAAGGCCATTTCGGCTGTGCGTAAGCTGCCTTTTGTGGCCGTCAATCATCTTGAGGCGCATGCGCTGACCGTGCGATTGACGAACGAGGTTGCGTTTCCATATCTGTTGCTTCTCGTTTCAGGCGGGCACTGCCAGTTGTTGCTTGTGAAGGGCGTCGGGCAATACCGGCGTCTCGGCACGACGGTTGACGATGCTGTGGGCGAGTGTTTTGACAAGGGCGCGAAGCTTCTCGGCCTCGGCTATCCCGGCGGGCCTTTGCTTGAACGCGCGGCTGAAAAAGGCAATCCGCAGGCTTTCGATTTGCCGCGTCCGATGCATGGACGTGACGGATGCGATTTTTCCTTTTCCGGGCTGAAAACGGCCGTGCGGCAGTTGGTTGCTGGAAAAACGTTGACGGAAGCTCTTGTGGCGGACGTTTCTGCAAGTTTGCAGCAGGCTATTACGGATATTCTGGCCGATCGCACGGCAAAGGCGTTTCAGATTTTGCGCGATAAAAACGAGAAGATGACGGCGCTCGTGGTTGCGGGCGGCGTGGCCGCCAATCAGCCGGTAAGAAAGCGCTTAACGGAACTTACCGTTTCAAAGGGCCTGCCATTTATTGCGCCGCCCGTGGGGCTTTGCACGGACAACGGCGTGATGGTGGCATGGGCGGGTCTCGAGCGGCTGCGCCTTGGGCTTAAAGATAGCCTTGACACGCCTTCACGCCCGCGTTGGCCGCTGGACTCTCCACGGGCCTGACCTGTATTGTGGGTTTATATAGGGAGTCGGTATGGATTCTTTTCAACATTTCGGCATTATCGGCGCAGGCGCGTGGGGCACGGCTTTGGCTCAGTCGCTGGTGCGCTCGGGGCGCGACGTGACGCTTTGGGCCTATGAGGCCGACGTGGCGGGGACCGTCAACGCGCGTCATGAGAACACGAAATTTTTGCCGGGCATTTCCCTTAGCCCTCATATTCGCGCGACGAACAAGCTGGACGATTTGGCGGAATGCGACGCCTGGCTGCTGGTGACGCCGGCGCAGGTTATGCGTCTCGTCTGCAAGAACATGGCGAAAGCGCGCGTCGAAAAAAGAGCGCCGATTGTCATTTGTTCCAAAGGCATTGAGAAAAACACGTTGGCGATGCCGGTTGACATTGTAGCGGAAGAGCTTCCCGGGCATTCGCTGGCGGTTTTATCGGGCCCTACGTTTGCTGCCGAGGTGGCGCGCGATCATCCGACGGCCGTGACGCTGGCCTGTCATGACGAGGTTTTAGCCCGGCAACTTGCCGCAGCCATCGGTGGGCGAACGTTTCGTCCTTATATCAGCGAAGACGTTGCGGGAGCACAGCTTGGCGGCGCATTGAAGAACGTGCTAGCTATCGCATGTGGAATCGCGGCTGGCTGCGGCATGGGTGAGAACGCGCGCGCCGCGCTTATCACGCGCGGCCTGGCGGAGATGGTGAGGCTTGGCCGTGCTTTAGGCGCAAAGGCGGAAACGCTAATGGGCTTATCGGGGCTCGGCGATCTTGTCCTGACATGTTCCAGCGCGCAATCGCGCAACATGTCGCTGGGCATGGCGCTGGGGGAGGGGGCAAATTTGGTGGACATTCTTGCAGCGCGCACCAGCGTGGCCGAAGGTGTGCCCACCGCGGCGGCGGCTCTGGAGCTTGCCCAGAAGCATAATGTGGAGATGCCGATTGTCGCGGCGGCGGACGCCATCCTCAATCACGGGGCAAGCGTGGAAGATACGATTTCAGCGCTTCTCGCGCGGCCTTTCCGCGCCGAGGGGGCGTAAAAGTTAGAAAAAGTTTTTGATAGCTATTAAAGCGGTTGAGCTGTGGGTCCGCGTGCACGCGCTCTCAAGCCGGGGCGAGGTTGTCCAAGTCCAAAGCCATCCGGGTTTTGTATCATTCCGTTTATCTGAACACGTTGTTGATGATTGTCGGGACGTTTCAGACACATAACGGAAAATTTATCAGGCGCAATTTTATAAGGCATAGGTTGTCCCCCGTCCGTCCGGATCTTCGCGCACCAGCGCATATTCTTTCATCACGTCAACGACGCGTTCATTGTGCCGATATGGATTTCTGAATGAGCAGATGGTACGGACCGATTTCGCGTCGCCGCGATCGATCGCCGCAAGAAGCCGTTCGCCTAACTCCTTGCTTGTCATGCCGATATGAGTCGTCAGGATTTGGAAACGGAACGGGCTTTTCACCAACTCATGGCCGAGCGGATCAGGATCGCTATATTCAGCCTTACGCGCGTTGAGAAACGCGGTCACGAGGTCCGCTTCAGGCGACTCGCCGTATTCCGCTTTTAAATTGTTAGCGCCTGAGGTCGAAAAAGCGCCCATTAAAATGATCTCCGCAATAACAGCCAATAAAATTGGAATAGGCACAAGATAACATGTTATCGTTAAGAACCGGTTTTCATTGCGGCGGCGCACAATCAAAAAAATCAATTTGCTGTCGTGGAAGGCGTCTGACCCCGGCGGTATGGTTAACAGGAATACACTATGTCGTTATGGTTGATGAAATCTGAACCAGCCGAATATGCGTGGGAACAGCTGGCGATCGACCGGCGGGCCAAATGGGACGGCGTGCGCAATCATCAGGCTACGGCCTATATGAAAGCCATGGCCGTGGGCGATGAAGCCTTCTTTTACCATTCCGGCGATCAACGCGCTATTGTCGGGATTATGAAGATCGTTAAAAAAGCTTACCTCGATCCCAACGATCCTACGGGTCGTTTCGTTATTGTGGACATAGCGCCGGTGCGTGCCTTGCCAAGGCCTGTGACGCTGAGGGAAATAAAAGTAGATAAAGTTTTAAGCAATCTGGCTATCGTTCGCCAACCGCGCCTTTCAGTGGCGCCGGTTACCGCTGAAGCCTGGGAGAGAGTATTGGATCTCGCCGGGGCGTGAAAAAACTAAGGCCCGCGCAGGCGGGCCTTAGGGTAGCTGCCGGGAAAGGCAGGAAATTCGGTTACACCGCGCGTTGATGGGGCGGGAGCGTCATGCCCACTTCATGGACGGCGCGGACGATACGTTCTCCGATGCTGCCGACGCGCGCGGCGGCGGCGGCGTAGCTGGTGGATGCGCGGCGGATCGCCGCGAGCGTTTTGTCGAGAGCAACCAGATTCGTCTGGTTGGTCATCGTTACCAGACGCTCAAGAGTCTCGTCTGCCGACGGGGAGGCGTACTGGAATTCGTATTCCTGGGCCATGGCGGGTCTCTTACGGTTAAGGTTCTGCTTCTTTCGTATGGTTTCCACTTTCTTGATAATTCAACCCTACAGGCGAATCTTGAATTTCGAGTTAATGCAAAGCGTTTTTTTTTCGGGGAATCGATTTTTTTTTGGCCCAAAACTTTAGACTTTCCTAGGCATTGTTGAGAAACTATTAACTGAACTTTGGTATAGTGAAGGGATAAAACGCGCCATTTTTCAGGAAAACAGCGATGTCTGAGATATTTAGCGTAGCGTTGTCCGGTATGCGCGACTCGGTTTTACGAATTCGTAACGCTGTTACAAACATCGTTAATGCTTCGTCAACAAGCCGCTTGCCGTCTTCTCCCCAGGAAGCGGCGGTTATGTTTCAGCCAAAGGATGCCGTTACGCTTTCTCAGGAAGGCGGCAATCAGGCTTTAGGCGTTACATCCGTATTGATTGATCGCGACCCGGCGTATCGCGTTGTCGCGGGCGGTTCATCGCCGTTGGCCAATGAAGAAGGGTTGATTGCCGAACCGAATGTGGATCTTGCGTCGGAAATTGTCGCGACGAAAATGGCGGAGCTTACTTACAAAGCAAATGCGGCCGTGATCAAGGCGGTGAAAGAGAACGACGAAAAGCTTTTCGATGCGCTTGTCTAGGTCTTGCTTAAGGCCTGCCCGGCCAGTTTTTTGCCAAGCTCCACGCCCCACTGGTCGAACGAATTAATTCCCCAGACAATTCCCTGCACGAATACCTTGTGCTCATACAGCGCAAGAAGCATGCCGAGGTTGAAAGGGTTAAGCCGATCGAGCCAAAGAAGGGTGGAGGGCTTGTTGCCGGGGTTGCTCCGGTAAGTCTCTGCCTCTTGGCAACCTTGCATGAGGGCTTCGGCCTGAGCCTTCAGGTTTTCCAAAAGAGCCGCGTGGTGTTCCGGCTGGCCAAGATCGTCTTGCAGAATCCCGATGAAATCCAAAGGCGTTAGATCGGTTCCTTGATGTAACCACTGATGAAAACTGTGCTGACTTATGGTTCCACACTCGCCGATAATAGCCGACGAAGTGGAATAATTCACGGGCGATCCGTCGCGGGTGACGGATTTGCCGTTGCTTTCCATTTCCAACTGCTGAAGATAACGGGGAAAATCGCGCAGGCGTTCGCCATAGGGCAGAAAGGCATGATTCGTTGTGCCCCAGAAGTTGCGGTACCACAGTCCCGTCAGGCCGAGAAGAACAGGAAGGTTTTGCGTCAAGGGAGCCGTGCGGAAATGCTCATCCATCAGGGCAGCGCCATCCAGCATCGCCTTGAAATTGTTCCAACCCAGCGTCAAGGCGACGCTAAGGCCAACGGATGACCATAAACTGAAGCGGCCGCCTACCCAGTCCCACATCGGGAACATGTTGGCGGGCGAAATGCCGAACTCCTGCGCGGCATGTTCGTTCATGGAGGCGGCGGAGAAATGTTTGGCCACAGCCGATTGCCCCAGTTGGTCCGTAAGCCATTCCCGGGCCGTTTTGGCGTTCAGCAGGGTTTCTTGAGTCGAGAAGGTTTTAGACACCACAACGAACAGGGTTGTTGCCGGATCAAGTCGTGCCAGCACTCCCAGCAAATCTGCCGCGTCGACATTGGCGACAAAGTGCGGTCGCGGACCGTCGGCGAAGGGGCGGAGGGCGCTAACCGCCAGGCGGGGGCCGAGGTCGGAGCCTCCGATGCCGATATTGACCACTTGTTCAACAGGCTGTCCTGTGGCGCCGAGCCAGCGGCCTTCGCGCACTTCCCGCGAAAAGGCCGCCATGCGTTCCTGAAGCTTCCGTATCTCCGGGATGACGTTCTTGCCGTCCGCCATAACCGGATCGTTCGAGGCGGTGCGGAGCGCCGTGTGCAAAACGGCGCGGCCTTCGGAATTGTTAATCGGATAGCCTTTAAACAGTTTTTCACGCCATTCCTTCAGGCCTTGCGTCAAAGCCAATTGGATTAGCAAAGCAATAGTTTCATCTGTCAGATGATTGCGGGAAAGATCGACGCTCAGGCCATTCAGGCTGAAAGTGTAACGTGCGGCGCGTTGAGGATCCTGCGCAAACAAATCGCGAAGCTTGACGCCGCGCATTTTGGCTTGATGCGTTTGAAGAGTTTTCCAGGCGGGTGATTGAGTCAGCTCGGAGGTCATGGGAGCGTTTTTATATGGCTTTCAGATGGAATGACACAAGAAAGTCGTCGAATCAATCCCAGCGCTTAAGGGCTATAGGTACGCAGGAGATTTTTAATGGTTGTCGCATCTTCCCTCAAATTTTTAGGCAGTTCCGTTGAGCCCGCGCCATCCCTCTTTTGAATTTCATCGGCCGCTTCGATCATTGTGCGCGCGATGGCGACAAGATTACGTTGAAATTCTTTTATAGAATAGAATCCTTTTTTGCTATTGGCAGAAAGTGCGAGCAAAGACACGTAAGCGCCATGAATCCGGTCGCCCATGATGGAAGGACGCCAAGGGAAACACCCCATAGCCTGCTTTAAGTTGTTTTCAACAGCGGCGCGGTCCAATTGGCTAAAGTCGTCGAATATATTCATGGTAAAATAAACTCGTCTGTACTGGTTACAATACCCAAATTATCAGCCAGCGCCCCATTATTCCAAGAAAAAATAATTAGCGCGGAAGAAGTTGTTGCGCGTACAGTCCATAACCTGCAGGGTGGAAACGCGCGGCCATTATCCCAAAACGCAGCGCATGGTTGCCGAGTTTTCTAGCAAGATTGCCCGTTGTCCGGTCGCGCTGGGTGATCTGTTCTTCATCCTCTGTCTTGGGAAGGATGTCGGATATTTTTTTGTTTCCAAAATCACTGATGCATGCAGCAGCATAAAGCACGGCTGTTGTTATTGCCAAAACCTCAGTGGTTGTGCGGTGACGGCAGTTTTCCGGTAAAGGAACGGTGTGCGCATAAGCCCCAAGGACCGTGTGTGTCTGGGTTAATTGTTCATGAAAAGGATGGTCGATGTGTTTGAGAATATCCCGTGCTAACAGCAGGTCGCAAAGCATGCCTGGGGTTTGTTCGTTAATTGCGTGATATAATTTTTTGCTTTCCATCTTATCCTCCTAAATAACTGGGAATATGCAGCCTAGGTTATTATAAGTTTCGGCACTGCCTCACCGAGTGTAATTTCTCTGACCTTTTCGGGGCGATTAGGGTTTTGGAGATAGTCGAGTTCGGTGTACATGAGGTGTGAATAAATGAGTAAGCGTGCAGCAAGCTTACCAATCGGCTCTTTTTCAAAATATTGCGGCCAGAGTGAACACCGGTCGTTTTCAAACCTCGGCACAAAATTATCATAAACCGGCAGGAAGTCGCTAATAAGCGCGAGAGACGAAGATTTATAATAATAATTGCCGCCAATGGGCCGCGCAATGTCCGCAAACAAATATCCCGCGACACGCAGCCATTCCTGCCACGGGTCCTTAAGAGGAGATTCAAGAAGATCAATGAAAACGGGTTTTGTATCGTATTCGTAAAACAGGGCCGTTAAAGCGCCACCCCCGGTGTTTGCGCAAAAGCCATGAAAATGATGCTGATGTTGAAGTATGGTTTCGGTAAGAAGAACGTCTGTAAGGAAGATGTCGGAAATGTCTTTGTGCTTTTGAAGAAAAAGCCGAAGCTGTTCTTCGATATAAGCTCCGGGGTTTTCAATATGTTCGTTCACGGCGGGCTCCTGTCATTTTAGGCCGGCAAGCAATGGCAATATTCAAGCAAGACGAAGTTGACGACCGGGTTTTTTGTCACGCGCAACATCCATGCGTTGAGGGGATAAACGGAAAAAATCATTAGCATGCGCACAAAGTCTTTGCCCCAGATCGCCAAGCTTTCCTTCGGGCTTTGGCCTGGGTCTGAAACGGGAATAACCGGACAACAGATCGCCGAGAGGAATTTCTGGGTGGATTTTGAGGAAATATTCGCCCGTGCTTTGCAAGGCGCTTGAAATATCGGTTAACATTCCGGAGAGGGTTTCTTCGATTAGAATATGTCTCCGAATATTTTCCAAATTTTCGACAGCACCATGGATTGGATAGGAAACTGGTCCGAACTGGATGTTAAAAATTTCGACGGCTAAAAAGATATCATCAAATGCGGGGTTGTTTTTGCTGTAGAGTTTAAGAATCGTCTCACGAAGGCGGTACTTTTCATATTCATCTTTTGCGGAATCCGGCGTTGTCATTGAGAACTCCTGAAATGAAAAAAGTTAAGACAATCTTCAGGAAAGATAGACAATCTGTTTAAAAAGAAAAACAAAAAACAGACCAAGCACACTACCCTACACCTGACGACGCATTAACGTATTGAAAAGCATTTAAGATTCTAAAGGAGCCAACTGATTCGCAGGGAGGCTTCGATGGATTTTGTAGGATTGACGAACATAGTGTGGCGAGCGCTGAGCGGGCGTTGG
>JAXGVG010000065.1:0-9549 GCA_040773965.1 Alphaproteobacteria bacterium | reverse complement strand
GTACCCTTGGCGCAAATCTTACGGCCTTCCATGAGTCTTCCTGATTCGCACCGCCTGTCAAACGAGGACCTGCATCTGCTGGTTGCGGACAGGGAGTGGTTCATGCGACGCCTCATGATGCCGCGCGAAAGCAATGTGCAATTTCAGGTCGACGGCGTTCTTTTTCAGGCTTGCTATCAACCCGACGGCAAAGGGTTTCGCCTGCAGTTTTGGGCTGTCCTCGGTTATCTGCCTTTTTCCGTCGAATCCTTTCGGCGCAGGCGCATGCTCATCACGATCCTCGACAACATAAGCCCGCGCCTGAACGTGCAGTTTGGCATCGACGAAAACAAACAGATCGTCATTTCCAGAACTTTCAAAGTTCCCGACATCAGGCCGCCGGAATTTATTTTCCTTCCCTTAATGTCCTTCCTGCAGGAAGCGCGGCCTTTTGTCCGCCTTATCGGCGAATGCTTGTAGCGCCCGGACGCATGGACTATGTTCGGGTTGGCGAATCCTCGCCACTTATATTAAGGATAAAACATTGACCGTTCGTTCCGTTTGCGTTTACTGCGGTTCTTCCAATCACAGCAGCGGCGCCACCAAGCAAGCCGCCCAATCCGTAGGCGCCGCCCTGGCCTGCCATAAGTTCCGCATTATCTATGGCGGAGGCCGGGTCGGCATGATGGGCTTGCTGGCCGATGCGGCGCTTGCGGAGGGGGGCGAAGTCGTCGGCATCATTCCCGAACTTCTCCACGCGCGCGAAGTCCAGCATACGCAATTGACCCGGCTTCACGTTGTCGACAGCATGCACGCGCGCAAGCGCATGATGGTTGAAATGGCGGACGCTTTCGCCGTTCTTCCCGGCGGTTTGGGAACGCTGGACGAAACGTTCGAGGCGCTCACATGGAAACAGATAGGCCTGCACAACAAGCCCATCGTCATCTACAATCCGGAAGGCTTTTGGACGCCGCTGATCGCCTTGATCGAGCACGTCACGGCCAACGGCCTTGTTCCGCGCGAAGACCGGGTTTTTTATAAAGTCGCGAACAATCTTGACGAGCTTATGTCGGGCCTGACAGCCCCGCCGGACCCCGTCGTCGATCTCGCGGCGAAGTGGAAATAAAGAAAATTTACGATAGCCCCCTGCGGCCCATTTCAAGATATTTCGTTTGACGTTGGGCGATAAGCGTTCGCGCATCGAGCTTCAAAAGTTCGTCCAGCGTTTGCCGAATGGCTTCTCCGGCGGCCTTGACGGCTTCTTTTGGCTGGCGATGCGCGCCGCCCAAAGGTTCAGGAACAATCCGGTCGATTGCGCCCAGTTCCTGCAGATCCTGCGCCGTGAGCCGAAGCGCCGCCGCCGCGTCCGCCGCATGCGCCGCGTCGCGCCACAGGATGGACGCGCAGCCCTCCGGCGAAATGACGGAATAAATGGCGTGCTCCAGCATAAGCACGCGGTCGCCCGTCGCGATGGCGATGGCGCCGCCCGAGCCGCCTTCGCCGATCACGCACGCCACCAAAGGCACCTCCACCGACAAGCATGTTTCGATGGAACGCGCGATGGCTTCGGCCTGCCCTCGCGCCTCGGCGTCCACGCCCGGAAAAGCGCCCGACGTATCGACAAGCGTAATGACCGGCAAATCGAATTGCGCCGCAAGGCGCATCAGCCGTTGAGCTTTCCGGTAGCCCTCGGGCTTGGCCATGCCAAAGTTGTGCTTGATGCGGCTTTCGGTGTCCTGCCCGCGTTCCTGCGCGATAATCACGCACGCCTGACCGTCCAAACGCCCAAGCCCGCCGATAATGGCCCGGTCTTCCGCAAAGCAGCGGTCGCCCGCCAACGGCGTAAATTCGGTAAACAGTTCGCGAATATAGTCCTGCCCGTGCGGTCGGCCCGGGTGGCGCGCCACCTGGACTTTCTGCGCAGGCGTCAGCTTGCCATAAATGTGACGAAGCTGACGGTCGACTTTGTCCTGCAAGCGGCCGACTTCGTCCGCAATGTTCACCCGGCCGCCGTCCGAAAGATGACGCAGCTCTTCGATTTTAGCCTCAAGTTCGGCCACGGGTTTTTCAAAATCCAGAATGTGCATAACAACCGGAGAACATAAGCCAGGGATCTGTCTTCAGACCCCCTTATAACAAACGGACGCTAACTTACAATGGCCGGGAAATTAACGTTAATTATTATTCCTGATTCCCGATACCTGATCCCTGATCCCCGTTTTCCGATATCTGATCGCGTCCACGGCATCCGGGCCGCGCCGGTAGTAGCCAACGCGCGTGTACACGGCCGAAAAACCGCACCGCTCATAAAGCCGCCGCGCCGGTTCGTTGTCCGCCGCGACTTCCAGCAGCATGTCCTTCGCGGGCTCCGTATCCATCGCATGCTTTAAAAGCTTCATGCCGAGCCCCTTACGGCGCGCGCACGGACGGACGCAAAAGGCAAGCACTTCCTTTTCATGCAACGTCACTTGACAAAGAATGAAGCCTGCCATCGTGCCGCCATCCATAACGATCCATCCTTGCGTGGTGGCCAGCCTGAGGCTGCCTTCCATCTGGCCGACGCTCCAGCTTTCGGCGCCGAAACTCTCGGCATGCAGACCGGCCAGCGACGGCGCGTCGGCAAGAACCGCCGCGCGAATGCCCGCCTCAAGCGCAACATTCATTCGCCGGGCTCCCCTTCGCAAACGTGACATCGGGCGCGCGCAGGTAAAGAGGGCGCGGCAGGAAAGAAGGATCGTCAAGGGCGGCTTTCGCCGCCAGGGCCGCGCTTGTCACGGTCTCCGGTTCCGAAGCGGGACACATAGCCGCCGAGGGCGGCAAGACAGAGCGCAAAAGATCCGTGGCATCGCCCGCCAGCGTAAGCGGCGCCCGCGCGCTTACCAGCGCCACAATATCCCCGGGCGGCAACATGCACGGTTCTTCCGCTTCGCCCGAAGCCGGATAATAACGGCAAAAGAGTTCCAGCCTTTTGGACTGAAGAACGACAAGAAGAGGACCTTGCAAAGCCTTCTGCCGCTCCCGGTAGATCCGGAAGCGGTCCACGCCAAGCACCGGCTTGTCCGCCGCCAGCCCTATGCCTCGCGCGGCGGCCAGCCCGATGCGAAGGCCCGTAAAGCTGCCAGGACCGCGCGTGACGGCAATACGGTCCAGTTGCGCGAAATCGGCATCGGCCTTTTTCATGACATCCAGCACGAGCGGCATAAGCCGCGCGTCCTGCCCGCGCTGCATTTTCTCTTCGGCCAACGCGCGCGCGACGCCGTCCTGCCAAACGCAAACGGCACAGGAGGAACTGGCGCAATCGAGGCTGAGAAGAAGCATAAGAAAGGGGTTCGGGGTTAGGGGCTAGGGGTTCGGACTTTAGAACATTTTGCGCGCCGAAAGAATATCCCCTTTTCCCGTCGTGTTTTAACTAAATCACATCCCGAACGGGTAGTTCTTGTCGAACAGCGCGCCGCCTTCCCACACCGGCCTAAGCGCCCTGGCGTAGGCGATCAGGGCGCGCAAGGCGAAGTCCGTCCGCCCGCGCAAATAGCCGTCGTCCTCGTTCGCGGGCGTATCGCCCACGAACATCTTTTCGCAGTCGCGCACGATGATGTGCTCTGGAATGTAACAAATGCGCGTATTCTTGTAGCCGCTCGTCCGCAGTTCGTTGACGGGATAAGCGCCGCCGCGGCTCGACGACACCGTGACGATCAACGCCGACTTGTGGCCCACGTCGCGCGCGGAACAGAACAACAGGAAGTTCTTCAATCCCGAAGGAACCATGCCGTGCCACTCGGGCGAAACCATGACGAACGCATCGGCGGCGCGCAGCCGTTTGGCGTAAGGCTCCCACTGTTTCGCTAAAGCGCTTCCGGCTTCCCATGCGCTTTCGTCCCACAACGGCAACGGATTGCCCGCCAAATCGACGATGTCCGAAACGCTTTCGGCCTCAAGCGCCGGAAGCCGCGACGCCAGATAGCGCGCCACGCGCGCCGACTGCGACGCGCGGCGATGGCTGCCGCTTACAATGACAATGTTCATGTCTTCATCCGCTCAGTTCGAACATCCGGAGGAAGGCAGAGTTTCAAGATCCGCCAGAACGCCGGACACGGAAAAATCCCCATAATCGATCTGCATGGAACGGGCGATGCCGTTGGCCTGCAGGGTTAAATCCATTTCGTAATCCGGCTCGCCCGTTTCCGATTCGGGCGAGAAGAAAGCCAGCCTTACCGGCCAGCCGGGCTGCGCCAAAAGCGGGTTGCCGCCCGACTCGGTTGTCGTCTCGGCCAGCGAAGCCGCGCCGGCGGGCTCGCCGATAAAGGCGCTGATGTCCGCCGCGCCCTCTTCGTCCGATCCGTCGAAGACACGGCGCGTAAAAAATTTCTCGCCCGCTTCGGCTTTTTGAAGAATGAGAATCGTGTGCGCCGAAGGGAAAAGCGAGCCTGGCGGCAAAAGAACGTCTTTTTTGTCCCTGGGAATGGTGTAGATGCCCCGGCCGCCCTGTTCGCCTGCAGTGGCTTTGCCCCGGTAATTTTCCGTCTCCTTGCCGTTCGTCAGGCGCCGCACATTGAAATTGTAACGCTTTCCGTCCCTTGATTCCCACGTAATGACGGTGCTGTTGACTTCGGATTCGTCGCCTTCGGCATAGGTGAAATGCAGCTGCAAATGCTGCTGGACGGCCCAACCGTCGCAGGAGTCCGCCCATTCGAAGAACATTTTGCCCGAAACGTCCGATATGCTGCTGCCGTTCTTTAGCGACGTCATCGTCATTTTATAGATGGCCCGGTGCGGCACAATCACAATAGGCGCAGGCGCGCGAGCCTCTTCCTTTTTGGCCTCCGGTTCCACGGCCTCGCCCGACTCGACAACACGCAAGGCTTTGGCGCTCACGGCAGGCTTGTCGATCGCGCGCAACAGGTTGCCTGCCTGCCCGTCAACCGGGCCGAACAGGAAAAACGCCGCAATAACAAGTGGCAAACGCATTTTCATGAGACAACGCCCGATAAGAAAAGGTTGAAACCGGAACAAGCCGCCTTTTCCTGATTAACACGGATTGCCTTGCGCGGGTAGAGGCAGATTTTCCCGGTAGGATTGACGCGCGCTTTCCGCCGTCTTTTCTCCCTCCGTTCCATGCCTTATAGTCGGTCCCCGGCGACCGCCGCCCGTTCGAAAAAAGGTCACCCGAACCCCATGGCCGTTCACGCGACTCTTCAAGGCAGCGAATCCTCCGTCCCGGCGCCCGCCGTGTCCGCCGTCGTTCCCTGTTACAACGAAGCGGACGGCCTTCGGGAATTGTGGCAACGGCTTTCGGCGGCCTGCCGCGCCTGCGCGGGCGGCGCTTACGAAATCGTTTTCGTCAACGACGGCTCGAAAGACGGGACGTGGGCCGTGATGAACGCGCTGGCCGAACAAGACCCGCATATCGTGGCCGTCAATTTGTCGCGGAACCATGGCCACCAACTGGCGCTCAGCGCCGGTTTGTCTTTTTGTTCGGGCAAGCGCGTTTTCATTCTCGACGGCGATTTACAGGATCCGCCCGAGCTTCTGGACGACATGATGGCGCTTATGGACCGGGGCGCGGACGTCGTTTACGGCCAAAGAAAGACCCGGCAAGGCGAAGGCTGGTTCAAGCGCGCGACGGCTTCCGCCTTCTACCGCCTTCTTTCCCGCATGACGGACATTTCGATTCCGCGCGACACGGGCGATTTCCGCCTGCTAAGCCGCCGCGCCGTCGGCATTCTCAACCGGATGCCGGAACGGAGCCGCTTCATACGCGGCATGGTAAGCTGGATCGGGCTGAAACAGGTGCCCATTGTTTACGAAAGACAGCCGCGCTTCGCGGGCGAAACGAAATACCCGCTGCGCAAAATGCTCCGCTTCGCCATGGACGCCGTCACAAGTTTTTCCATCGTGCCGATGCGCGTGGCGTCCTACGTCGGGGCGTCGGCGGGGATCGCGGCTCTCGCCATGCTGATCTACGTCTTTCATTCGTGGATAACCGGCCAGACCGTCCAGGGCTGGACCAGCTTGATGGTCATCGTGCTTGTTATCGGCAGCGTCCAGCTATTAAGCCTCGGCGTGTTCGGCGAATACCTGGGCCGCCTCTACATGGAGGCCAAGCAGCGCCCGCTTTTCATTGTCGATGAGGTCGTCGGCTCGCCCGGCCCTGGCCCCGGCGGGGAACGAAAAATGGTGGGTGATGGGGGATTCGAACCCACGGCCCGCTGATTAAGAGACGTTTCAAAGCCCTTTATCTAACCTTTTGAAAATCTTGTCAACTCACTTGAACTGCGCTATAACGGCCTGATTTCTCATCGCTATTGAGCGACATTGGAAGCAACTCAGGCAAGGGTGGAAGATATATTTTGCCATCCACGTTGTTGATTTATTGTTGATAAAGAACATGACTGCAAACGCCCAACTGACCGATAACGAAGCGCGCAAGGCCATATCACCCCAGTACGGGCAGCGTATTCTATGGGATGCCGCTGTCAAGGGCTTTGGTTTACGAATAACGGCCAATAGCGCCAAAGCCTTCGTGCTTGATTATCGGATTGACGGGCGGCAACGGCGCATAACCATCGGCTCTTTCCCGGATTGGACTGTCGCAGCCGCGCGTAAATTTGCCAGCGAAATGAAGCAAGACGTTGATCGCGGAATCGACCCTATGGCGGAACGGCAAGCCAGACGTGACGCTCCCACCGTTTGTGATCTTTGGGAACGTTATCAAAAAGAATTTTTGCCACACAAGGCGGCGAAAACCCGACAAGATGAAATCAGCATGTGGAAAACCCTCTTGTTGCCTAAGCTGGGGAAGTGCAAGGTTTTCAATGTCGAGCCTGCGGATATAGACGCGCTGCACCAAGAAATCACTACCGTGAGAGAAGCTCCTGTTCGAGCCAATCGCGCCGTTGCTTCTTTGCGTAAGGCTTTTAATCTGGCAATTCGGTGGAACTGGCTCGACAAAAATCCGGTTATTGGGGTGCGGCGCAATCCAGAAGAAAAACGTGGGCGCTATCTCGACAAGAAAGAAATTGCGGCGCTTGTGCTTGCCCTCAACGAACACCCCGAAGCTACCTCCGCCAATGCAATCAAATTGTTGATGTTGACGGGCGCGCGTAAAGGCGAGGTTTTGGGCGCGACATGGGACATGTTCGATCTTGAAAATAGCCTTTGGACAAAACCAAGCGCCCACACTAAGCAACGGAAGCTTCACCGTGTGCCCTTGAACAAAACGGCGTTACAGTTATTGAATGATATAAAGGAAAAGTCTGACGCTGATTTTCAGGAAGCCTCGAAAAAGGATAAGACGGCGACAATAAGCCCGTATGTCTTTCCGGGGCCGACCGGCGAGCCGCTTCAAGAAGTCCGGCGCACGTGGCTTGCCGTATGCAAAGCGGCGGGGTTGACGGACAAAATTGAGAGGAAGAATCGGCAGGGGAAAGTTATCAAGGACGAAAAGGGAAACCCTGTTTTAGACGATTGGCCGAACGTTCGGATTCACGATCTTCGCCATTCGTTTGCAAGTATTCTCGTTTCTTCCGGTGCGTCCCTACCTCTCATCGGGCAAATGTTAGGGCATACTCAGGTGCAGACGACGCAGCGCTATGCGCATCTTTATGACGATCCGTTGCGTAAGGCGGCGGAAGCGGTCGATAATTTCATTATGTTGCCGGTTGAGCCTGCAAAAATTGAGAATAAGGGAAAGAAAAAGAATGCAGCACAAAAAAGATGACTTGCCGCCCGAAGCCGCAAATGCGGTTTTGCTGAATGACGCTTTCTTTGCGTTATGCAACCCTGAGATTGTAGAACGCTATCACGCGGCAACGATACGCAAGAAAAAATATGAAGCGTCTATTGACCATGAAGACTTGCGGCGCATGGGGCGGGTTTACACTTACGATTCGCGCTTCAAGAAGGAAGTGAACACCCAGCTTCAAGCCATCAAAACCGAGTTTCTTCAAAAACTGAAGGATGGTGTTTTGACGGCATGGGCGCGGGAAGGCTCTCCACTTGCGCCTATGCAGAAAATTCCCGCCTCGGCTTGGTCTATGTTATGGCTGAAAAGCCTTCCCAAGAATCTTGTGCATGGGCTGCACGGCGACCTTTATGACGTGCGGATTGTGAACAACGCGCCCCACGATGTTCTCCCGCGCGTCAAAGGGCGTGGCGGTCGTCCCTCCGAAAAAGACACGATCATTGAGGAATATAAGAGGCGAAAAAAAGAAGGGCTTTGTGAAGATTCTCGGCGCGGCGAATCACATTATCTCGAAAAGTGGTTCAAAGAGAACTTTCCGAGCGGAAAAACGCCCTGTCCCAAAACTATCCAAAATCACATTTCGGGTTTTGAGAAAGCGTTATTAAATAAAATCAAATAGTTAAGCGGGCCAACTTTTTATCCCGCTCCTGTTTTGGGTAAAGTTTCCGGGTTTTCGTTTTTTGATACCGTTCCTCTCGTCGGCGCAAGTCGCCAAACAACGAGAGGAAAGCTACATGCAACACCCAAATTCCCAAGAAACCCAAGAAAAGCCCAATGCTTCGGTGCTGGACGGCTTTTTGACCGAGCGCGAATACGCGGCGCAACGCGGGGTAACGGTTCGCACCTGCGAGCGCGACCGCGCCATGCGGCAATCGCCCCCTTATACCCTGATTGGCCGAAAGGTCTATTACCGGATCGAGGCCGTCCGGGACTGGTTGCTCAAGCGCGAGAAGGACTGCACGCGCGAGCCGCAATCCTTCGCAAGGCGGGGGGCGCGATAATGGAAGAGCAAAAATCCGAAACCGCCATGCACGATGATATTTTGCACGGCGCGAGCGCGATTGCGAAATTCCTCTACGGCTCGCCCAAGCACCGCCGCAAGGTTTACAACCTTCGCAAAGCCAAACAATGCTCGCCGCCCATGTTCAGCATGGGAATGACGA
Source organism: Alphaproteobacteria bacterium (assembly GCA_040773965.1). Taxonomy (GTDB): domain Bacteria; phylum Pseudomonadota; class Alphaproteobacteria; order UBA9219; family UBA9219; genus JAXGVG01. Next base: position 666 of record JAXGVG010000065.1, on the reverse strand, counting down.
TATGCGCCCGTAAGAGCGAAATTATCAAGTGGATTGAGGGGCAAGAAAAGAAAGTGGCGGATTATGGCCGAAGCGCCTGACACCAATCTTTCAGGCGAAGAGATTGCAAAGCTGCTTCAGGATCGAATAGGCGAGCTTGCGGATCATTTGCTAGGAAAAAGAAACGAGGCGCTTTCGTCTCAAAACCAGTTGCGTTATGGCAACAAGGGCAGCGTTGCCGTTGATGTTGCGGGCGAGAAGGCGGGGACGTGGTTCGATCATGAGACAGGTTGCGGCGGTAACGCGCTTGTTCTTATCAAGCATGTGAAAAAGGGCAGCGCTCGCGAGGCGTTCACATGGGGGTGCAAGTGGCTTGGCGTTTCTGTTCCCGAACCACCTTCTAAAAAATTGCCGAAAGACCCGGTTGCAAAAATCGCCGTTATCGTTAGCGAGACACAAAAAACCATTGAAGGAACCCCGGTAAAACTGTACTTGCAACGGCGCGGAATCACGGCAACGCCGCCGGATTGCATTGGCTATCGGCCTAAAGCCTTCGGCAAATACGGCGCATTGGTTGCCTTGGCGCAGGATATTAAAGGCAGCGTGCTAGCGCTTCAGCAAGTCTATTTAACGGAAGACGGCCAGAAAGCGCCCCTTGAAGTCAAGAAGCGTACCAACAAGACCGTT
>JAXGVG010000064.1:0-9725 GCA_040773965.1 Alphaproteobacteria bacterium | reverse complement strand
TCGATTGCCAGAAAGTGCTCGATCGATAAGGAAGGCCTGCTTGTCAAATGCAAGACCTACCCCGAGAGGCCCCCTCCCCTCGACGCCTTAAGGATCGAGATGGATAAACTGGAAAGTTTCTGCGACTGGTTTTTCGAAAAAAAGGTAAAGGGAAAGGTCAACCCCGAAGAAATCGAAACGCCCAACGGCCTGATAAGGCAGTTAAGGTTAAGAAATGACAGGGTCAACCTCGAAACTTTATTGCCCTAAAACAACCCTTCAATCAGCCCCTTGTCGCTGACGTAAATCCGGTGGGCGGCCGGTTCGCGCGGCAGGCCGGGCATCGTCATGATCTCGCCGCACAGCGCGACGACAAAACCCGCGCCGGAAGATAAACGAACGTCGCGGATGGGCACCGTGAAATCGTCCGGCGCGCCGCGCACGGCGGGATCGGCCGTAAAGCTGTATTGCGTCTTTGCCATGCAAACCGGAAATTCGCCAAACCCGTCCGCCTCGAACTGCTTCAGCTTTTGCGCGGCGGCGGGAGCTATGTCGATATCCTTCGCACGGTAAACCTCGCGCGCCACGGTGCGGATTTTCTCCACAAGCGGCATGGAGTCGGGATACAACGGCTTGAATTTCGCCTTGCCGCCGTCAACGACTTTCACGACTTCCCTGGCCAGATCGACGTCGCCTTTCGCGCCGTCGGCCCAATGACGGCATACATGCGCCGCCACGCCCATCTTTTTGCAGGCCGCGTCGATCACCTCCATTTCGGCGTCCGTGTCGTCCGTAAAGTGATTGATCGCGACCACCACCGGGACGCCGAATTTCTGGATGTTCTCCACATGGCGGATCATGTTGCCAAGCCCCGCCTTGACGGCCTTGACATTCTCGACCTTCAGATCGGCCTTGGCGACTCCGCCGTGCATTTTAAGCGCGCGCACCGTGGCCACGACAACCGTCGCCGCCGGTTTAAGCCCCGCCTGGCGGCATTTGATGTTGAAGAACTTCTCCGCGCCGAGGTCCGCGCCGAACCCGGCTTCGGTCACGACATAATCCACAAGCTTCAACGCCGTGTTCGTCGCGATCAGGGAATTGCACCCGTGCGCGATGTTCGCGAACGGCCCGCCGTGCACAAAGGCCGGCGTGTGTTCCAGAGACTGGACCAGATTGGGCTGGAACGCGTCGCGTAAAAGCGCCGTCATGGGCGCCGCCGCCTTTAAGGCCCTGGCGATCACGGATTTTTTGTCAAAGCCCCGTCCGACGATGATTTTGCCGAACCTTTCCTCAAGATCCGCCAGCGAGTTGGCGAGGCAGAAAATGGCCATAACTTCCGAAGCGACGGTAATGTCGAAGCCGTCCTCGCGCACCTGCCCGTTGTTGCCGAGCGCCACCACAATATGCCGCAGCGCGCGGTCGTTCATGTCCACGACGCGCCGCCACGAAACCTTGGAAGGATCGATGCCCAATGCGTTGCCCCAATAGATATGATTGTCGAGCATCGCCGCCAGCAGATTGTTGGCCGACGTCATGGCGTGAAAATCGCCGGTGAAATGCAAATTGATTTCGTCCATGGGCGCAACCTGGGCCTTGCCGCCCCCCGTTGCGCCGCCCTTCATCCCGAAACAGGGCCCCAGTGAAGGCTCACGCAAGCACAACATCGTCTTGTGACCCAGCATCGCCATCGAATCCGCAAGGCCTATGGAGGTCGTCGTCTTGCCTTCGCCCGCCGTTGTCGGACTTATGGCCGTGACCAGAATCAGTTTGCCGTTGGCCGGTTGCTTCAGCCCGTTGATGTAATCCAGATCGAGCTTGGCCTTGTGCGGCCCGTAACGGTAAAGCGCCGAAGCCGGAAGGCCGATTTTTGCGCCGATTTCCTCGATCGGCAGCAGTGGCGTTTGGCGGGCAATGGTAATGTCGTCGAGAAATTCAGCCATGGGAATCACGCACCTCGGTTGAATCGGAAAGCCGGTATGGCGGGGCGAGTTTGCCGTCTTGTCCCCGTTTCCGCAATCGGCTTTTACTGTATGGTTAAGAATGATAGGTTGCCTGTAACCAACCTGATTCTGAGCGTGCCATGGCCTCCTCCAAACTCCTGCGCGGCGTCGCCGCCATATTCAAGCCTCCCTTTATAGGTCTTGGCGCCGTTATCTGGCTTTACTTTGCGTGGAGCTTTCTTGTCCACCCCCAAAGCCCGATTCTGAACGGCGAGTTTCCGGATCCGGACGATTACATGTATTTGACCCATACGATGGACTGGCTGAAAGGGCAAAGCTGGTTCGACACCGTCCAGCACCGGTTAAATCCCCCCGAAGGCGTGCCCATCCATTTCTCGCGCATCACGGAATTGCCGATGGCGGCGCTGATAATGCTTCTGCGTTTTGCCGGCTTCGGGTGGATCGGCGCTTCGACGATTACGGCGACCGTTTGGCCTCTGGTTCTGTTCGCCGCGTTTCTTATGACCGCGCGCTGGCTGGCCGAAAGCTTCATGCCACGGGAATGGACGCGCGCAACGGCATATGTTTCGCTTTTCGCCGTATCCTTAATGTTCAAGTTTTCGCCCGGACAAATCGATCATCATGGCCTTATCGCCTTAATCGTCGCGCTCGCCTTTGGCTGCGTCTTGCGCATGATGCAAAAACCGGAAATCCTTATTTGGGGCGTCGGCGCCGGATTCTTCCTCGCCCTCGGACAGGCGGTAGCGCTTGAAATCCTTCCATGGCTTTTACTTCTGACATCCTGGGTCGGTTTATGGATGATGCTCAGGGGCCGCGTAACGGCGCGCATCGGCCTTGTGTTCGGCCTTACGCTTTATGTCGCCAGCGCCCTGTTCCTTTTCGTCACCAAAAGGCCGGATGCATGGTTCGATCCGGTTACAATCAGCTTCTCGATCATCTACGTCATCCTGGCGGGCCAAATCGCGGTTTGCTGCGCGGGCGTCGCCCTTGCCTCGCAATCGCGTTTCGACGGGGTAAGAGTTGCAACCGGCCTGGTTCTTGCCGCCGCATCGGCCTGCTTTTTCTTCCTGCGCTTTCCCGAATTGCTCGCCGGACCCTACGGCGCCGTCGATGAAAGAATCACCGCCCTTATGTTCAACCATATCATGGAGGCCTCGCCGCTCATGACCACCGAACCGTCATGGGCGGCTGTTGTTCTCCGGCTTCTCTTTCCCCTGACCGGCCTTGCGGCCTGCGTCCACTTTATCCTTCGCAATAAAAAAAGCGAGACGGCATGGTTTTGGCTGCTCAACCTGCTTCTGCTCTCGACGGCCATTGTGTTGAGCGTTTTTTACCAAATGAGGTTCATCGTCTATTCCTCTCTTTTCGCCATCTTGCCCCTGACGGAGATGCTTCGGCGCGGCCTTGCCTGGGCGGCAACGCGCTGGCGCGCGCGCAAGCTTTTTGCGGCCGAGATAAGCCTCATCCTCCTTGTGGGACCTTTAACGGCGGTTCTTCTTCCCGCCACCGCCGACAGCCGCCCCTTCAACAAGGGCGTTTTGCTTTTCCCGGTCCGTACAATACCGGATCGATGCGACCGATCCATTCTCAAGAATGTCCTCACGCTGCCGGAGTATTACGGCGACCGGAGCCGCATCGTCATGAACTCGATCGACGCCGGACCGGAAATTCTCTATCTGACCCCGCATTCGGCCATTGCCGCGCCTTATCACGGAAATGTGTCGGGGTTGCTTGACTCGACCCGGTTTTTTTCCACCAGCGATCCGGATGAGGCCAAACGGATTGCGCGCGACCGCAATGTCGGTCTTGTCGTTTTGTGCCGCACCCTTCCTTCGCTCTATGTGCCGCCTGCGCGTGCGGTTGCCTTCGACGAATCCGGAAAGAAAACGGACAACACGGACGCGACGTTTGCCGAACAGCTGTTAAAAGGCGAAACGCCAAAATGGCTCAAACGCTTCGAGTTTCCTTTGGTTGACGATTATCTGATTTACGAGGTCAATCTCGACCCGGCGAAGGACAACGCGCCGCCCAAGGGAAAAATTAAACCCAGGAACTAAGACGAGTCCTTAGCTCGCGCCGGTAAGCCTCAATATCCGTAACGGGTTTGCGCGCTACGCCCGCGTTCATGGCCGCTTCCGCTACCGCCACAGGCACGTTTGTTATGAGGCGCGGGTCGAACGGCACGGGTATGATGTAATCCGGGCCATAAGCCATGCGCCGCCCGGCATAAGCCACCGAGACTTCATAAGGCACCTTCTCGCGCGCAAGCCAGGCAATGGCCCTGGCCGCCGCGATTTTCATGTCGTCGTTAATCGCGGACGCCCGGACATCCAGAGCGCCGCGAAAAATATAGGGAAACCCGAGCACATTGTTGATCTGGTTCGGGTAGTCGGACCGGCCTGTCGCCATAATCGCGTCCTTTCTCACGCTTTGGACTTGTTCCGGCGTGATCTCCGGATCGGGGTTCGCCATGGCGAAAATGATCGGTTTGTCAGCCATCGCTTTCACCATGTCTTGCGTCATGGCCCCTTTGGCGGACAATCCGACAAACACATCGGCCCCCACAAGCGCTTCCTGAAGCGTGCGCGTCTTCGTTTTCGCGGCGAAAAGCTTTTTCCATGGATTCATGGCCTCGATGCGGCCCTCGTAAATGACGCCCTTGGTGTCGCACATGATGATGTTTTCAAGGGGCAGACCCATGCTCCTGAACAAATGAGCGCAGGCGTTCGCCGCCGCGCCGGCTCCGTTCATCACGACGCGCGCGTCTTTAATGTCGCGTCCCGTTATGTCGAGCGCATTGATCAAACCGGCAGCGGCAATAACCGCCGTGCCATGCTGATCGTCGTGAAACACCGGAATATCCATGGCCTCGCGCAGGCGTTTTTCGATGACAAAGCACTCCGGCGCCTTTATGTCTTCCAGATTGATGCCGCCGAAGGACGGACCGAGAAGCCGGATGCAATCGACGAACTCGTCGACGTTTTCGGTGGCGACCTCAAGATCGATGCCGTCCACGTCCGCAAAACGCTTGAAGAGCACGGCCTTGCCTTCCATGACCGGCTTGGACGCCAGCGCCCCCAGGTTGCCAAGCCCGAGCACGGCCGTTCCATTGGATACAATAGCCACAAGATTTCCCCGGGCCGTGTATTCATACGCTTCATCCGGATTGTCCCTGATGCAGAGGCAGGGCGCGGCGACGCCGGGCGAATAGGCCAGCGACAAATCGCGCGCTGTTTTCAAAGGTTTTGTCGGAACGACTTGAAGTTTGCCGGGGCGGCCCTGTTTGTGAAGCGCAAGGGATTCCTCATCCGTGACACGGATTCGCTTGTTTGGCATGTGTTCTCCCTGATTTTATGTCTTTTTTTGGCGACGGACTGTTTTAAGAATCACGCCGCCGATTTCATATTTTAGTGAGATATTAGCGAGTTAATTTTAGAATGCCAGCGCGTTTAAGGTAGCGTTAACCCGTCGCAAGGTCTTATGCAGGGTTGCGCCCCTGGAAGGTCTGAACTTGTTGCTTCGTACCGGATCCGAACTCAATTTACCGGCAAGACGGCCCGCCTTCCGGACCGCTGCGCGGTTACTTGCCGTTTTCGGGCTTTTCGTTTCGTTTCTTTTTTTGGTTTATCCCGCGTTCGCCCAAACGATACCCCGGTCGTCGTTCTCCGGCCCGTCGTCCCCTGTTTTTGCCGATTCGTCCGCCTTGAAGAGCGCAGAACTTGTTTTCGGCCTTTTCATCGGGGTTATGATAACCGCCTCGATTTACCTGTTCTTCATCTGGATCGTCATTCGCGACCGTGGACAGGTCTTTCTGATGCTGTTGCTGGCATGCCTGGGCCTGAACATGGCAAGCACAAACGACCAGCTTATGGAGCTTGTCGGCGTCCACAGCTCCACCACGCTGAATATTTTGCACAACTACAGCATGATCCTTTCCTACATTTTCAGCATATTTTTCACGCTCTATTTTCTGGAAGTCGAAGCGCAAACGCCTTATCTGCGCCTGCCCCTTTTTCTGCTCGCCGGTCTCCTTGTTTTGCTGCTGGCCTATACGGCTTTCGACCAGCAGCCCGTCCACTTTGCCTTGCCGACGCTCGGAACGCTGACTCTGGCTTCCGTTTTGGGCGCCGGGCTCAATTCTTTGCGCCTCGACGTCAAGGGAAGCCTGAGCCATATCATCGCCTTTTCGTTCTTTTTGGCAGGAGGTTTGGCCCTTCCCCTGTTCGATCTTGGTCTCATTGACGAAGTGGAAACGAGCAATCGGCTCATTTATTCCTCCTTTTCCATGGCCGCGCTGATGTTCGCCATCGTTATCGCCGGACAGTTTGCCGCGCGGCAGGAAGAAAAAGAGAAAGAGCTTGCCCTCAGCAACGAACGCTTCGCCCTTGCCGCCCGCGGATCGAACGAGGGACTTTTCGACTGGAACAAAGAATCCGGCGAAGTCTATTTTTCCGACCAGTTCCAGAAAATTCTGGGGCGGCCCCTTGAGCAAAACCCTCAGGGATTGAAGACATGGGTCCGGCAAATCACGCAAGCGGACCGTCATGTCATTTTTTCCGCGCTTCGCCGCTTCCGCGACAACCTGAACGCCACGACGATCAATTTCGAGTATCGGATCAAGGGCATGGACGAAGGATGGCGTTGGCTCCACACAAAAATGGTCGCCACCCGTTCGCCAAGCACCGGCGCGATTACACGGTTTGTCGGTTCGATCGGCGATATCACGGCGCGCAAACGAAGCGAAGAAGCCCTCCGCGCCAGCGAAGCCCGTTTTCGCAGCATCACCGAAGCGCATCCCGTTCCCGTCCTTATCGCCCAGCTCGACGGCCACCAGGTCCTCTATGCCAGTCCCGGAGCCGAGACGTTACTGGGCATGCCCCACGGCACGCTTATAAGCCACCGTCTCAACCGGTTTTTGACCATCGCCAGTGAGCGCAATGAAATTCTTGAAGCCATGGCGAACGGCCACGAAGTCAACCTTAAAGAGGTCACCATCACGCGCGGCGACGGCAATACGATGTCTGTCGCTCTGTCGGCCCGCCGCATCAACTACCAGAACCGGGCCGCGATGGTGATAGGCCTTTACGATCTTTCGGAGAAGAAACGGGCTGAAGAGCAGATAGCCAAACAGCAAGAAGCCCTCCAGCAAAGCGAAAAGATGGCCGCGCTTGGAGGTCTTTTGGCCGGCGTCGCGCATGAATTGAACAACCCTCTCTCCGTGGTCGCCGGTCAGGCCACACTGTTAATCGAGGGCGCGGCAGAAGAAAGAGTCAAAATGCGCGCCGAGAAAATATTTAAAGCCTCGGACCGCTGTTCACGCATCGTGAAAAGCTTTTTGGCTCTGGCCCGCCGCAAGCCGCCCGAGCGCAAAGCTTTCGATCTCAACGGCGTCATCACGGCGTCGCTTGAGCTTCTCAGTTATCAATTAAGAAACGAGAACATCGAGATGAAGCTCGATCTGGCTCCCGATCTCCCTCCCGTTAAGGGCGACGACAGCCAAATGACGCAAGTGTTCACCAATCTCGCGCTGAACGCGGCCCAGGCCATGCAAACATGGAAAAGCGTTCGCCATTTGACGATTCGCACCACGCATGAAAAGGGAAATATCGTCGCCAGCATCACCGACACGGGCCCCGGCATCCCTCCGGCGATCCGCACCCGCGTTTTCGAGCCCTTTTTCACGACCAAAAGCGCACAAGGCGGCACGGGCGTGGGCCTGTCCCTTTGCCTCAACATCATCGAATCGCACGGCGGCCAGCTTCAGTACGAAGAAACGCCGGGCGGAGGCGCTACGTTCATTGTCCGCTTGCCATCGGCAAGCGCTGCCGATTCCGGGCAAGCCGATTCTCACGAAAGCCCGGCCGAATCAGTCGGCCCCCTTAACATTCTTCTGGTCGATGACGAGGTTGAATTAGCTCAAACCCTTGCGGATCTCCTCGAACCCGATGGCCACCGCATCGATCTGGCCGCCGATGGCGCGATTGCGCTCAACAAATTAAGCCGTAATTCGTTTGATGTTATTATCAGCGACTTGCGCATGCCTGTTCTCGACGGGCCCGGCCTTTACGAAAAGATCAGCCAATCGCTCCCGCAGTATAAGAACCGGATCATATACGTGACCGGCGATACTCTTTCCGTCCATGTCCAGAATTTCCTCAGTCAAACGGCCGTGCCTGTGATCGAAAAACCCTACCGTATCGCGGATGTCCGCCACGCCCTTGCGGAGTTGTTGAATGAAAGTCACGGTAAGAGCAATATAAGCGCAACCGATTCGCCCATCTCGACCTCGCCGCCTCAATCTTCTACACTCCCACCGCCCTAACCGCCTTCGTCTTTTATGGATAAGTCAATGCGTCTATTGGTAATCGATGATGAGGAAGACATCTGCGAAACCATCGCCGAGATTGGCAAGGCACGGGGCCTTGAGGTTGAGACCATAAGCGACCCCACCATGGTCGCCGACAAGCTGGCCCGTTTTACGCCCGAACTCATCATGCTCGACCTTATGATGCCGGGCACCGATGGCGTGGAATTATTGCGTCTTCTTGTCGACAAAGTAAAAGAAGCCAAGATTTGCCTGATGAGCGGCAGCGACACGCGCGTACTGAACAGCGCCCGCCGCCTGGGAAGCGCCCATGGGCTCGACGTCGTCGCCGCGCTGGAAAAGCCCATCGATGTGGCCACGCTACGCTCGACTCTGGATCAAATGGCGGGCGGCAGCAAACCGTCCGTAAGCACCGACGTGGCGCATGCGCTCGCTCTCGGCCAACTGATCCTCTATTACCAGCCCGTAATCGAAATAAAGACGCGCCGCGTCAAAGGCGCCGAAGCCCTTATCCGTTGGGCGCACCCGACGCGGGGCATACTGCCGCCTGTCGAGTTTCTTGAACAAATCGCCAACGAAGGGCTTATGCAGCCCATGACGGACCACGTCTTGTCAACCGCCGTTCAACAGGCCGCCAAATGGCACCGCGCAGGCGAAGAACTGTCCGTGTCCGTCAACATAACGGCTTCGTCGCTGCTGGAGTTGAGCCTTCCCGACCGGCTGACCGAACTGTGCAAGGAAAACCAGTTGCCGCCGGAACGCCTGATCCTTGAAGTCACCGAAACCGAAGCGATGCGCGACGTGACGCGCACGATGGATGTGCTTCTTCGCATGCGCATCCGGAACATCGGCGTATCGATCGACGATTTCGGCACCGGCCATTCCTCCCTTCGCGAACTCCAGCGCATGCCGTTCAGCGAGGTGAAAATCGACAAGAGCTTCGTCATCGATATGGCGCATAACAAGGATTGCTCGGTTATCGCCAACTCGATCATCGATCTGGCCCACAATCTGGGACTCGGCGCCGTCGCCGAAGGCGTGGAGGACGTGCGCATCTGGCGCATGCTGCTGGAGAAAAACTGCGATTTCGCCCAGGGCTTTTACATGGCCAAGCCCATGCCCGCGAGCGAGTTCAACCGCTGGCTCACCAGCTGGCGCGAAACGACGCCGGACACGGGCGTTTAACGCTCACCCGTCGCTTCCGCATAAGAACGGCGGGCTTCCTCGATTTTCGACGTGTAAGCATTGCGCAACCGGCAAAAAACCGGCGCGTCCATCGTGGCGGGCAAAACATGTTCGTCAATCCGTTTAACCGGGACAAGCTCGGCATAGCTGCCTGTCGTAAAAGCTTCCGTGGCTTTTTTCAGATCGGCGGGCGTCAATTCACGTTCGGCGACCGGTAGTCCGAGTTCCCGCGCGATGCCGAGAACCGCCATGCGCGTCACGCCGTCGAGTATGTT
>JAXGVG010000063.1:0-9751 GCA_040773965.1 Alphaproteobacteria bacterium | reverse complement strand
TTCCTGCCCCTCACGACGCTCCTTGTCCGGAAGCTGAAGAAGCTCGAAGGCATCGAGCACTTCGACCGGTACGCGCTCAAGGTGATGGCTTTTTAAGGTCCCTAACCCGCTCAAAAAGGGCCTGAACGGGCACGCGCCCCGGCCCGAACAGGTCCCAAACGCGCGCCGAACAGGCACGTAAAGCGCAAATTCCGCCCCTCCAGGGTCTCAAAAAAAAGAACAAAACGTGTACTTTTTATAGCTTTTTGCCGTGAGCCGTCCCATATTATCCCCTATGACCCAGGCCCCCAACAAAAGCATCCGCGTACGCGGCGCACGTGAGCACAATCTGAAAAACATCGACGTGGAAATTCCGCGCGATCAACTCGTTGTAATCACTGGATTAAGCGGCTCTGGCAAATCCTCGCTTGCCTTCGACACGATCTACGCCGAGGGGCAGCGGCGCTATGTCGAAAGCCTGTCGGCCTACGCGCGCCAATTCCTTGAAATGATGCAGAAACCTGACGTGGATTCCATCGAAGGCCTGTCGCCCGCCATTTCCATCGAGCAAAAAACCACCTCGCGAAATCCGCGCTCCACCGTCGGCACCGTCACGGAAGTCTATGATTACATGCGCCTTTTGTTCGCGCGCGTGGGCATCCCCTACTCGCCCGCCACCGGCCTGCCCATCGAAAGCCAGACCGTTTCGCAAATGGTGGATCGCATCAAGGCCATGCCCGAAGGCACGAAACTCCTGCTTCTCGCGCCCATCGTGCGCGGCCGCAAAGGCGAATATCGCAAGGAACTTCACGACCTGCGCAAGCAAGGCTACCAGCGCGTGAAAATCGACGGCGAAGTGTACGACATCGAAGACGCCCCGGCGCTCAACAAAAAGGTCAAACACGAGATCGCCGTGGTGGTGGACCGCATCGTCGTCAAGACCGATTTGGGCAACCGCCTCGCGGACTCGATCGAAACGGGCCTCAAGCTGGCGGACGGCCTTTTGTACGCCGAAAACGTAACCACAGGAAAAACAACCGTATTTTCCTCGAAATTCGCCTGTCCGGTCAGCGGTTTCACCATTGATGAGATTGAGCCGCGCCTGTTTTCGTTCAACAATCCCTATGGGGCCTGCCCGGCGTGCGACGGCCTCGGTGAAAAGCTTTATTTCGACCCGGAACTGGTTATTCCGGACCCCAATCTGAGCATTGCCGAAGGCGCCATCGCGCCGTGGAAAACTGCGTCGTCTTTTTTCTATACCCAAACGCTGCAGGCGCTGGCACGACATTACAAATCCAGCCTCAAAAAACCATGGCGCGACCTGGACAATAAATTTCGTCAGGCCGTCCTTTATGGCTCTGGCGATACGCCGGTAACCATCACGTTCGAGGACGACACGCGCATACACAAAATTACCAAGCCCTTCGAAGGCGTGATTCCCAACATGGAACGCCGTTGGCGCGAGACGGAAAGCGACTGGATCCGGGAAGAGTTCAGCCGTTTCCAATCCTCCCAGCCTTGCGAAACCTGCCACGGCCAGCGGTTGAAACCCGAGGCGTTGGCGGTAAAAATTGCGGGTCAGACCATCAGCGAGGCAAGCGATCTTTCGATCAAGGAGGCCAGGAACTGGTTCGGCAATCTGAACCACAGGCTCTCCCCCAAACAGCGCGAAATAGCCAAACGCATTTTAAAGGAAATCAACGAGCGGCTGGGCTTCCTCAACAATGTCGGCCTTGAATACCTGACGTTATCGCGCGCCAGCGGCACGCTTTCCGGCGGCGAAAGCCAGAGGATACGGCTCGCGTCGCAAATAGGTTCGGGCCTGACGGGCGTGCTTTACGTGCTCGATGAGCCGTCCATCGGGCTTCATCAGCGCGACAACAGCCGCCTTTTGACGACTCTTGAGCGCCTCCGCGATCTCGGTAACACGGTGCTGGTCGTCGAGCATGACGAGGAAGCCATCCGCACGGCGGATTATCTCATCGACATGGGCCCGGGCGCGGGCGTGCATGGCGGCAAAATCGTCGCGGCAGGCCCGCCGAAAGACGTCCTGAAAAGCCCCCAAAGCCTCACGGCGCAATATCTGACCGGCAAGCGCAAGATCCCCCTGCCCATGGTCCGGCGCAACGGCCACAGGGGAAAGTGGATGGAAGTTATCGGCGCACATGAAAACAACCTCAAGCACATCCACGCCCGTTTTCCGCTGGGAACCTTTACGTGCGTGACAGGCGTGTCCGGCGGCGGCAAATCGACGCTCGTCTGCGAAACGCTTTACAAGGCCTTAGCCCGCCGTCTTAACAATGCGCGCGAACTTCCGGGCGCCCACGAATCGATCAAGGGAATCGAGCACATCGACAAAATCGTGGACATCAATCAGGCGCCCATCGGGCGCACGCCGCGCTCCAATCCGGCCACGTACACGGGCGCCTTTACGCCCATCCGCGAGTGGTTTGCGGGCCTGCCGGAATCCAGGGCGCGCGGCTACGGCCCGGGCCGCTTTTCTTTCAACGTGAAAGGCGGGCGTTGCGAAGCCTGCGAAGGCGACGGCCTGATCAAGATCGAAATGCACTTCTTGCCCGACGTTTTCGTGACCTGCGACACCTGCCACGGCAAGCGCTACAACCGCGAAACGCTGGAAGTAACCTACCGCGACAAGAACATCGCGGACGTTCTCGGCATGACGGTCGAGGAAGGCAAGGCCTTTTTCGCGGCTGTGCCCTCCATCCGCGACAGGCTGGCCACGCTGGAGCGCGTGGGCCTTGGCTATATCGAACTCGGCCAGGCCGCCACGACGCTTTCCGGCGGCGAGGCCCAGCGCGTGAAGCTGGCCAAAGAGCTATCGCGCCGCGCCACGGGCCGGACGTTCTATATTCTCGACGAGCCCACCACGGGCCTTCATTTTGCGGATGTGGAAAAGCTATTGGAAGTCCTGCACAAGCTTGTGGATCAGGGCAACACGGTGGTCGTGATCGAACACAATCTGGAAGTCGTCAAAACGGCCGATCACATCATCGATCTCGGTCCCGAAGGCGGCGACGCGGGCGGCGAGATTGTCGCCACCGGCACGCCCGAAGACGTGGCCGCCGTCAAAAAAAGCTACACGGGACAATACCTGGCGCGCCACCTCGGCCGCAAAAGCGACGCTGCCGGACGGTAAATATTTTTTCAGCCCGCCCGCACCTTGACGATGAATCCTTCCACTGCCTGGCGCAAACTATCGGATTCCCTGGCCAATTGATCGGCCGTTTGGAGAACCTGGGTCGAAGCCGTTCCCGTCTCCTCGGCCGCGTGCGTTATATCGGCAATGTTCTGCGTTACGACATTGGTATCGTGCGAAGCCTCGTCGATGCTCCGCGAAATTTCCTTCGTAGCGGCCCCTTGTTCCTCGATCGCCGAAGCGATCGTCGTGGAAATCTGGCTAACCTGCTTGATAGTCGAGGTTATGCCGTTGATCGTTTTAACCGCGTTTGCCGTTTGTTCCTGGATGTTTGCTATTTGCTTCGTAATGTCTTGCGCGGCGCTTCCCGCCTGATTGGCCAGATTTTTGACTTCGGTGGCCACGACCGCAAACCCCCGGCCCGCCTCGCCGGCGCGCGCCGCTTCAATGGTCGCGTTGAGCGCCAGCAAATTGACCTGATTGGCAATGTCGTCGATCAATTTGACTACATTGCCTATGTCTTCCGCCGCCTTGCTCAAGCCCTGCATGACGGCGCCCGTAGCCTCGGCTTCCGCCGCGCATGTCGCCGCGACGCGCGCCGATTCAGCGATCTGGCGGCTTATTTCGCCAATTGAGGCATTCAATTCCTCGGCGGCGGAGGCAACCATCTGAACGTTCACGGAAGCCTGCTGAGCTGCGCCCGCGCCGGTCGTGGCTTTTTTGGCCGATTCTTCGGCTATGGCCGCCATCGAACCCGCGCTATGCTGCATTTCAGTCGCTGCGGAAGAAACCGTCGATACGATGCCATGGACGCTTTGTTCGAAGTCGTCAGCCAGTCTGCTCATAAGTTCGCGCCGTTCAGCTTCCGCTTTCTTTTTACCCAGTTCCTGTTCTTCCCTCAGGCGAAGCTTCTCGACGATGCCTTCCTTGAACCGCTGAACGGTATGGGCAATACGGCCGATTTCGTCGCCTCTTTCCTGCGCGGGAATGTCGACGGACGTATCGTCGTCCTGGAGCCGCTCCATGACCTCTTCAAGACGGTTGAGCGGCTTCAACTGACGGCGGATGACAAAATATATGCCGCCGGCGATAATCAGGCCGACAACAAGCGAAAGAATAACGATATGGGAGATAAGCTTTCCGATCACGGCCATCTGCTCGGTCTTCTTAAGTCCGACAAAAATGATGCCGATGGTGTCGCCATTCCCGTTTTTTATAGGATCGTAAGCGACGAGATAGGATTCGCCGAGAATGTCGGCCTCGCCATAGAACAATTTTCCTTTCCCCAGCGCGGAATCGTAGGCAGGACCTGCGGCCAGTTTCGTTCCAACCGCTCTTTTCCCATCGTTCTTTATAATGTTGGTCGTGACCCGGACATCGCCCATGAATATCGTGGACACGCCGCCGACAAGTTTGGTGACCTTGTCGACAGAATCGAAGTCGCCGTTCAAAACATGGTCGCCAATATAAAGTTTTTCATCTTTGACCGAGAAATCCGTCCCGTATTGCTCGAGCATGGCGCGCGCGACTTTAACATTGATCGCCATACGTTGCTCGGCCTGTTTTATGAGAGATTCATTAAGCGTCATCACCGTAACGCTCACAATGACGCTTCCCAAAATAGTCAAACCTACGATGGCCATAAGGCCGATCTTGGTTGACATGGAAAGATTATGAATTCGCCGTAACATAGGGAGGCCTCATCGAAGGGTTAAATCCATCACGTCGCTACCGGCACGCTCATGCATGCAATACGGCGTTAAAATCCTTTACGTGAGGATGGTTAATCAATGGTAAACCGTTAGCTGTTTGTTTTGCTTTGTTTATTAATTAAACGGATAGTATGACTATTTTGCTTTTATAAAAAGAAAACCATACACCATTAGGGTGTTTGTTATTTTATAGTGTGAAAGATAATAACGCGCTCACGAAGTCGTATAGCTTCAACAAAAAAGACTCCAAAACCGATCTTTTACTTCTCCCTGTTTTTCGGCGGCCATCGGCCAGCCCCTTGTGACCCGCGTAAAGGCGTTTGCCGGCGCAATCAAGCCTCGACGGTCGCGGTTGCCCCGAACGGCAAGCGGGTGTTAGAGTCTCTTTGCATTTTTTATCGGGAAAAGCCTCGCGTGAATGAACCCTTGACGCTAACCAATAAAACGCTTGAACGCCTTCGCCACATCGCCGACGGCAACGGCCTTGAGCCGAACGACATCCATCTTATTGAAAGCGAAGAAAAAGATTACGTCATCGAAGGAAAAATCCGGCTCGAACCGCAGTGCGACATAGAACCCCGGCATTATTTCGGTCCTGTCAAAGGTAAAGACCGCCGCGTTCTCCCCCATTTCGCCGCAATGAGCGAAGAAGTGAATCGCCAAAAAGAAAATTTTTTAAAATCCAAAAGCTGGCTGGCTCCCGTCATCAAGGAACTGCAGAACGAGCCCGGTCATGGCTGGGGCCTGCAGGACGGGAAAATACCCCTTCCGGACCTCACGTGCGTGCTGGCCGCGACCGAAAACTGTCCCGCTTGCGGGAACGCGGGCGGTCTTACCTGCACACAATGCCAGGGACAAACCGTCGTCATATGCCCACACTGCCGCGGTCAGGGACAGGAGGAATGCTACAACTGCTTTGGACGCGGCGAAGACCCCGTCAACCCGCAAAAGCCCTGCCCCATATGCCTCGGCACAAGGTTCGCGCCGTGCCGTTATTGCAAATCCACCGGGAAACTGCCCTGTCCTTCCTGCCAGGGGCGCGGCAACACAACCTGTAAAGAATGCAAGGGAACGGGCCGTATAACGCAAGAAGTTGCCATCAACTGCCATGCGAAAATTCATTTCCAGATTCTTTCGGCCTCTTCGCTGCCAAGCGGCCTGCTCCGTTCGATGGACCGCCTCGGCATGGCAAAACTGCCGAAAGGGCACGCCGATATATCGCTTCAGTTCCCCGAAAATCCGGAAGAAGAAAAGCCGCAGGACGCGCTGTCCATTCAAGCTCATCTGCCCTACGCCGACATCAAGGTTCGCCTGAAAAACAAGGCGTTCCAAATCGCCGCCTTCGGCAAACGGGGGTTGCTCTCGGGCATTCCGCCTTTTCTCGATGAATCGCTCAAACCCTGGCTTGAACATCTGGAACAGGCCGCCTTGGGAGGTCCGGGACTGGACGCCGCGATTGAATCGCGATTGATACGCGATGCGCTAAAATTAGAGCTGGACGGCAAAAGACAGGCCAACGATCTGCGCCGTCTTTATCCCGTCGGCTTGTCGCCAAAGACGGCCCAGAGCATCATGCGCCGCATGGAGCAAGCCCTTCGCCGAAAAACGCTTCGCACACGCGTGGCCGCCGCCGTTCTTTGCTTCCTTGCAAGCTCGCTTGTCTTCGCCGGACTTTTCTTTACACCGCTGCATGACGAAATAGCCAAGGCCGTTTCGCCGTCGTTGTTGATGGCGATCGACGTCCTTGTTCCCGCCGCCGCCGCAGGCTTCTGCCGGATCGTCATCATCCGTTCGGCCCGATGGGCCTTGCAACGCCACTACCCGGGCATCCCTGTCAAAATGAGCCAAAAGATCGGCAAAATGGGTTACGGCGTGTTGGGAGCCGTTCTCGCCGTCTACGGATTTTTCTACGCATTCGCTTCCGGCAAAATCGCTTTCTGACTTTGCCGCCGGCGCACCTTTTTTGTCATTGACACGGCCACGCGCGTATTGGAACCTTGCCTTACGTTAAGGTCTTTTTCGTCGTTCACTTTTTGATGATTTTCAGGAAAAGGCCTGTTCACCATTTTTAAGGAGATGAACATGCGCAGCACGGATATACCCGTCAAACGGATTGAAGGCAGCCTCGAGTACCGGGTCAGCAACAAGCCGGAATCCGAAAGGCAAACAGCCCAGATCATCATCCGTCTGGATGTGAACAATGGCCTCTCGGCCGGAAAAATTTTTGGTCTTTTGTCCACAACCGGGATCGAAGATAACGCAACCGTCCGCGACCTTGTCAGCCTGTGCAAAACGACTGGAGCTACCGTAACGCTCGTTTCGAATGGTGGCCAAAGGTCACACGGCAACAACGGCGTTCATACCAATCTTTTGTGCGTGACGGCCCATCCCGAAATGGAACCCTATCTTCTTTATATGCTTCCGAAGGTTCCGGGCATTAAAGGCGTTAGCACAAAGGAAGCGCTCAAACCGCAACCTGTTTGATCGATCGCTCATAATAAAACCCCGGATCTTTCGACCCGGGGTTTTTTATTGAACGGCTCGAAGCGCTTTACACGAAAGCCTTCGTATAATCCTCCATGAACTTCTTCAGCTTTTCTTCGGTTTCGGGCTTGATCTGCCTGTCGGCGCGAAGCGTGTCGAGAATGGGCTTGCCCTTCCCGTGCATTTCGCGCAATAGCCCTTGTTCGAAACGCGAAACGTCGTCGACGCTTATTTTATCGAGATAGCCGCGAACGCCTGCGTAAATCGACACGACCTGCTCCTCGACCGGCATCGGCTTGTATTGCGGCTGCTTAAGAAGTTCCGTCAGACGTCGGCCGCGATTGAGCAGCTGCTGCGTCGAGGCGTCGAGATCGGAAGCGAATTGCGAAAAGGCTTCCATTTCGCGGAACTGGGCCAGATCGAGCTTGATCGAACCGGCCACCTGTTTCATGGCCTTGACCTGCGCAGCCGAACCGACGCGGCTGACCGAAATGCCGACGTTGATCGCCGGGCGCACGCCTTTATAGAACAGGCTGGTTTCAAGGAAAATCTGGCCGTCGGTGATCGAAATCACGTTCGTCGGAATATAGGCGGTCACGTCGCCCGCCTGCGTCTCGATGACCGGCAGAGCCGTCAGCGAACCGTGGCCGTTCTTTTCGTTCATCTTGGCCGCGCGCTCCAGCAAGCGGGAGTGGAGATAGAACACGTCGCCGGGATAGGCTTCGCGGCCCGGAGGACGGCGGAGCAAAAGCGACATCTGGCGGTAAGCGACGGCCTGCTTCGACAAGTCGTCGTACACGATGACGGCGTGCTTGCCGTTGTCGCGGAAATATTCGCCCATCGCGCAGCCGGTATAGGGCGCGAGGAACTGCAGCGGCGCGGGATCCGAAGCCGTGGCGGCCACAATAATCGAGTAATCGAGCGCGCCGGCGTCTTCCAAAACCTTCACGATCTGCGCGACGGTCGAACGCTTTTGCCCGACGGCGACATAGATGCAGTACAGTTTTTTGGATTCGTCGTTGCCTTCGTTGATGGTCTTCTGGTTGATAAAGGTGTCGATGGCCAGCGCCGTCTTGCCCGTCTGACGGTCGCCGATGATAAGCTCGCGCTGCCCGCGTCCGATGGGCACCAGCGAATCGATGGCCTTCAGGCCGGTCTGCATCGGCTCGTTCACCGACTGGCGGGGCACGATGCCAGGTGCCTTCACTTCCACGCGGGACATCTTGACGTCTTTCAGCGGCCCCTTGCCGTCGATGGGATTGCCAAGGCCGTCCACCACGCGGCCCAAAAGCCCCATGCCAACGGGCACGTCGACGATGGCGTCCGTGCGCTTGACCATGTCGCCTTCTTTAATATTGCGATCGTCGCCGAAGATCACGACGCCGACGCTGTCGCTTTCCAGATTGAGCGCCATGCCTTTAATGCCGTTCTCGAATTCCACCATTTCGCCGGCGCGCACGTTGTCGAGACCATAGACCCGCGCCACGCCGTCGCCGACGGAGAGCACCTGCCCCACTTCGGCGATTTCCGCCGCCGCGCCCATCTGCGCGATTTGCTGCTTCAATACGGATGAAATTTCCGATGCGCGAATATTCATTTACGCTGCCTCCCGTTGCGATTTCAATTGACGCTCCAGCCGCGTCAGCTTTCCTTTGACCGATGCGTCGATCAGACGCGAACCCAGCTTCACCATCAGGCCGCCCAGCAAGCTGGCGTCTTCCCTGACGACAAGATGAACCTTGCCGCCCGCGACCTTGTCCATCTGCTTCGAAAGCTTCTCCTGCTGCGCGGGCGCCAGAGCTTTCGGCGTGATGACTTCGGCGGTAAACTCGCCGCGCCGCGCCGTCAGATCGGCCATAAACACATCGACGACATGCTCCAGGTTCTCGAGACGACGGTTTTTCGCCAAAAGCCCCAAAAAACTCTGTGTCAAGGGCCCGAGCTTGGCAACGTCCGATACCTTCCGCATGGCCTCGGCCAGTTCCTTGCGCGAAAGGCTCGGGTTATGCGTGATCAGGCGGAATTCCTTGCTGTCTTTAAGAACGGCTTTCAACTGGCCAAGTTCGGCGGCCACCGCATCGAGCTGATTTCGCTCGTTGGCCAGTTCGTAAATCGCGCGCGCGTAACGCCGCGCCAAAACGGCGGCATCGCCTGCGATAAGAGTAGAAATTTTCGACTCCGTCATCTTGCTTTCCAGTTGCTTGGACCAATGACCCTGTGTCCTCGAAGCGCTGGGAATAGCAGAGGAAAACGCCCGGCGCAACCGGTGTTAATACCTTTTCACGGCTACGAATCCGGGTTAATGAGGAGAGAAGCGAGGTAATCGGGGTTCCAACCGGCTAATTTTCTTCGGATTTTAAGGCTTTTCTTGTCTTTGGCGTTGCGAACAAGATTAATGGCGAAGTGACGAACGATGGCC
>JAXGVG010000062.1:0-10097 GCA_040773965.1 Alphaproteobacteria bacterium | reverse complement strand
GCCGGGCAAGGTCGAGGCGGGAGCGGCGAAGCACATGTCGAGCGCGGTGGGGCAGATCGTCAACTTCCTGGGCACCTTGCAGAACGAGTGGGCGGGCGCGCAGGCGTTCAGCTCGTTCGACACTTACCTGGCGCCCCTCGTTTTCCGCGACCGGATGAGCGACGCGGAAATGCGCAAGGCCATCCGGCAGTTCGTCTATAACCTGAACGTGCCCGCCCGCTGGGGCCAGTCGCCGTTCACGAACGTGACGATGGACATCACGGTGCCGGACGACTTGCGCGACCAGATGCCGATGGCCAGGGGCGACCATCTTTTCGCAAGACTCAAGGCCGCCGAAAACGAAGAGCTTCTTGAGATCGCAAAAAAGCGCCGCCCGTCGATCCGGAGCCTGACCGACATGACCTACGGCGACTTCGTGCCGGAGATGGAGCGGATCGTTCTCGCCTATTACGACGTGATGACGGAAGGCGACAGCACGGGCCAGCCGTTCACGTTTCCTATCCCGACGGTCAACATTACGGAAGACTTCGACTGGGACAGCCCCATCGCCGGCGCTATCTTCGAAAACGCGGCCAAGGTGGGCAGCTCGTATTTCCAGAATTTTATCGGCAGCCAGTACGTGCGCGACGCCGACGGCAACCGCCACCCCAACCCCGAAGCCTACAAGCCCGGCGCGGTGCGGAGCATGTGCTGCCGCCTTCAGCTCGACCTGCGCGAACTGCAAAAGCGCGGCAACGGCCTGTTCGGCTCGGCGGAGATGACGGGCTCCATCGGCGTCGTGACGATCAACATGGCGGCCCTCGGCTACCGCTTCAAGGCCGACGAGGAAGCCCTGATGGGCGAACTCAACCGCCTGATGGACCTCGCGCACAGCACGCTTGAGAAAAAGCGCCACTTCGTGACGGAAATGTTCGAACGCGGCCTTTATCCCTATACGCGCCGCTATCTGTCGTCGTTCCGCAATCACTTCAGCACGATCGGCGTGAACGGCATGAACGAGATGGTGCGCAACTTCACGAACGGCCGCCACAACATGACGGATCCCGAGGGCGTCGCGCTGACCTTGCGCATCCTCGAGCATATCCGGGGCCGTCTGCGCCAGTATCAGGAAAAGACGGGCAACCTCTACAACCTTGAAGCCTCTCCCGCCGAAGGCGCGACGTACCGCTTCGCCAAGGAAGACCGCAAGCGCTTTCCGGACATCCTCCAGGGCGGCACGTGGCCGAACGTCTATTACACGAACAGCAGCCAGATCCCGGTGGACTACACGGACGATCCGTTCCTCGCGCTGGACCTGCAAAACAAGCTCCAGTGCAAATACACGGGCGGCACGGTCATGCACCTGTACATGAACGAGCGTCTGGACACCGCCGACTCCTGCCGCCGGTTCATCCGCTCGGTTCTGGAAAACTACCAGATGCCCTACATCACGATCACGCCGGTGTTCTCGGTCTGCAACAAGCACGGCTACCTGAAGGGCGAACAGCCCAAGTGCCCGCATTGCGGCGAAACGACGCAGGTCTGGACGCGCGTGATGGGTTACTTCCGCCCGGTGGACAGCTTCAACATCGGCAAGAAGGGCGCGCACCGCGACCGCGTGCACTTCACCGAAAAAGCGGCCACGGCCCACTGCTGCGCGGTGGAATAAAAGAAGCATTCAGGATAAAAAACGCCTCTCCCCTTGCGGGAGAGGAAGCAAAAACTTGGGCTTGCGTGGAGCAAGCCCTAAGTTTTTGCAGGTGAGGGGGTCAATTGTCCTGTTCCCTTTAGCGTTGTAAATGCTATTGATATTGATACCTGACCCCTGAATGCTGACCCCTGAATGCTGAATACTCTCTACGACATCACCCCCTTCACGCTTCTCGACTACCCGGGCGAGATGGCGTGCATCGTGTGGCTGGCGGGCTGCAACATGCGCTGCGTCTATTGCCACAACCCGGACATCGTAAAGGGGAAGGGCAAGCTGGAGGAAAAAAAGCTTTTCGACTTTCTGAAAGCGCGCAAGGGCAAGTTGACGGCGGTCGTCTTTTCGGGCGGCGAGCCGACGCTAAGCCCCGCGCTGCCGGAACTCATCGGAAAAGTCAAAGCCATGGGCTTCAAGATCAAGCTGGATACCAACGGCACGCGCCCGGATGCGCTTAAAAAACTTTTGGCCGAAGGTTTTCTGGATTACGTCGCGCTTGATTATAAATCCCCGCCCGAACGCCTGAAAGATATTACCGGCTCGGCCAAATACGCGAAGGACTTCCAGAAAGGCCTCGGCCTTCTCGTCAAGGCCGCCCAACAAGGCCTTAAGCTCGAAGTCCGCACGACCTATCACGCCGACCTGATGACCGAAGACGAGTTAGGCCAAATTATCCACGATCTGGAAAAACGCGGGTTCAAGGGCACGTATTACATTCAAGACATTGCTTCGCACGGCGATAAAACGCTCGGCCACATCGCCAAGCCTGTGCGGCGCCTCACACCTGAGAAGCTGCCAAAACCCAAAGGCTTCAAAATCGCCTTCCGCAATTTTCCGGAGGAAAAACAGGCAAGAGAACGCTAATAAACAATACAATATATCAACAGGTTATAGTCTATAATAGACAAATTGTCTATTTTGTGCGATACTTATTCTTAGGACGCATTAGGGGGAGAAGAAATGAGAACGCTTTCGTCAACAGAGGTCAAACAAAGCTTTGGCGCGGCGCTGGATGCGGCGCAACGGGAACCTGTCTTTATTCAAAAACAAAATCGCGACGTTGCCGTCCTGATGTCGGTTCAGGAATATGAAAAACTTCGCGGTTTGCGGTTCGAGGCTTTTGACCGCACCGTAAAGAAAATAGCCGGGAAAGCCGCCAAGAGGGGATTGACGCCCGCAAAGTTCAAAGAATTGATGGCCGATGAATCCTGACCGGTTGAGAGTTGTTATCGATACGGGAGTATTGGTAAGCGGTTTGCTGCAAGCTGAATCCGTTCCGGCGCAGGCCTTCCGGTTATCCGCGCACGCGGCAACGCTTCTCGTTTCGGAAGAAACGATAAACGAAGCCTTTATCGTATTGCATAAACCGAAATTCAAACCTTATCTTGACTCATCCGATATCGAAAGTTTCATGAAAGCCTATGCCAATATGAGCGAGCTTGTTCATTTGCCTGTCATGCTGAAAGCTTGCCGTGACCCGGATGACGACAAATTCCTCGCTCTGGCCGTTAGCGGCGCTGCCGATATGATTATCACCGGCGATCAGGACTTGCTCATTCTCAATCCGTTTCAGGATATATCCATCTTGACGCCAAGGAAGTTTCTGGATTTTATGAAAAAACAGGATTGAAGGGCTTCTGCATTCCGTAACATATTGTCGCAACAATTGAATTGGTTGGGACTTGTCATATCCGGGGTTCGAGGCTAGGGGTTCGGGGCTGGTTTTACGTGCAAATCCCTAGCCCCGAACCCCTAAAAGAGGCAGATTTTATGTGCGGCATTGTCGGAATACTTGCGGAACGGCCTGTGGCGGATTTGCTGGTCGATGGTCTGCGGCGGCTTGAGTATCGCGGCTATGACAGCGCGGGCGTGGCGACGCTTGTGAACGGCGCGATTGAGACGCGCCGCGCAGTGGGCAAGTTGCAAAGCCTTGCCGATAAACTCAAGAAAGACCCGTTGCCGGGAACCGTCGGCATCGGTCATACGCGCTGGGCGACGCATGGCCGCCCGAGCGAAGACAACGCGCACCCGCACTTTTCGGACAAGGTCGCGGTCGTGCATAACGGAATTATCGAAAACCACCGCGAGCTTCGCGCCGAGCTTGAAGCGAAAAAACACCGCTTCAAATCCGAAACGGATACGGAAACCATCGTCCACCTGATCACCGAATACATGAACCACGGCATGACTCCGCAGAAGGCGACGGCGGCGGCGTTGAAGCGCCTGGATGGCGCGTTCGCCATCGGCATCATTTTCGCGGGCCATAAAAATTTGCTTATCGCGGCGCGTCGCGGCAGTCCGCTCGCCATCGGTTACGGCGACAAGGAAATGTACCTGGGGTCGGACGCGCTGGCGCTCGCGCCGCTCACCAACCGCATTAGCTATCTGGAAGAGGGCGACTGGGCCGAACTGACGCCCGGCAAAGCCGTTGTTCACGATGAAAACGGCAAAGTGGTCGAGCGTAAAATCCATCAAACGGCGCTCTCCGGCGCGATGATCGGCAAAGGGCAATACCGCCATTTTATGCTGAAGGAAATCTTCGAACAACCCGCCGTTGTCGGCGATACGCTGAGCGCGCTGGCGACGGCCGCCAACGATCTGGCGTTGCCGCGCTTGCCTTTTGATTGGAAAAAGATTTCGCGCCTGACCATCGTGGCCTGCGGCACGGCGAGTTACGCGGGCATGGTCGGCAAATACTGGTTTGAACAGCTGGCTCGCTTGCCGGTGGAAATCGATATCGCGTCGGAATTCCGTTACCGCGAAGCGCCCATGCCGAAAGGCGGCGTGATGATCGCGGTTTCGCAATCGGGTGAGACGGCCGACACGCTGGCGGCTATCCGCTACGCGAAAAAACAGGGCCAAAAAATATTGGCTATCGTCAACGTGCCGCAAAGCTCGATTGCGCGATTGTCGGATGTGGTTGTCCCGACGCTGGCCGGGCCGGAAATCGGCGTCGCGTCAACCAAGGCCTTTACGACGCAGTTGGCGGTGCTGCTGTGCCTTGCCGTGGACGCGGCTGAGGCGCGCGGCGCGATGGAAAAGAAACGCGCCCGCGCGGTTCTGCAGGCGCTGCGTGAAATTCCCGCGTTGATGAACGACGTTTTAAGGGACGAAAACAAGATTCAGGAACTCTCCCAAAACCTCGCGGAAGCGCGGGATGTTCTGTATCTGGGGCGCGGTTTGCTTTATCCGTTGGCGCTCGAAGGCGCGTTGAAGCTTAAGGAAATATCCTACATTCATGCCGAAGGCTATGCGGCGGGCGAAATGAAGCACGGCCCCATCGCTTTGATTGACGAAGCCATGCCGGTTGTCGTGCTCGCGCCGCATGACGGGTTGTTTGAGAAAACCGCGTCCAACGTTCAGGAAGTCGTCGCGCGCGGCGGGAAGGTCGTTTTGTTCTCGGACAAAAAAGGCATCGCTAATCTGGGCGTCAAACCATTCTGGAGCATGGCGCTGCCCGAATGCGATCCGGTGGCTATGCCGTTGCTTTACGCCATTCCGGTGCAGTTATTGGCGTACTACACGGCGCTGGCCAAAGGCACCGATGTCGACCAACCCCGCAACCTCGCGAAGAGCGTGACGGTGGAGTGAAAAAAATTCCCCTCCTTTTTCCGTTTTCGTCCTTCGGACTACGTCCCGAACCGGCACGCAACCCCGCCAAAACACGCCTGAACCGGCACGCAACCAGCTCCGAACCGGGCCCAAATAAGCCCCGAACGGGCACGTAGCGCTTGATACTTTCAAATCTCCTTGTTAGATTGATTCCATGATTGAGACCTTGAGTCATATTCTTAACCAAGACGCGGCCAACGGCGGCGCGTTTGGTTATGTTTATTTTTATTGGTTCCGGTAACACCGGATCACACACGCGCTTCTCACCCACATCGTTGTTTTATAAAAGTTTTCCGGTAAAACCGGCTCACCGACGTAAAGGTTATTCATCATGACGAAGACGAAAAAAGAATGGACGCCCGACAGCTGGCGATCAAAAACGGCTCACCAGCAGCCAGTCTACCCGGATCCGGCAAAGCTAAAAACCGTTGAAGATCAATTGGCTAAGCTACCTCCGCTCGTCTTCGCGGGCGAAGCGCGTCGGCTCAAAAAAGCGCTGGCGAAAGTGGAGGCGGGAAAAGCCTTTCTTTTTCAAGGCGGTGACTGTGCCGAGAGCTTCGCCGAGTTCAACGCCAACAACATCCGCGACACTTTCCGCGCCATTCTGCAAATGGCGGTCGTTTTGACGTTCGGCGGCGCGACGCCCGTGGTTAAAATCGGCCGCATGGCGGGGCAGTTCGCCAAGCCGCGCTCGGAAGATACCGAAACGCGAAGTGGCGTGACGTTGCCGAGCTTTCGCGGGGACATCGTCAACGGTCTGGAATTCAATGCAAAATCCCGCACGCCCAACCCCAAGCGGATGCTGCAGGTCTATAACCAGTCCGCCTCGACGCTGAACCTGCTACGCGCGTTTGCGCAAGGCGGCTATGCCGACTTGAACGAGGTGCATCGTTGGAACCTCGGCTACGTCGAAAGCAGCCTGCAAGGCGAGCGTTTTCAAGACCTTGCGCGACGCATTGGCGAGGCTCTCGAGTTCATGCGGGCCTGCGGCGTGACCGGCGAGACGTCGACGGCCATCCGCGAAACGGACTTTTTCACATCGCACGAAGCGCTATTATTGCCGTATGAACAAGCGCTTACGCGCGTCGATAGCACGACGGGCGATTGGTACGACGTTTCGGCGCATTTGCTCTGGATCGGGGACCGTACGCGTCAACTTGACGGCGCGCATGTCGAGTTCCTGCGCGGCGTCAAGAACCCGCTGGGGCTCAAGTGCGGCCCTTCGCTCAATGCCGATAACCTCTTGCGTCTCATCGACATTTTGAACCCGGATAACGAGGCCGGACGCCTGACGCTCGTGGTACGCATGGGGGCGGAAAAGATCGACAAATATCTGCCGCCGCTTATGCAGTCCATCAAGAAAGAGGGCCGCAAGGTCGTCTGGTGCTCGGATCCCATGCACGGGAACACGGAAAAGGCGACAAACGGCTACAAAACCCGCAATTTCGACCGGATCATGCAGGAAGTCCGCAAATTCTTCGCCGTTTGCGACAGCGAGGACGTGTGGCCCGGCGGTATTCATCTTGAGATGACAGGCCGCGACGTGACCGAGTGCACGGGCGGCGCTTCGGCGGTGACCGAGGCCGATCTGGCCGAATGCTACCAGACGCACTGCGACCCGCGTCTGAACGCGACGCAGGCGCTTGAACTCGCTTTTCTTGTGGCCGATCACCTCAAAAACGAGCGGCTGAAGCGGGCAAAAGACGAATAATTTGGTTAACGGAAAGCCTGTTGGCGACCGACGAAATAGGCGCTATGCTTGTGCCGTTCATCGAATACAAGGAGAACGTCATGCGCCCCGTTTCGCTTATCGTATTTTTGTTGGGATTGGCGCTGGCCATGCCGGCGCTGGCAGGCAGCGCGTCCATAACCGATGGCCGGGGCAACTGGCAGTCGACAAAATGCATGCAGCCCAAGCCGCCTGCGGCGATGATGCACGATCCCGAGGCCGCCGCCGACAGCCTGAATGAGCGGATCAATCAGCATAACCAATATGTTGCCGAGGCGCAGGCCTACATGAACTGCGTCAGCCAGGAAGCGCAGGCCGACGCCAACGCCGCGGGACAGGTCATCACAAGCGCCGCCCAGGCGCTGATCCAGCAAATGCAGTCCCAGGTCTCGGCTTCTGCGGGGCTGTTGCAGAAATAAAGATCCGTCCTAACGCGCACAAAACTGGCGCCTATTTACGGGAGAAGGGGTCATGGCGGGTCGGTTGGTGCTAGCTTTAGCGCAGCTGAATCCAACCGTCGGCGACATTCCCGGGAATCTCGGCAAACTCAAGGAAGTATGGCGCGAAGCCGAACGGCAGGCGGCGGACCTTGTCGTGACTCCGGAACTCTATCTGTCGGGCTATCCGCCTGAGGACTTTGCGCTTAACCCGTCGCTTCTTAAGACCGTCGAAGGCGCGGTGAAAGGGCTGGCGCGCGCGACCGCATCGGGGCCCGCCATACTCGTCGGCGCGCCGTGGTTGGAAGATGGCAACGTTTACAACGCGGCGCTGCTGCTCGACGGAGGCGAGATTGCGGCCAAAATCTTCAAGCACGACCTGCCCAACTACGGTCCTTTCGACGAAAAACGGATTTTTACGGCACCGCCATTGGGCGGGCCGGCCGATTTTCGCGGCCACAAGCTCGGCGTCATGATCTGCGAGGATATGTGGAAACCTTGTGTTTCCAACAATTTGAAAGAAAAGGGAGCGCAGATTCTTGTCGCCTTAAACGCCAGTCCGTTCGAAGGCGACGGCAAACAGGAGCATCGCTACGCTTTGGCGCGCGCCCGCGCACAGGAAACCGGTCTGGCCGTTGTTTATGTCAATCAAATCGGCGGGCAGGACGAGCTTGTTTTCGAGGGATCCAGCTTCGTTGTAAGCGCGGATGGCGAGCTTGCCGCGCAAGCTAAAGCTTGGTGTGAAGATGTTTCGGTAACGTCCTGGTTATTAAAGGATGCCCTATTGGTGCCTGAAAAGACCCCTTTGCGTGCTCATTCGGACGGCGAAAAGGCCGTTTACGAGGCCATTATGACCGGTTTGCGTGACTATACGGTCAAAAACGGCTTTCAAAACGTCCTTTTGGGCCTCTCGGGGGGCGTGGACAGCGCGCTCGTGGCCGCCCTTGCCGTCGATGCGCTGGGCGCGGCCAACGTGCGGACGGTCATGATGCCTTCGCCTCATACGTCGAAGGAGAGCCTCGAAGACGCTGCCGCCGTGGCCGGGGCGCTCGGCTGCCGACTGGACAACATCCCCATCGACAAGGCCGTGCAGGCCTTTGACAACGCGCTTGCGGATGCTTTTGCCGGGTGTGAGCCCGATGTCACGGAAGAGAACATTCAGGCCCGTTGCCGGGGGGTCGTCCTTATGGCGCTGGCCAACAAGGGCGGCGCAATGGTTCTGGCGACCGGCAACAAGTCCGAGATGGCCACGGGCTACGCCACGCTTTACGGGGACATGTGCGGCGGTTATGCGCCGCTGAAAGACGTTTATAAAACGAGCGTTTACCGTCTGGCCCGCTGGCGGAACGCCCATAAGCCCGAAGGCGGGCAGGGACCTGAGGGCGCGGTTATTCCTGAACGAGTCCTTACGAAAGAGCCTTCCGCCGAGCTTCGCCCAGACCAGAAAGATCAGGATATATTGCCACCTTACAATGAGTTGGACGCCATTCTTGAGGGATTGGTTGAAGGGGATTTTGGGGTGGCGGAAATCGCGGCGCGCGGGCATGATGCGGCCCTTGTGAAGCGCGTTTGGGCCATGCTCGACCGCGCGGAGTACAAAAGACGCCAGGCGCCGCCGGGGCCGAAAGTCACGCACAGGCATTTAAGCCGGGACCGGCGTTACCCGATCACCAACCGCTATGTCGAGAAGTGAAATTTGAGAGAAACCAGACCCAAAGACTGGCGTCATCCCGGAACCGCGAAGCGGTTGTAGGGAATCGATTTTTACTTCAATAAGATGGATCCCCGCCTCCCGTCTTCGTCCTTTGGACTACGCCGGGTCTGACGCTAGGTCCGGCGAAGCTGCGAAGCAGCGTAGACGGATCGCGGGGATGACGCTAGTGGCTTAATTTAATCCTAGTGAGAGATGCCCGATGACGAATAAAACCGCCCGTTTGCACGACATCATCCGTTCACGTCTCGACGACGTTTTGGTCGATGCGCATTTTCCCGAGCTTCCCAACTTCGGGCGCGGCAAGGTGCGGGACCATTACGATCTGAATGGTGGGCGCCGCCTGATGATCACGACCGACAGGCAGAGCGCCTTCGATCAGGTTCTGGCCGCCGTGCCGTTCAAGGGGCAGGTGCTGACATCCGTGGCGCGTTACTGGTTCGAGGCGACGCGGGACATCATTCCCAACCATGTGATCGAGTATCCCGATCCGAACGTTATCGTCGCCCGGCATCTGACCATGCTGCCGGTCGAAGTTGTCGTGCGCGATTATCTGACTGGCTCGACGTCCACCTCAATCTGGCCGAAGTATCAGAAAGGCGAACGGACGCTTTATGGGCATACGCTGCCCGACGGCTTGAGGAAAAACGAGAAACTGCCCCAAACTATCCTTACCCCCACCACGAAAGGCGGCGCGGGCGAGCACGACGAGCCGATTACCGGGCAGGAAATCGTTGGCCGCGGCCTTGTCCCCGCGAAACAATGGCAGGAAGTGGAGGAAAAGGCGCTGGCGCTTTTTGCGCGCGGACGCGAGATGGCCTCGAAACAGGGGTTGATCCTTGTCGACACGAAATACGAGTTCGGTTTCGACGAAACGGGACGCCTGACGGTCGCCGACGAAATTCACACGCCCGACAGCAGCCG
>JAXGVG010000061.1:0-10146 GCA_040773965.1 Alphaproteobacteria bacterium | reverse complement strand
TTCGTGCCGGGTTTGGCGGTGAGCCGGTCCGCCACTTCCGCCTGGAACATAAGGGTGAGGCTCCGGTAGGCGCCGGTTTGCCTCAGCCAGCCGAGCAAAAGCGGCGTGGCGATATTGTAAGGAAGGTTGGCGACGATGGCGCGCGGCTTCGGAGCAAGTTCCGTTAAATCGAGTTTCAGCGCGTCGCCTTCGACGACGTTCAATCGTTTTCCGGCGATCTTTTTTAAATCCGCCAGAGATTCGACGCACCGCGAGTCTTTTTCGATGGCGACGATTTTTTTCGCTTCGCTTTCCAGCAGGGCGCGGGTAAGCCCGCCCGGCCCGGGGCCGATTTCGAATACCGCGCAGTCCTTCAGGTCGCCCGCGGATTCAACGATGCGGCGGGTCAGGTTCAAATCGAGAAGGAAATGCTGGCCCAGCGATTTTCGCGCCAAAAGCTTATGGCGCGCGATAACGTCGCGGAGGGGAGGCAGGGAGGCGATCATTCGGATTCCGTTATTCCGCCTTCCGTTACGGCGCCGACGTCATCCGGACGTCCAGATGCGCGTTTCGGCGCAGATCGCGTAACAGGCGGCGGGCGAGCAGCTCCATTTTTTCCGCGCCGATCATGGCCGTGATTTCGTCGCGGTTGATGTTCTTTTCCATTTTGCGACCGCAAACGAAAAGGATCAACGCGCCCTTGTCGGTGGCCATGGCTTCGCTTGCGTGGCCAACGGCCGTGTCGCGCACTTTCTCGCCAAGCCACGTGGGCGCGTCGCCCAGCTTGACTTCGCCGAGGTTTTGCCAGCGCCACAAGGGAAATTCGCGCGCCAGTCTGGCCGGAAGGCCGTTGCAATCGGACACGGTCTGGCGCAGCCGGTCGGCTTCACGAAGCAGGGAATCCTTGTCGGAATCCTTCGTGAACGGGCGGAAGGCCTGTTGCAAATCGACGGTCATGGTCTTGACGTCGCCCAGCGCGATCGTCCGTTTTTCGCGAACGCCGATGACATGGAATCCGTTGATCGTGCGCACGGGCCCGGCGACTTCGCCGGCTTCCATGTTGAGCAAGAGCCTGTCGAGCTCGGGCGGAAGCTGACCGGCCTGAATCCAGCCGATATCGCCGCCCGTGCCCGCGCCCGTGCCTTGCGAAAACTGGCGGGCAATGGCCCCAAAGTTCGCGCCGTTGCGGATTTGAATCACCAGATTTTCCGCAAACTTTTTGACCTGGTCCTCGTCTTTCGGGTTGTCCACCGCGAGAAAAATCTCGCTGACAAGATATTCTTGCTTGCCCGCGTTGGCATGAAGGCGCTCCACGGCGGCGTCGATCTCGTCGTCGCTGACGTTGACGCGGGGGCGAAGCTCACGGTGGGCGACTTTGTTCCATGTCAACGCGGCTCGCGCCTGCGCCGCCATGGTCGAGGCCGGAACGCCCTGACTGGTCAGAAAGGCGGCCATATCGCCGCCGGGAATGCGGTTGTCCTGCGCAAGGCGCTGCATGGCTTGCTCGATCTCTTCCGGGGAAACGGCGATGTTGAGGCGCTTGCCTTCCTGAATCTGCAGTTCCTCGTTGATAAGGCTGTGCAGAACCTGCGGCAAAAGGCGCCGTCTGACTTCGGGAACGTCGGGCAGGCCGGAGGTTAGCATGGCCAGCGCCATGCGAGCGCGTACGTCGGCTGTGGAAATGATGCCGTCGTTCACAACCACGGCGATGCGCTCTTCGACCCCGGTGGCGGGTTCTGAGGCGGCGAGCGGGGCCATCATCCCCGGCATCTGGTCGATGCGCTGCGCCCACGCCGCGGCGGGAATGGCAAGCGCAGCGAGAAGAATAAACGCGGCAAGGATTTTGTGAGATATGTTCATGCCAGGATCCAGCGTTCAGCGTTCAGCATTCTTAGCATTCGGAGAGGAGAGGGGCAAATCCTGAAAGGTTCAATTTTTTCTATATTTATCAACCGTCTTCGAGATACAGCAAAGCCGCGCTGCCGCCGTCGGCGCAAACGGCGCACGATGCGACCGGAGCAAGTCCATAAATAACGCCAAGGGCGAAGGCTGGCAATAAAGCAAGAAAAAAATTCCGTTTTGTCATCGTTACGCCAAAGGTTGTGTCATGTTATTTTATTGAGTGTCCGAAGCTGTCAGGGTTCGAGCGGCAAAGCTTGACCGGTTGGAGCAGGCCCAGGTTCTGAAGTTTTTGCCGCAGATCTGTGGGTGAAGTGAATAGAATGCCGGTAAAACCCAGATCGCAGGCTGTTTTGACGTTCGGTCCGGAATCGTCGATGAAAACGGCTTTGGAAGGATCGATCCTGTAGCGTTCCATTAAAATTCGATAAAGGCGGGGATCGGGCTTGGAGATTTTCTCATCGCCGGAAACGACTATGCCTTGAAACGATTCGAAAAAGTCAAAGCGTTTTCGAGTGGCGGGAAAGGCCTCTTGAGGAAAATTTGTCAGCGCAAAAAGAGGCGTTTTATGCGCGTTAAGTTCCGCCAGAATATCAACGGCACCATAAATTGGACCCGCAATCATTTCCTGAAAACGCTTTCCCCATGCGCCGATTAATTCGGCCTTGTCTGGATAAAGCTCAATTAACTGGGCGGCGCCTTCGGCGAATGTGCGTCCGTCATCGTGATGAATATGCCATGCTCTTGTGCAAACGTTGGACAGGAACGACTCCATGGCTTCTTCATCGCTATTGAAAATCTTACGATAGAGATGCCGTGGATTCCAATCGATCAGCACGCCGCCGATATCGAAAACGGCTGCGGTTAAAGCAGGAGAGTACATTATCCATCCTCCAGATACAGCAACGCCGCTCCGCCGCCCACAAGGGCGGTGAGCGGGATGGCCCATGCCGCCACAACGCTCGGCAGCGTCTGGTTGGTGCCGAGTGCGGTGATGTAGTTGTTGAGAAGGAAAATTAAACCGCCCGCGAACACCCCGGCGATCATGGCGGCCAAAACGCCGCCGCGCCGGGTCAGGCGCAGGGAAAACGCCGCCGCGAAAAAAACCATGGCGCAAAGCAGCAACGGTTCCGCCAGCAGCATGTGGAACTGGAGTTCGTGGCGCACCGGCGGCAGGCCGATGACGCGCAAGGCCTTGATGAACGCGGGAAGCTGCCAGAACGAAATGGTGTTCGGTGGCGCCATGCTTTCCTGAATTTTTTCTTCCGTCAGCGTGGTTTTAAGAAAAAAGGAATCCTGATGCAGGGGAGGCATGTTCTCCCAGTTGAACCAGGCGTCCGCGACTTCCCAATGGCGCTCGCGGAGAACGGCTTGAGGCGCGTCGACGCGCCCCATGTAGCGTCCGTTCTCGTCGTAGATGAAGATGATGAGAGGTTTGAGCGTCAACGGATCCATTTCGACGCGGTCGGCGTGAAGCAGGTAATGCCGGTCGCCTTCTTTCTGTCGCAGCCAAAGACCCGCGCCCGTCAGCTCAAGCGACGTGGTGTGCTGGAGATAATAGGCGTCCATTTCCTTGAAACGGGCGTTCATGACCGCTCCCATGGGGTTGATAAGGGCGACGTGGAGGGCGCTGAAAAGAAGCGTCACGATAAGGGCCGGGGCCAAAAACTGCCACGCCGACACGCCCGATGCGCGCGCGATGGTAAGCTCCTGATTGCGCGTCAGACGCCAGAACGTGTACATGCCCGAGAACAGCACGACGAAGGGCAAGACCTTGTCCATCGTGTCCGGCAATTTATACAGGCCCATGCGCAGGATAATGCTCAGGGTGGTTTCCGGACGGTCCGCCGCGCGGCGCAGAAGCTCCGCCACTTCCATCAGGTATATCACGCCCATCAACGCCGCGAGAAAAACGGCGAACCAGAGTAAAAACTGCCGTCCCAAATAGCGGCTGAGCGTCCAGCTTTTGATCATGGCGGCACGGCGCGGGTTGTAAAGGGATGGAACAGCCGCGACAGGAACAGGCGGCGGCCAAAACCCGGCAGGGCGAGAATGGCAAGGCAAATGGGAACAGGCGTCAAAATCACGGCGTAAAGGGCGACAGCAAGCCAGGTGTGTTTGCCGATCAGGCTGCCGATGGAAAGCGTCGCGGCCTGCACGGCGATGATCGAGACGGCGGCGGCAAGAATGCGCCGCATCATGCCGCGGCGGTTGAACTCGCCCGCCAGAATGACCGTCAGGCTAATCAATGTATAGGTTAGAGCCAGCAGCGGCGACGCGAGACGCTGGTGAAGCTCGGCGTATATGTGTTCCAGCGTCGTGCGGCGTTTGGCGGGATCGCGTGGCGGGTTGAAGAGCTCTTTCATCGTCATCTCGCGCGGATCGGGAAGGCGGTTGCCCATGTTGCTGCGCAGGAGTTTCAAATCGAGAACGTAGCGCTCAAAATCGAGCTGCGACAGACGCCCCGTTTTCGTGTCGATTTCCTGCCGCTTGCCCTTGAAGACGAGAATTTGCGGGTCATTGTCGTTGGCCGTGAATTGGCCGCTTTCGGCCATGATCGTCACGGGCTTCTCCGGATTGCGGACGTCGTGGACAAGAATGTCCTGCAGTTCGCCGTTGTTGCCGCGCGCGCGGACATAGAAGGTGAGCCCTTCGGCAATATCGTTGAAGTTGCCAGGGCGAACGAGAAAAACGGAAAAGTTGTCGCGCACCCGGTACTGCAGCGCAACCAGTTCGCGGTTGGCGGCGGGCGCGATCCATGTGGTCAAAAGATAGCCGAAAAAGGTGACGATGACGGCCAGCACAAGCGCAGGCATTGCCAGTTTGAGCGAACTGATGCCGACCGCGCGCATGACGACGATTTCGCTGTCCACCGCGAATTTATAGTAGATAAAGAGGACGGCAATGCCGAGGCCCAGCGGAACGACCAGCGGCAGGAACGTGGGAATCAAAAGCCCCATTAGCTGGAGGAAAATCAGGATCGTGCTCGAATTGTCGATGACGAAAGAAAGAAAGCGGAAAGATTGAGTGAACAAAACGACGCACGTCACCGCGATTCCGGCGAACAGGAAGGCGATGAGAATCTGGCGGAACAGGTAAAGGTTAAGACGACGTATCAGGGAGCATTTCCTTTCGGGGGCGCGAATCGTCGTGATTCGGGATCGCTTGACAGTCCTTGTTCGGGAGTTTCTTATCCAGTTTAGGCCAAAACGGCAATCGTGTTGAGTTTTTCATAGAGGGGTTCTTGATGCTCAAAATATCGTTTGTTTCTAAGGCGTTGCCTGCGCAGGGCGTAGCGGTTCTGACTGTGGCCACCGGTCCTAAACTGGGGGATGAAGGAACGAAGATTGACCGTAAAACGGGCGGGGCATTGCGCCGGGCCATAGCGGCCGGTTCGTTCAAGGGCGACAAGGGGCAGACGCTGGCGATTTTGGCTCCCGCTAGGACCCGCCTTGCCAAGCTTGTGCTGGTGGGCATAGGCAAGCCGCAGGAGGCGAAAGACGTCACTTTCGAGCAAATGGGCGGAGCCGCCGTTATGGCTCTGCAGGGCAGGGAGGCCGCGCAGGCAACGCTTCTGATCGACAGGCATAAAGGGTTAACGTTGCCGGCAGCCGAGGCGGCGGCCCACGCGGCTTATGGCACGCAACTGCGCTTTTATAGGTTCGATAAGTACCGCACACGGCTCAAAACAGGGGATAAACCGGCACTCAAAGCGCTGGCTATAGGCACGCAAGATGTCCCAAAAGCCCGCCGGGTTTTTGCCTCTCTGGAAAAGGTCGCGGAAAGCGTCTTTCTTACCAGGGACCTGGTTGCCGAACCCGCCAACGTTATCTACCCGGAATCGCTGGCAAAAAAGTGTCTGGAACTCAAGGCGCACGGACTTAAAGTTGATGTTTTAGATGAGAAACAGCTTGCAAGGCTCGGCATGGGGGCGCTTTTGGGCGTGGCGCAGGGAAGCGCAAAACCGCCCCGTGTGGTTACCCTTAGTTGGCAAGGCAACCCATCGGCGAAGGACAAGCGCCCTGTAGTGTTTGTGGGCAAGGGGGTCACGTTCGACACCGGCGGCATTTCCCTAAAACCTCCCGGGGGCATGGGCGAAATGAAGCACGACATGGCCGGAGCAGCGACGGTGATCGGCGCCATGAAGGCGCTGGCCGCGCGTAAAGCCAAGGTGAACGCCGCCGGCGTCATCGGGCTTGTGGAAAACATGCCTTCCGGCACGGCCCAGCGGCCCGGCGATATCGTGACCAGTTTGTCCGGCCAAACGATCGAGGTGCTCAACACCGACGCCGAAGGGCGTCTGGTTCTGGCGGATTCCGTCTGGTACGCGCAGGAGAAATTCAACCCGCGTTTTGTGATCGATCTGGCGACGCTGACCGGCGCGATAGTCATTGCGCTGGGCAAGGAGTACGCCGGGCTGTTCTCGAACGACGACAAGCTGGCCGAACAGCTTTACAAGGCGGGTGAGGCCGTGGAGGAGCGGTTGTGGCGTTTCCCGATGGGTGAAGCTTATGATAAAACGCTCGAAACGCCGATGGCGGACGTGAAGAACATTTCCGGTTCACGCGACGCGGGCAGCATCACGGGCGCGCAGTTTATCAAGCGTTTCGTGAAGAAGGGCATGACGTGGGCGCATATCGACATTGCGGGCGTGGCCGAAAGGGATAAAGACAGGCCCACTTGCCCCAAAGGCCCGACAGGCTTCGGCGTGCGCCTGCTGGACCGTTTTGTGGCGGAATACTGCGAAGGACAATGACCGAAATCCGTTTCTATCATCTTACGCGAAAGACGCTTGAGCAGGCGTTGCCGGAGCTTCTGGAAAAGACGCTGGAACGCGGCTGGCGTGCGGTGGTGATGGCAAGTTCGGCGGAGCGCATCGAGGCGTTGACGCATCATCTGTGGACGTACAAGCCGGA
This sequence comes from Alphaproteobacteria bacterium, assembly GCA_040773965.1. Classification (GTDB taxonomy): domain Bacteria; phylum Pseudomonadota; class Alphaproteobacteria; order UBA9219; family UBA9219; genus JAXGVG01. The sequence continues at coordinate 3,352 of JAXGVG010000061.1, read as the reverse complement.
CGGTTTCCTGCCGCACGGCAGCGAAAAAGACGGCGATCCGGAAGCTCAGCCGGTCTGGTTGACGACGGCGGATGAACGTCCGAACGACGCGGAAGTTTTATTCCTGACGGATGGCGCGAGGTCGGAAGATATCGGCGATTTTCAGCGCGTTTGCGAAATTTTCGACGGCAACGACGAAGCCGTCGTGGCCGCCGCGCGCGAACGCTGGAAGTCCTATAAAGGCGCCGGGCATGACGTGAGTTATTGGCGGCAGGGCGAGCGCGGCTGGACGAACGAGGCGCAGGACTGACTTGCCAAAAAAAGGCAAGGGGCCTTACGTTTGCGAGCCCGTTTGGCATGCGTTGCGTGCCCGTTCGGCGCGCGTTATGGACTCATTCAGGCGCCGTTTGCGCAGGTTGCGCGCGCGTTTGGAAAATCAGTTTACCGCGCCTTTGTTGAGACAGAAAAAAAATATCCTGCCGCGTTGCGTCAACAGCGGACCTTTTTTGTGAATCTTTTTATGCTTAACGACCTATTTACTATTGCCAGACCAAGATTCGACGTTTAGCACGTAAGGCGGATTCAAGAAATTCGGGGGCTTTGTTGGTAGCGTCTCCCTATCTTACCGTCCTGAAAAAAGAGCCTCTTTCGGTACCCCCCGAAAAGGCCGAGGGCGGAGACGACCTTCTCGGACTCGAGCCCCTCGCTCCCAAAACCAAAACCTTGTGTTGCCTTAATCCTTATTTTACGCAGGTTTTTAGCGACACGGTCGCCTATCTTGAAGACAGACTTGCCAACGGGCCTTTCGAAATTAAGTGGGAATTGCCGCCGCAGCCGGGAACGCTGGATTTTAGCGCCTACTCGCCATGGAAACCCGCGCGGACAACTGCGGAGGAAGTGCTGGACAAGGCGCTGGCGGCTGCAAAAACCAAGGTTCTTGAACGTCAAAACGGTTCCGGCGAAGTCGACGATCGCGCCCTGGACGCGGCCCTTTTCGGTGTTAGGGACGTTGTGGGCGGGGCTTTGCAGCAAGCGTTTAAGGTCGGCACCCTGAACCCATCCGCCGCCCGGAAGCAACTTAAGCAAGTTGGGAAGGCAAAAGAATCTTTGAGCGATGCGGTTCAAGCGGCTTCGTCATTCACAAGGGGTGTTCTTTGGAAAGCGGTCGCCGACGCCAAGGTCGGATTCGTCGCGTCCGGCGAGTACGCGACTGTTTGGGAAAGGACGTATGCCTTTGGACGGACCGAAGACGAAACCCGGGCCGAGAGGGCCAAGGCGCTTGAGGCTTTCGTAGGGGAGGAAATCGCCAGGTATTTTCGTTCGAACTCTTTCGACAGAGAGGATTTCGGCTTTGTCTTCAAATGTAAGAAAAACGAAGGGGAGTGGGTGATAACCGACAAAGTCGGCCAAAACGCGCAAAAGATCTACAAAGCTTTGGAACAAGTTCCTCGTGATCTTGAGCTTCAGAAAAAAGCCGCGCAAAAGGCGATCGAAGCGTTGTTGAAAAAAGGCGATCCACAGCAAGCGGCGGAGAAATTTGTTCGAGGGGAAGTCGAAGCCAGCGCCCGGCGGGTCGCCAAGGGGGTTGTCGCATTGACTTTTTCGGGCGCTGAGTTGAAGGAAATTTTTGATTTTAAAGACTCATTGGTAACAGTGCGAGCGCTTTTGCGCGCGTTGAAGCCTTTGGATCCCCGCGAGGCGCAGGAATTGAGCCTTTTTCTTGAAGAACGCTTGCGGTGCTACATGGCATTGGGATTGAAAGTGAAAGGTGAGGAGACGGGACAGCCGCGCGTTCCGCAAGAACCCGTTCGTTCGCCCAAGAATCCCGGGACCGCTACGGCTCTTCCATCGCGTTGCGAACTCTGACACAAAACGCTTATGCTTTTTCTCCGCCACGGCGAGTCCGCATTTAATGCCGTTTTCGATCGGGATGGAAGCGATCCGGGAAAGCCGGATGCGCCGTTGACCTCGCGCGGCCATCAACAGGCCGCAGCCGTCGGGGCACGGCTGGCGGGGAAGGGCATCACAACCATTTTCAGCAGCCCCTACACGCGGGCTTTGCAGACGGCCACGGCGATTGGCGGCGTGATCGGCGCGCCCGTGCGCGTGGAGCCGTTGGTCGGCGAACGGCGTCTCTACAGTTGCGACATTGGCACGCCCGCCAGCATTCTTAAGAGAGATTGGCCACAGGTGGATTTTAGTCTGCTTACCGAAGAAAACTGGTGGCTGCCCGCGAAGGAAAGCCATGAGGATTTACTGCGGCGGATCGAAGCCTTCCGTGCGAAATGGCGTGGAGAGGAAGACGAAAACAGCGTTCTTGCCGTGAGTCACTGGTATTTCATTTACGGCATGACGGGTTGCGATCTCGGGAATACTGAGATGGTGGCGGTGGATGTGTGGGGGTAGAGGGTAAGGGAAATTTATGGACGTCTTTCTGAGGCGTCCGGAATGACGAGAAGGAAGTTCCAAAACAAAAAAAAGCGCCGGGCGAGGGCGCTTTTCTATTGTGAACCTATTACGGCGCGGGATTTTTTAGCTCGTCAAACTGATATGAAAAAAGCGTCGGCCGCTCGAGCGCCTTGCGGTAATTTTTCCCCATGTAACATTCATAACTGATGGTGCCGCTTCCCTCAAAACAGACAAATTTGAAAGCGATATTGTCTTTTTGTGGCAATTCTTGTTCTTTCAGACCATATTGATTGCTCAGCGTGTTGGATCGGAATGATGTTTCAGGATTAAAAGAATTGGATGGCCGACCCCACATAAACCCTTGACCACAGGGAGTCGGGATTAAGGGAACAAGATAAGTCTCGCGCGTCTTAAATATGTCACCAGCCGATTTAACTTGCTTTATGGCGACAACGCGAACCGGTTTGTAACGAAGAAGGGCATAAGGGTACTTTCCCATTGAGCGATCGAAAGGGGAAAGATCGTCAGCCAGATGAAAGACCGCAAGGTGATCCTTGATCGTTTTATCCTTGGCCAAAAGGGCGTCGGCATACGCTTTCCAGGCATCCGCGAGGCCTATGGCCTCGAAGTAGGCATTGAGCTGCTTTGCGTCCGTATGAAGATCAAATGTCGCTTTTTGGGTTTCTTCGATGAGGTCCAAGCCCATTCCATTTGCAAGCACCATGGCAAAACATCTCCTCTTAAAATGGCAGAAAATATTCCCCTGTTAGTTGGGTAGCACAGAAAAGCCGCGGTTTCAAAGGGGGTTTTTAACGCAAAAAAAGCGCCCGCATTCACTGAAGATAAGGCGGTGCCAAGTGACCTGCCCCCCATAAATTGATCCAGAACGAAGTTGAGTCTGTTCTATAAACGTTCACAAAGGAGCAGACGATGAAGAAGAGATTTACGGAAGAACAGATCATTC
>JAXGVG010000060.1:0-10658 GCA_040773965.1 Alphaproteobacteria bacterium | reverse complement strand
GGCGCCCAGCGACGCGATGCGCACAAGCTCTTCGTTGGTGGCGGCGACCGTGCCGGTCGACTTGGCGCTTTCCACGCTGCCAAGCCGGGGGGTCACAAAGCTGAAACCGTCCGCGCCCAGCTACGCGTTGAAATGGACGATGCAGCGGTCCCCGATTAGCACGCGCGCGCCGATTTTCACGCCCGGATGAATCAGCGCGCCCTCCCCGATCTCGGCTTCCGGCCCCACATACACGTGCGGATGCAAAACGCTGTTCGCGCCTATCACCGCGCCCTCGCCAATATAGACCTGCGGACCGATCGACACGTTTTCGCCCAGTTGCGCCCCCGGCTCGACGACCGCCGACGGATGAATGCCCGGTTCGACCGGCACGGGCTCGGCAAAAAGTGCCGTCAATTTCGCCATCGCAAGGCGCGGGCGTTCCACGATGATAATGGCGTCCAGCAGGCCGGGTTCGATGTCCGCATCCTTGCCGATTACGGCGGCGCGCGCTTCGCTTTCCGTTAAAAGAGGAAGCAGCGATTTATCCACCGCAAGCGCCAGATCCGCTTCGCCCCGCACATCGGCCGGGTGTGTGACGCGCGCGATGACGATGTGGCCGTCGCCCACCAGTTGGCCGTCAAGAGCAAGCGCGATTTCGGAGGTTGTGCAGGTTTTTCCCATAACGGTTGTTTAGCCGGTTTGGCGGCGGAAAAACAGGTCTTTTCTATCCTTTCCCCGACAAGAAGTCTTTGTTTTTCCTTGCTTTCGCCGAATTCGGCTTACCGTTGGCGCGGCTTGGGGGATGGTGTAGCGTGGAGGCGGTCTCTTCCAGAACGGTAATTGTTCGATGCGAAACGTACGTCTTGTCGTTTTTTGCCTGTTGTGGGCGCTTCCGGCTTTTGCCGCCACGCCCAAAAAAACCACAAAACCGTCTGCTGCCAAAGCTCGTACGGAACAGGCGCCGTCTGCCGCCGCCCCTGCGCCGAAACCTGTTTTCGATACGGACGGATCGTTCGGTTTTTGTTTGGTGGACTACGTGTATCCCGACAACCGCAAGCTTACGGTGGCGCGTTCGCCCGCCGACGAGGTGAATCTCGGCCTGACCATACCGAATGCGAATTTCTCGCTCGGGAGCCATTACGATCTGCTTCTCACGCTGATGCCGGAAAAAGGAAAAGAGCCAGGCGCCGAACGCGCCATTCGCGCGACGGCCATTCATGAAAACGCGCTGCTCCTTCAGATGGGCGCCAATCCGGCTTTCATCAAGGCGCTGACGGCCAGCAAAAGCCTGCATGTGACGGGCGGCGGCAATAAAATGGATTTCCCCACGCCGGGCATAAGTTTCGCCTACAACGCCCTCAGGAAATGCATCGACGCCAACCGGGACAAGAAAGATCCCGGCGCCGCCATGACCGAACAGGCTTTGCCCGAGACGCTTAAGGCCGTTTTGATCGCCTCGGGATTGAAGGACATCATGCCTTTGCGCATGGACGATATCCCGACCGCGCAACGTCCCGCCGATTTTGTCTGGCGGACCGGCGCTCTTACCGGTGGCGTGCGTGAACGCCTTGCTCCTCCCGACAAAACCCTGACCGATTTGATGGGCCTGCACATTCAGGGGCTGAAAAGAAAATGCAAGGGCGCGTTTAACGCCAACATCGGCAAGGAAGAGAAAGTCGGCGGGTTGACCTTGCGGCCGGCCGACATCGAGTGCCACATGAAGGGTCCGGAAGGAGAGGCGGCCGTTTTCGTGGCCATCGTGTTCTTTGTGAATCCGGCGAACCGCTACACGGTCTTTACGCACGAAGGCGACGGCGCCAATAAGGCCGAGGCCATCGCGGCGCGCGACGCCATTCAGCGCACGCTCATTCAACTGGCCAAGCAGGTGGAAACGAAACAAACAAGTGGCGGCAAAAAGACGGATGGAAAGAAAAGAGCAAAGGTGAAGTAAGTTTACCGCGAACTTATAACTTCGTTTTTTTCTTTTCGGACGGACGTATGTCATTGTTTACCCTTTTTTAATAACCATTCTCTTGTCCGGCTTAATTGCAACCGCATCTTTCCGAAAAGCCCATCTTGCCTTGTTTTTTTATTTAGAAATCGCTAACGAATATTCACAAGCCGTGAATATTTCTCCGGCATTTCCTTCCTGTTTCCATGAAATCCCTGCAATTTTAGGAAAAATTAAGGCAGGCCTTCTATGATGAAGGCATTGAAACGATTGTCCGGAACTTACGCTCGTTCTTTTTTGTAACCCTTAACCCCGGTTTCTTGTTGTTTTATTGGCGGTCCCTTCATGGCAAACCCGATTGATCCTTCAACGCTGGCGGACATTGTCGCCGCTTCAGGCCACATAGGCTATCACTGGGATTTACTCTCCGATCAACTGCTTTGGTTCGGCCCATGGCAGCAATTGTTCGGCGCTAACGGCGGCCAGCCGCCCCATAACGCCGAAACGTTTGCCAAGGCCGTTTATCCGGACGATCATTCTCTGGTTTTCAGCGAAAGCCCGGAGGCTTTCGACAGGGAATTCCGCTTTCGCCTTCCGGACGGCAGGATCGTTTGGGTTTGCGAACACGGGACGACCGACTATGAAGGCGGCCGTGCCGCGCGTCAGCGCGGCCTTCTCAGGGTTATCGACGCCCCGCCGCAACGCAACCTCGCCTCGGCGCAGGTGTTGCGCGAACGCGATCTCTTGACCGGCCGTCTCAACCGCGAAGCCATGGTCGAGCAGATTGGCCGCGTTCTCTCCGGCCCGAAGGACATCAAGCAAAGCAGCGCGTATCTTGCCGTCAGCGTCGATAAAATGTCCTTCGTAAACGAGGCCGTTGGCACGAAGGCCGCCGACGCTCTTTTGTGCGGCGTTTCGGACCGCCTTGGCGATTTGTGTCCCACCAAAGCCATCATCGGACGCACCGGCGGCGACATGTTCGGCATCCTCCTGCCCGGGTTGGGCCGCGAGGCCCATCCCCTGATCGAACGCCTCCTGCACAGTTTTCGCAACCGCCCCGTAACGGCGAATGGCGAGCCGATTCATATAACGGTATCGATCGGTAGCGTGCGACTCACCGATCTCGCGGCTGCCGCCACCGCCATCATGATACGCGCCGAACAGGCGCTGACCGAGGCGCGTCGGCGCGGACGCAATCAGCACGTCGAATACCGCGAATCCCCCCAACGCGCCCAGGAAAACCGAGCCGTTCTGGAAATCGCCGAACGAGTCAAAGTCGCGCTTAAGCAGGAAAAGCTCCGGCTGGCCTTCCAGCCTGTGATCGACACGGAAACCGGCCAGGTTCTTTTCTATGAGGCGTTGGCCCGCCTTTTCCGCGACGACGGGCGAACGATCACAGCCGCCGACTTTATTCCGGTGGTCGAACAGCAGGGATTGGCGCTCGAGTTCGACCGGCACGTTCTGAATCTCGCCGTGCGGGAGATGGAGTCCTACGACAAACTGCGGCTGGCCGTGAACATCTCCGGCCTCACGGCGGCGCAAGCGGACTGGCCCGCCTATGTCGAAAGCGTGTTACAGCCCCGGCCCGATGTCGCGCGGCGGCTGATCGTTGAGATTACGGAAACCGCCGCCATCATGGACGTGGCGGAAACGCGACGCCTTGCCGAATCCCTCAACCGCATGGGCAGCCAGGTCGCGCTGGACGACTTCGGCGCGGGTTCTACCTCCATCCGGCATCTGCGCACGCTGCCGTTGTCTATCATGAAAATCGACCGCGATCTTCTGTTGAGCCTTATCGGCAACAGCGAACAACAGCATCTTGTGCGCATGCTTATCAGTATCGCGCGCGGCCTCGGACTGAAAACCGTGGCGGAAGGCGTGGAGACCGAAGACGTTGCCCGCTGGCTGCGCGAGGAAAAGGTCGATATGATGCAGGGCTATTACTTTGGCCGCCCGTCGCTCGACCGGCCCTGGCTGGAACTTAAAGGCGCGGAAGCCTCCGAAGACCGCGCCTTCGCCCGTCTTGGCCTGCCGCTGCCCGAAGGAAAGACCGCTTACGCCGAGATCCATGCGGGATCGTTTTTAAGGTAAGCAAATTCTTCAAACGTTTTTCGTAACGTCCCGATCCTTTTTTTCAACACAGCCCTGTTTGTGGCGGCTCGTCCCTGGTTCCTATCTTTCCCGAAAAACGCAAAAGATAGCCATCGGGGTCCAGAACGATAAACTGCCTTACGCCAAGATAAACATCATCGGCCCGATACCATTTTTCTTCGACAGGCAAAAAGATTTTCGCACCCGCCGCCTGAACGCGGGCATAAAGAATGTCGACATTTTCCGTGTGAATATCCAGATTCACGCCTCGGCCAAAAGGCTTCTCTAAAGAACCCGCAATCCATGAGCGGGGGCTGTTTGGCACCAATTCATCCAGCATGATTTGGGCGCCTTGTCTTTCCAGCATCGCAAAACGGTGCTCTTCGCGCTGGTAGAGAATCCTGAAGCCCAACACTTTTATATAAAAATCCATGCTTGCTTTGGCGCTTGTACAAAGCAATTCAGGAATCAGGGCATTAGGGTCAGGCCGTTTATTCATGTTTGAGATCCCTCTCTTCGCCCCTACCGATTAGTATACACGCCCGGAACAAACAACGGCTTTCTTGCGGCATTGACGATTCTTTCGTTCGCCTGCCGCAGGATTGCCGTTTTTCGCGCGTTTATTTATGAAACGCGCTTTTTTGGGCTTTTGTCGCGCCGAATCCTGTGGCGTACGTTCCGTTTGGTGTGATAAAGGCAAATGTCTGGGGGGTTCTTGTTTCGATGACTCGTCGTATGCGCCGCGTTGTTTATTCGCTTTTGGCTATAACGCTGATCGCGCTGGCCGTTTTGGGAAAAATGGCTTTCTTTCCTTCCACGGCGGCGCCCAAATACATTACGGCCACCGTTGCGCCAACGGATATGACGGAAACCGTGCTTGCCGACGGCACGCTGGAAGCCTTTTTACAGGTCAACGTCGGCGCGCAAGTTTCGGGACAGATTAAATCGCTGCCGGTCGTTCTGGGGCAAACGGTCAAGAAAGGCGATCTTGTCGCGGAAATCGACTCCCGGACACAGCGGGACTCCGTGCGCGACGCCGAAGCCGCCCTCGCCAAAGTGCGCGCCGACAAGGAAGCCCGGCTGGCGGCATTGAAACAGGCCGAACTGTCTTTCGCGCGCCAGAAAAACATGCTGAAGCGCGACGCCATTTCCCGCGAAAGCTATGAGACGGCAGAGGCCAATCTCGACACCATCCGGGCGGATATCTCCTCGCTCGACGCGCAGATCCAGCAGGCCGAAATTGCCGTGAGCAAAGCAAAAACAAATCTTGAATACACCGCCATCGTCGCGCCGATCGACGGCACCGTCGTCGCCATCCCTTATCAGGAAGGACAGACCGTCAATTCGGTCCAACAGGCGCCGACGATCATCAAGCTGGCCCAGCTGGACACGATGACCGTCAAAGCCCAGATTTCCGAAGCCGACGTGCCGCGCGTCAAGCCCGAACAGAAAGTCTATTTCACCATTCTGGGCGAACCCGACAACCGCTATTACGCCAAACTGCGTTCCATCGAGCCCGCGCCCGATTCCATTCAGTCGGAATCGTCATCGTCGTCCGCTTCGTCAACCAGCTCCAGCTCCAGCTCGAGCGCCGCCATTTATTACAACGGCCTCTTCGACGTTCCCAACCCCGACGGAAAGCTGCGCATAGCGATGACGGCGCAGGTCGTTGTCGTCCTGAACGAGGCCAAAGGCGTTTTGACCATTCCGCGTTCCGCGTTGAGCAAGGAAACCAAAAACGGCGCCTATACGGTGCGCGTTCTCGCCGGGCCGGATAAAATCGTCGATCGCAACGTCAAGACCGGCATGACGGACGGCATTTCCGTAGAAATCACGGAAGGATTGGAGGAAGGCGAGCAAGTGATCGTCGGCGAAGCGACGGGCGACGGCACGACGCAAATTCCAAGGCGCATGAGACCCATAGGGCTCTGAACGATGGAACCTCTGCTCGTTCTCAAGAAGGTGACGCGGGAATATCCCGCCGGCGATCAGACGGTTGCCGCCCTGAAAGACGTCGATCTGACCATCGAAGCCGGAGAGCTTATCGCCGTCGTTGGCGCTTCCGGCTCCGGCAAATCGACGTTGATGAACATCATCGGCTGTCTCGATCATCCGACGTCGGGTTCCTATTCGGTTGCGGGACGTTCGACGGATTCCATGGACAGCGACGCGCTGGCCCGGCTCAGGCGCGAGCATTTCGGCTATATTTTCCAGCGCTATCATCTCTTGTCCGATCTGTCGGCGATCGGCAACGTCGAAATCCCGGCGATTTACGCAGGCAAAAGCCACCATGACCGGCAGGCGCGCGCCAAAGCCATCCTGACGCGCCTTGGCATGGACGACCGGTTGACTTACCGGCCCGGCCAACTGTCGGGCGGGCAGCAACAGCGCGTCAGCATCGCGCGCGCGCTTATGAACGGCGGCAAGGTCATTCTGGCCGACGAGCCAACGGGCGCGCTCGACCAAAAAAGCGGCCGGGAAGTTTTGAACCTTCTGAAAGAACTCCATGCCGAAGGGCACACAATCATCATCGTGACCCATGATATGAACGTGGCTGGTATCGCGGATAGAATCATCAGCATCAGCGACGGACGGATCGTTAGCGACCAACGGAAAGACGAAAGGAATCCGGCCCCGGCGCTGCCCGATCTGCCCGAAGCCGCCCAACATTCCTGGGAGGCCGTTCGCGAACGCTTTGCCGAAGCCCTTTTTATGGCGCTCATGGCCATGCGCTCGCATAAATTGCGCACGTTCCTGACCATGCTCGGCATCGTCATCGGCATCGCTTCCGTCGTGTGCGTCGTGGCGCTGGGAGAAGGGTCGAAACAGCGCATTTTGAAAGATATAAGTTCGATCGGCACCGACACGATCGATATTTACTCGGGCAAGGATTTCGGCGATTTGCGGTCCGGCGCCATCCGGACGCTTACCGCCGCCGACGCCGACGCGCTCGGCAAACAAAGTTATGTCAACAGCGTTACGCCCGTCGTTTCCACCAACGTTGTGCTGAAGTACGGAAATACAGCCGTCAACGCGCAGGTTTTTGGCGTGGGTTCCGAATTCTTTCAGGTAAAAGGGCTGGAATTCGCCATGGGCGGCACGTTCGATCCGTTAAGCGTGAAAAACCAGACGCAGGAAGCCGTCATCGACGACAACACCCATGCCTTGCTGTTCGAAGGCCGCGACGAGGCGCTCGGCGACACGGTTCTTTTGGGAAACGTTCCCGTTCGTATTGTCGGCGTCACCAAGAAAAAGGAAAGCGGGTTTGGCAACGACAGCAACCTTCGTCTTTGGCTGCCTTACACATCCGTGATGTCGCGCATGCTGGGACAGTCCTATTTGCGGAGCATAACCGTCCGGGTCGCGGACAACGTTTCCACGGACGCCGCCGAACAGGGAATCAAGTCTCTTTTGCTGGCCCGGCACCGGCGGCAGGACTTTTTTCTCGTGAACACGGCCAACATCCGTCAAACGATCGAAAACACGACGGCCACCATGCGCCTTTTAACCGCCATGATTGCCGTTATATCCCTGGTGGTGGGCGGCATCGGTGTGATGAACATCATGCTTGTATCCGTGACGGAAAGAACGAAGGAAATCGGCGTGCGTATGGCCGTCGGCGCCCGACAGAGCGACATATTGACCCAGTTCCTTATCGAAGCCGTTCTCGTTTGCTTCTGCGCCGGCGTCATGGGAATCCTGTTTGCCCTTGGCATTGGCTTTGTTTTCGATAAATTCGAGACGAATTTCACGATGGTTTTTTCGCTCGCCTCCATCCTTGCCGCATTTGCATGCTCGACGCTTATCGGTATTATCTTCGGGTTCCTCCCGGCGCGCAATGCCGCGCGTCTTGATCCTGTCGAGGCTTTGGCGCGCGAATGATGAACGCTTCCCGCTTTTTCGGTTTTTCGGTTTTGCTTGCCTCTCTCGGGATGGCCGGGTGCGGAAGCCTTATCGGCACGCCCTATACGCCGCCGCCGGTCGATGCGCCCACCAACTGGCAGGAAACGTCTTCGAACGAAAAGGCCGTCGAAGGGGACTGGTGGCGCGCCCTCAACGATCCGGCGCTCGACAATCTTGTTAAAGAGGCGCTGGCCCGCAACAACGATCTTGCCGCCGCTGCGCTGAAAGTCCGGCAGGCGCAAATGAAAGCCGATATTGCCAACAACGGGCTTTTTCCCTCCTTGAGAGGCAGCGGCGTTTCGCAAAGCTACAAGCGGACGCTGGACGATCCTCTTATTGTCACGCGGTCGTTTGCGGGCACAGGAACCGTCAGTTACGAAGCCGATCTCTGGGGTAAAATTGCCAGCGAAAGCGACGCGGCCGCATGGGAAGCCTTGGCGACGGAACAGGACAGGGAAAGCGCGGCGCTTTCGCTTGCGGGAACCGCGGTTAAACTTTACCTCCAGCTGGCCTATCTTAACGAGAAAATCGCCCTCAACCGCGCCAGTATGGCGTATGCCGAAAAGACGCTCAATCTTGTCAAGGTTCAGCACGAAACGGGCGCCGTTTCGGGCCTTGAACGCGCGCAGGCCGAGCAAGACCTGCAAACCCTTAAAGCCATCGAAGCCGATCTCGCCCGGCAAAGAACCGAAGTCCGCAATGCCTTCGCCATTCTGTTCGACGCGCCGCCGGGAACAATGGGAGCCGATCCTCCAACCCTTCCTTCCGGCGAAATACCGCTTGTTTCGGCCGGGTTGCCTGCCGATCTATTGTTAAGGCGGCCTGATTTAAAAGCGGCCGAATTGCGCTTGCGCAAAAGCTTGTCAACCGTCAACGCCACACGCGCCAGTTTTCTTCCAACGATCACGTTAACGGGGACGCTTGGGACATCGAGCGTTTCGCTCAAGGACCTTCTGCAAAACCCGCTGGTCACATTGGGCACGGGTATTGTTTTGCCTTTCCTCGATTGGCAGACCATGGAAAACAACGTCGCCGTTTCAAAAGCCGAATATGAGGAAGCGATCGTTTCTTTCAGGCAGACGGTTTATCAGTCGTTCAGCGACGTGGAAAACGCCTTGTCGGCGCGCACGCATTACGAGGAACAGAGGGTTTCTTATGTGACTGCGCTGGATAACGCCCAAAAAGCCGAAGGCATTTATGACGTTCGTTACAGGACCGGCTATGCGGCCCTTCAGGACTGGCTTAACGCGCAGGAGAAAAGACGCGCCGCGGAAAGTTCCCTGCTGCAGACGCGTTTCAACCAGTGGACGAATTATGTCACGCTGTGCCTGGCGCTGGGCGGGGCGCCGCAGATCGAGGGCCCGGCGTTATAAAAACCCCGGCTTTCTTCCGCCGGAATTCGGCTTTAAGAGCGACGCCAGCCTTCGTTCCTGATTTATAAAGGGCCGGTCCGGGTTTCTTTTTTCTCCCCCGAACTTTTCCCACTCTTCGGGCGCAATATCGAAATCCTGCAACGATCCTCCTACTTTCTCCATCAAATAAACCATATCGGCGCGCCAACTGTCCTTTTCCCATTGCTGCATTTTTCCCTTTGCGAGCGCCCTTTCTAACATTCGGGCATTTTCCTTGACGGCACGACGGGTAAAGGCCAGAGCGACCTCTTCGAACGCGGACTGAATTTTCTCCAGCTTTTCCGGACCAGCGCCGAAAGCCTTCAAGATTTGAACGATGTGCGCTTCTTCCGCTGCCGTTCGGCTGTTCATTCGGCGCTCAAGATGAAAGCGGACGACGTTTTGCTCGACATTCAACAATTCGGCGGAAGCGCCACATTCAACCGACGGGCTGCGTTGCAGGCATTGTTGGGCCTGCCGTATGCCTTGTTGTACCGCATTCAGCGCACCCATGCAGGTGGACACGGATAAATCCGCTCTATCGATGCCGGTAAGTTTATAACCGTTAGGCAACGATTGTTTCCGGCGTTTTCTTCTGGATGGAAAGTCCAGATGATTTTTCAATCTTCGCGCTCTTTCGATCTCGTCGCGCGTGCATTTAATTTCGTTTTTGTTGTCCCTTCCCGAGGCCGCGACTTCTTGCGCCGCTTTGAACCACTTTTGGGCTGTAAGGACCGAAGCGTCGAAGTTAAATTGCATAAAATCACGCGCGCATACGCCAACAGAAAAGCCGAAAGCACGAAAGACGCCGAAGATATAGTTCAGTCTTTTGACACGGCTTAGAATCGTGCAAGCCGATTCCAGATCGGCAAGGTCGGCCGTTTTATCGGCAATTGACGTTTTCGTCCGCCGAAAGCAAATTATTGCTTCTCTAAATTTCTTGAACACAACAGCACCCTTTAGAACGGCTTTAAATATAGTCCCAACCGCAAAATAAAAGCAATCCGCTTGATGGGACCTCTCTTCCCATGCCTAAATCCCGGTCTTTCATCGAGGTTTTTGGAGGGGGTTCTTTTCCGGTTAGAGCTTTGCCGTTTTTCCTTAATTGTTCTACACTGTTTTTCCACCTTTTATAACGAGACTTCGATGATCGTCCTTCCGGAGACCGAAGAGAAGTTTCCCCTTTTTTACATCCTGATCACACTACCCTACACCTGACGACGCATTAACGTATTGAAAAGCATTTAAGATTCTAAAGGAGCCAACTGATTCGCAGGGAGGCTTCGATGGATTTTGTAGGATTGACGAACATAGTGTGGCGAGCGCTGAGCGGGCGTTGG
>JAXGVG010000059.1:0-10765 GCA_040773965.1 Alphaproteobacteria bacterium | reverse complement strand
CGTGAGTTGGGGGACAAGCACGAACATGATCGCTGTGGTAAGACCGCGACCCGTTCGCATCGCTGTTGCGCTGGCATGTGCAAAGCCGCCGCGCTTGCCTGTCCGTGCGCGCATGTTGTCGGCAACCAGCAAGGAAACGGATCCCCGCCGATAAATGAATCGGAGCCGTTGCCCGTGAACCTGTTCCCATGTTGCTGGCGTGATCTTCTTGCCCATTGCGTACTTGCCAGCAGCAGGCATCGGAACGGCCAGAAACAGGCCTTTCGTCGAACGCAATAAAGCGCCATGCGCATAGACGCTGATGATGTTTGGAGCTTTGCTGAACACAAAGCCCGCCGCATTGATGCTGGCCTGTCCCTGCGGGAACACCATGCCGCGCCATGTATTCGCCAAACGCTGACCGAGACCTGCGCTTGTGACTTGGCCGCGCAACTCCAGTTTGAGGCCATCCGTGGCTGCACGAATGCCAAGTGTAACGGCTTGTTCCGCCGCCTTCGTTTCCTGCGCCAGGATTTTGGTCATGCTGCCCTGCAAGGCAGCCGCAAGGCGCAAGCTCATGCGGACCTCGTATTTAAAGTCCAGACATGGCGCAACGCATCCGCGTCGGGAGCGCCTTGCACGACGTAGTTCCTTCCGCCGATCAGGAACATGTCGTCCTCTTCGGGGTCTTGGATATCCGTCATACGCACAAGCAGCGTCAGCGTGTCCGAGGCGATTTTTGCGTCGCCGAAAGATACGACTTCATCCGGTTGTTTCAGGATTACACGCACATCGGATCCAGCTCCGCCTGTCTGCGGGAGATAGACCGCATCGGCGGCGATGTTCGGATCCGCGAACAGATCGTCCATCGCCGCCGAGAAGGCGTCTTTCATTGCTTACGTGCTGCTCATCAGCTGCACCGCGAGGCGGGGCCGCTTGTTGATCGGCAGGATCGAGGATTCCGTGCGGATCTCGATAGCCCCACCGTCCGGACGCGCCAACTGACGGGCATAGATCGGCAGACCGATGGTATTGACCGTCTCGATAAGGTTGGCAGGCGCGCCGTAGGTCACGAAGGTATCGAGCGTGCCCAAGGGGAACGCGATGCCTTCGCTTGCCGGAACGAGCGTTTCCGTCGCGCCGGTCGACAGCGTGACCGTGGCCGAGTATTCCTCAAACACGATGCCCCCGAACGGGAAGCGGCGACGGGCATCTTCGCGCAGAGGCTGCATGCCCGAGGCGTAGAACTTGTAGGCTTCTACGACCTTGGGATGCCCGATCAGCTTGTCGAAGAACTCCGGCGAGACAAGCGCGAGAACGGAACTCATGCTCTCGCCCTTCAACTCCGTTTCGATCTTGCGCAAAACGTCGCGGATGATCGCTTGAATATCCGAAGCATCGTCGCCGAAATCGAAGTCCACGGACAGGCGCGTGAGGCCGAACTCCGTGACGTAGTTGTAGAGCGTCGTGCCTGCGCCGTCCCGCACCGTGCCGCGAAGCGCATTGATTTCCATGAACTCGCGGGTCTGGGCGTGCTTGGCGCGCATGCGGGTCAGCTTGCGTTCCATCAGAACAGCGAGCGGATCGCTGCTGTCCGCGCTGCCGAACCCGCGCACGCCTTGGATATCCTGCGGCGTGATGTTGTCGTCGTGCGGGATCCACGGCACGGTGAACGAGCGCATCGACCGGCTGTCGCGGTTGGCGACGGTCGAAGGCCCACCCAAGGGCACGGTCGGCAAAAGGTTCAGTACGCCTTCCGCCTGTTCGATCAGGACGGAACGCTGCGTGATACCTTCGAACCGAAACAGGCCCATCTGGCCGAGGCGCGTGTAGATGTTCGGCAGGATGTTGATGGCCTGCGTCATTTCCGCAAGCGAATAGCCGCCTGCGTCAAAGGGATTGATGATGACAGTCATAAGTTTCTCCAGAGGTTAGACATGAAAAAACCGCCTTGAAGGCGGTGTCGGGTGGGATATGTGCGGTCGCTTAGGCCGTGTCGCGGACGACAAGGCCGTGGCTTGCAAGCTGGACGATCTTGGCCGCTTTTTCCGCCGCCAGATCGACGCTGGCGTCATAAGCCAGACGATCTTTCGACAGAATGATGGGGCCACGAACCGCGACGAGACCGACGGCATCCGCCGCTGTCGCGTCAACGATCTCCAGCAGAACGGCGCATGCGTTTTCCGCGCCTTCGTCGCCCACGACTTCCGCCACAGGCGAAGCGCGGTATTTGCCGGAAGCCGTGATCTTGCCCAGCACCGTGCCGAGGACATAGGAAGCGCCGGATTTGAGAGTCACGAACTCGCGGCTGTAGCGCGGTTCAAGCTCGTATTTCACGAGATCGCCAAGCGTGGGGTTTTGCGTCAGTGCAGTCATGGTGGGTTTCTCCTTAGGTGTTAAGAGTTTTAGGGTTACGCCTTGGCCTTATCGGCTGCCGCACGGGCGCGGCGGACGATGGGGCTGTCGGCAGACGTGGCTGTGGGGGCTGTCGCCGCCGCAACGACGCCAGTCGCGTTCGAACGCGCGGCCAACTCGTCGAGCACGGCGCGTCGCATGGCGTCGGGTTTCAGTCCCTTTGCCATCGCTTCGGCCACGTCGAGCGTCACGCCGAGCCTTGCGGCTTGCGCGGCGATTTGGGCCATTTCGGCGTAGCTTTCGCGTACTTTTTGAGTGACTTTCGCCTCAATCGCGGCTTGATCCGCCGTTTCGGGGGCCGGTTCAGCTGCAGGTTGCGGCGGCGTAGGCGCAGGATCCGCTGCCGGAGCGGCAGGCGGCTGCTCAGGTTGCGGCGTTTCGACCTGCGTTTGGGCTTCGATTTTCGGGGCTTCGGTAGTCATCAGCTTGTCCTTTCGGTTTGTTGTGAATGAGGCGAATGTTGGGTTGACGGAAGACCCCAAGGCGGCAAGCGCCGCCTCACGGCTCATCACGGCATCGGCAAGCCGGACATCAAGCGCGGACGCGCCGCGATAGACGCCCGCTTCGGTGCCGCGAACGGTTTCGGCCTGAAGGCCACGATTTTTCGAGACAAGAGCGACGAAGGCGGCATAAAGCCCATCGACATCAGCCTGGATTTCCTCGCGCGCGCGGTCAGCCAAGGGCTCATGCGGATTGCCGTCCACCTTGCGCTCGCCCGCATAGATGAAGTTCCAGGCAAGACCGGCTTGTTCGTCCGCGCCGCTTTCGTCGACATGAACCGCGACAACCCCGATGGAGCCCACTTCCGCCGTTTGCGTCAAAACGATCTTGTCGGCACACGACGCGATGGCATAGGCCGCCGACAATGCGCCCTCATGGGCCAAAGCCCAGAGCGGCTTGCCATATTGCGCCTTCAGCGCCGCAATCTTGTCGCACAAATCAAAAAGGCCCCCGACTTCGCCGCCGGGGGAGTCGATCTCGAGCAAAACGGCTCGGGCGGACGGATCGGCAAAGGCACTTTCGATGTTCTGCCCGACTTCCGCGTAGCTGGTCAGACCGCTGAGAGCCGCAAGGTAACTGGAGCGCGTAACAAGCGTGCCAAAGACTGGAACAACGGCCACGCCTTCGGACGTGATCTGCAAATCCTCGTCGTCACCGGGCGCATTCTCGCCGCCCAGCGTCAGGGTCTCGCCGCCAGCTCCCGTCAGACGCGGGCCGAGGACGGAAAGCAGCACGTCGAGTTTGGGCCGCGCCAGCATCAGCGGCGCGCCAAACACGCGGGCGGCAATATGCGGAAGATCGTTCATCATGTCGTTTGCTGTTCCTCAATGGGTTGATTGTTTTGCTCATCCTGCGGCGCATCAGGCTGCGGCGCGGGCAAAGCTTTCGTCTCCTGAAAGGAAATCCCCAGCTGCGCTTCCTGCTGTCGCTCCGTCGCGATCTCGGCGTTGACCTGCGCGATGTCGTAGCCGCGCTCCGCGATGGCTTGTGTCCGGCTTTTGAGTCCGGCGTTGATTTGCGCAATTTCGGCGTTGGCATCCTTGAGCGGATCGACCCAGTCCCATTTGGGCGGCAACCAGTCGCAACCCAGATAGTCCGCGCGTTTAGCCTCAAAGTTGCGGATCGTCAGCGCACCCGACAGAACGGCCATATCCATCCAGCGTTCCCAGACACGGCGGCACAACTGCCAGACCATGACCGAGTGCTGCCAAGCACCAACGCGCCGCCGGAACTCGAGCAAAGCCATGCGCGAGTTTGAATAGTTCGCCTTCAACATGTCGCCGGAGACGTAGGCGTAAGGCACGCCCGTCGCTGCCGCGATTTGCAGGATCGTGCGGTACTGAAACGGCTCGTAGGTCTGACCAACATCGGCAGGCGACGAGGTTTGAACCTCTTCGCCGGGCTCCAGCATCGTGACCTGACCGGGCTGCACGTCCATGACGCGTTCGCCGTTTTCGTCTTCCTGCTCCGCCGTATCGAATGGTTCGTTCGGCGCAGGCGTCGTAATGAAGAGCGCGTACATGGCCGCGACCTTCTTGCGATCAAGTTCCGCATCGTCATACTGATCCAGAAGAAACAGCTTCACGATGGCAGGAGCCAAGCGCGAGACGCCGCGCAACTGGCCAGCATCCGCCGCGTCCATCAGATGCATGACGTTCAAGGCCGGGATTCGTACCGTTTCGCTTGTCAGGTCTGGTTGCGTCAGGTCGCCGGGATGGCGGCGCAGGAAATGGTAGGCCACGCGCCGTCCGTTGCCGTCGAATTCGATACCGCACCGGATGACATTGCCGTTCGCAAGAACCTCGTTCTTGGTCAAAGGCAACATTTCGGTCGGCAGAAGTTGCAATTGAAGCGGCACAGGCAGGCCGAGCGACGCGGAAACGGGCCGGAAGACGAAAAACGTCTCGCCCGTGACGAACATCTCCCGCGCGGCGCGGCGTTGTAGTCCGTAAAAGTCCGTTAGTCCTTCCGCGTCGGCGTAATCCGTCCAGTTGCACCACAGTTCCATGACGCGGTTTTTGAGGCGCGCATTGGCGATCTTGCTCGACGGGTTGATCCCGTCACCCACGGCGTTGCCCGTCCAGCTTTCCGCCGCGTTCAAAGCGTAGCCGTTGTTCCGGATAAGATAACGCGCCCGCGCCGTGATCGTTGCCCCTGCGCCGACAAGCAACGTGTTGAGATGCAGGCGCGATGGCTGAAACGTCCGTAGGCGCCTGTTGCCCTGCGAAGCTTCGAAACCTCCCGTCGAGAGCGAACCAAAAGCCCCGCGCCAGACGCGCGTGATGTTTGAGAGCAGCCCCATCCTAAAGCCCCTTGCTGCCCGACGTCAGGACACGACGGCGCGGTTTGCCGCTTTCAAGAACGGCGATACGTTTTTCCAAATCGGTAATGGCCGAAGCCATCTCGGCATCTGTCGCGTAGGAAATGCGGCGGCCCTCGACATCGATGCTGCGCACCCCGCGCCAGCGCGCAGCGAGCAACGCTTCAAGGCGCGCTTTCATGTCGTCAAGGGTCATGGGCCTATCTCAAATAAGTTGAATGAAACGTTCGCCGTTTGCTTGGCGGCTTGCGACGCAACACGCCTGCGTTGCGCGGAGACTCTTCTGCTGTGTCCGCGACGCTCTCCCGCTCTTCCGCCGCGACTTGCGCCTCAAGTTCCTTCCACCGCGCTTCCGAAAAGCGATCAATGCCGACGATCCAGGCGGCGGCGCGCGCGTAAACACGGCAGTCGAGAGCTTCGTTGCGTTCCCGCAGCTTCTGCCATTCCAACCGCGAGAAACCGCGTTTAGTTTTGACGGTGACAAGTTGCTCCGCCGTCAGTTGTTTGATCCATTCGCTGTCGATGCCTTCAGGCAGATGCACCGTGCCAGGCGGAAACAATGCGCCGTCTTCGATCTCTTCGGCTGTCGGGCGGGCAAGACGCAGGAAACGATAGGTTTCTGTTTTGAACGTCGACCCCGCGACAACCCAGAGCTTCGCGCCGCGCCGTATCTTGCGACCGCCTTCGCTGACATCGACGTAAGTCGGGCCGGTCACGGGGCTGGCGCGGTTGAACCCTTCCGCGCCTTTGACGGCCATAACCTGAGCGCCGCCCATCTTGCGCGTCCACGCATAGACGGCAGGCGCTTCATAGCCGGAGTCTACGGCCAACTTTCCAATGGTCAGATGCGGGCCGTTTTCATGCGGCCATGTCTGTGTCAGCAATTGCGCCAGCGCATCCCAAGCCGCCGGATCGTCCGGCCCGCCGGGAATGACAATGTGATCGACAAGCCAGCTTTCGAGGCCGCGCCCCCACGCCCAGATATCAACTTCGATGCGATCTTTTTGAACGTCCGCGCCTGCAGTCAGGAACAGACCTCCTTTGAGAACCTTTCCCAGACGATAGGGCTCGCGGCGCTCGCACAAGATTTGCCAATCCGGCGCTTCGCCGCTCTCGACCCATGTCTCGCCGAGCACGCTGTTCTTGAAGCCTTTCATCGCCTCGTCGTTTCCCTGCGCCGCTTCCCAATCGCGGGCGATACGCTCCCAGCTCAACCAGCCGTGCGGCGAATACAGGCTGGAGATATGGTACCCAACCGTCAGCGGATCGGCGCTGATCGCCGTCGCGCGCCATTCCCCATGCTCCAGCATGAAGGTTTTATGGCGCTCATTGATCCGCGCCTCGCAATGTTCGCAGTGATAGGCGACCGTTTCCGGTTTGCCTTTCTCCCAGCGCAGCCTTTCGAACTGCAAAACCTGCTTGTGGCCGCAAAACGGGCACGGGATGAAATATTTGCGCTTGTCGCTGGCATCGTATTCGCGCTCGATGCGCGAGATGCCTTTGATCGTCGGCGTCGAGCACAAAAACACCTTGCGCCGCCACGCGAAGGTGCGCGTGCGAGCTTCGGCCAATGCGACAGGATCGCCTTCTTCGCCTGCGCTGGCGGGATAAGCGTCCACTTCATCGAGAAACAGATAGCGCGCGGGCATGGAACGCAGGCCCACCGCGCTGTTCGCGCCGGTTATGACCAATATCCCGCCCGGGAATTCTTTGGACAGGATCGTATTGCCGCTGTCGCGCGACCGCGCCGGAGCCACACGCTCCCGCAGGATGTCACTTTCTTCGATCAGCGGGTCGATGCGCTGTTGGCTAAAACGTCGTCCCAACTCGACGGTCGGTTGCACTGCCAACATCGGGCCGGGGGCGTGGTGGATGACGTAGCCGATCCAGTTGTTGCCGCATTCCGATCCGCCGAGCTGCGCGCCTTTCATCAACACGACGCGCTGGTAAGGCGACGACGGCGACAAGGAATCCATGATCTCGCGCAAGTATGGCGTGCGGATTGTGCGCCAAGGCCCAGCCTCGTTCGCGCCACGCGGCGAGAGAACGCGGTTCTCATCAGCCCATGTCGAAACCGTGTGATCCGGATCCGGCGTAAGACCGTCCATCCAGCCGCGCAGGATCGCGTCCGCCCCGTCGAACGAGGCGATACTTTCTTCGATGCCGATCATGAGCGGATTTCAATCTTGATATCGGCAAGCTGCGTCAAATGCTCGCGCACCAGCTTTTCCAGCGCGACTTGAACCTGATGCGTGTCCACGCCGATCTCGGATGCCAAAGCCGCCGCCACGCGGGTCGGCCACATCTGCCAAGCGTCGCGCTCTTGTTGCGCGATGCGACGGATCAACACAACGGCCTGCGCTCGATCGACAAGCTCTCCCTTAAGCTTCTGCAGTTTGACGCGACGCTCTTGCGCCTTCAGAACTTCGTTCGCTGTGCGGGCCTGCACGAAGGTCGTGCCGCCGCCCGTTAACGGCGCGTGT
The DNA here is from genome assembly GCA_040773965.1 of Alphaproteobacteria bacterium. Lineage (GTDB taxonomy): Bacteria > Pseudomonadota > Alphaproteobacteria > UBA9219 > UBA9219 > JAXGVG01. The sequence continues at coordinate 3,067 of JAXGVG010000059.1, read as the reverse complement.
CCGGACTCTCGCAGTGTGTCTCCGACAGCGCGGATCGCTGCTTCCGGCACCGCTTTTCCCTTCGGCTTTTCTTTTTGCCGCACCTGCGCGGGATCTGTGTTTTTCGCCAGAGCCGCGATGGCCTTGTCGGCGTCAATTGTCCCATCGCCTTCAAGCCGAATGCGGCCTGACGCGATGGCTTTTTGCACCGCGCCCCGGCTTTTGCCCCACAGGGCGGCGAACTCTCGTTGACTGACTCCCATATGCCATGTTCCTGCGCTCCAGCGTCGCCCCCGCACGATCATCTAATGATCGAAATAAGCCAAAATTAGCCATCTGATTGCTCGTTATTCACTGGATAAGTGCTGCGAATGAAGCGTTCATGTCCTTGTTAAACAACGACTTTTCAAGGAGAATGCACATGCCCAAAAAGGCCCAAAAACAGGGCAAGGCCAAGCCCAAAACCTTCGTCAAGAAGGCGATCAAAACCAAGGCCCAAAGCAACGACAAACCGACCAACGACGAGGCCTTGTCCGCGCCGATGCAGGCCGGACTTGCCGCTGTCGCCGCCATGAAGCCGACAAACGATGCGCCAGCGCGGGAGACAAAACTCACCAAGGTGATCGAACTGTTGAGCCGACCCGAAGGCGCGACCATTGAGCAGCTTGTCGACGCGACGGGTTGGCAGAAGCACACCGTGCGTGGCGCGCTCTCCGGCACGCTTCACAAAAAACACGGTTACCAAATCGTTTCCGAAAAGCCCGTGACGGGGCACTCGGTAGTGGCAAACAAGCCTGAGTACGGAAAGCGTGTCTATAAAATCGCGCCGACCAAGCAATAAAACAAACCAGCCGCGCCGGTTGATTATTCAATAATCAATCGGCGCTTATCTTCGCAAATAAATGATCCCTATTTGAGTTGATAATCTTGCAAAGAAGAGCGTGAATGTACATGTGATTAGGAACAATCCATTGGAGGAAAAAATGACAAACGCAATTCACACAGCCATCGCCGCCAATCTTGCTGCGCTATCGCAGCGCCTAAGCGAGGCCGCCGGACTGGCCAAAGAAGCCCAAGAGGCCATGCAAGATGGCAATCAAAACCTCGCTATTGGCACGGTGCTGGACTTCGAAAAACGCCTGCCCGAAGCACAGGCTCTTTTCGCCGCTGCGATGGCTTTGCATCGCGGCAACAATTGAGGGAGGCAACGATGAACACCGACGCTCTATTCGAACAGATCGCCAAAGAACATCTTTGTGTCGGAACGCTTGAGCCTCGCAATCGTGACAGCCTTGATTTTCCTGCCTGCAACGTCAGAGGCATCAAGAAAGCCCTGCAGGCCGCATACGATGCCGGAAAGAAAGCCAGCCAAAAATCAACGGTGCGCACCACGCGCGGAGCGCCAGCCATGATGCTGCTCGGAACCATCGAAGCGACTTACAAAGACGTGGTCGCCGCGTTCGGAAAGCCAAGCAAAGGCGACGGATACAAAGCTGAGGCCGTCTGGACGGTCGAGCTGGAGCCCGGCATCGCCGTGGAAATCTACAATTACAAGAACAGCAAATCATACGACAAGTCCAACCCGCGCATTCAAGACGTGCGGGAATGGAGCGTCGACGGCACTCAATCGGATGCCATAGAATGGGTGCGCGGCCTGCTCGGTCAGGAAACCAAATAAGGAGGTCATTATGTCCGAAGAACTTTTTGTCCGCTTTGCCCGCAAGCCTTTCCGCTTTGACGAGGTCGAGGCAGCCGCCAGAGACACCGACGATCTGGGCAGCCGTGTTTCAATTGTAGAAACCAAAGAACTCAGCGCGGAAGAATACGATGATTTCATCGCAGCCCCGCTTTGTGACCGCGAGTGGCTTGCCGGAAAAGGCGGATACCTCAATAAGAAGCGTCAAGTCATCGCTGTCACCGCGCCAGAGCGCCAAACGCTTTATGTCGATCCGTCCGGCTCAAGCTACGGTCGCTATGTCGGTTTGCGCGTTCCGACACCCAGCTGCCGCTATCCGGAAGTACAGGTTCGCCTTTCTGGACGAGACGGCAACGCTTTTGCCATACTCGGACATTGCCAGCGTGCCGCACGGAAGGCCTACCTGCCGGAAGATGAAATCAAGGCGTTCATGGCCGAGGCCAAGAGCGGCGATTACAACCAGCTCCTAACCACCTGCATGCGCTGGTTCGATTGCGTTTAAGGTTGCGAGACCAGCTCCGCTTTCTTCCCCGTAAACTCCTCCCAACGCTGGACGATCACATCGCAGTATTTGGGATCCAATTCAATCAGGCGCGCCTGACGGCCAGTTTTCTCACAGGCAATCATGGTGCTACCGGAGCCGCCGAAGCAATCCAAAACGATGTCGCGGCTCTTGCTGCTGTTGCGGATGGCGCGTTCGACCAGCTCGACGGGTTTCATCGTCGGATGCAGATCGTTTTTCCTTGGCTTGTTGACAAACCACACATCACCTTGATCGCGCGCGCCGCACCAGAAATGATCCGCGCCTTGCTTCCAGCCGTAGAGGATCGGCTCGTACTGACGTTGGTAGTCTGAACGGCCAAGCGTGAAGGTGTTCTTGGCCCAGATCACGAAAGTCGACCACTTGCCACCCGCCGCAACGAAGGCCTTCTGCAACGTGTGCAATTCGCTTGATGACATGCAAACGTAGATTCCGCCTTTGCAGACCGCGATCATATTCACGCAAGCATCGTAAAGGAACGCTTCGAACCCTTCGCCCAGGTTGTCGTTCATGATCCTGCGGTCATTGCCGCGCAACTTGTCCTTGGCCGTATTGCCGTAATCCACGTTGTAGGGAGGATCCGTGAACACCATATCGGCCAACGAGCCATCGAGAACTTTTTCGACATTCGAAAGCACAGTGCTGTCGCCGCAGAGCAGACGATGATTGCCGAGTACATAAACGTCACCGGTCTTTGTCTTCGGTTCCGCTGGCGCTTCCGGAACGGCATTGTCATCCGTGTTGCCTTCGACTTCTTCATCGTCGAAACGTATCTCGGCCAGCTCTTCGCCAGTAAAACCTAGTAAAGACAGATCTGTCCCTTCCTCTTCTATGATATTCAAGAGGAAGTT
>JAXGVG010000058.1:0-10768 GCA_040773965.1 Alphaproteobacteria bacterium | reverse complement strand
TGCGAAATGACGGGCGCCAGGATCGACATCGAGGATGACGGCACAATCAAGGTCGCCGCCGTCGATCAAAAAGCGGCCGATGCGGCGATCCACTGGATCAAGGGCATCGTGGCGGAACCCGAAGTCGGCCACATTTATCCGGGCAAGGTCGTGAAGATCGTCGATTTCGGCGCGTTCGTGAACTTCCTGGGCGCGAAGGACGGTCTCGTTCACATTTCCGAAATAAGCCAGCAGCGCATCGGCAAGGTGTCGGACGTGCTGAACGTAGGCGACAACGTGCACGTTAAGGTGCTCGGCGTCGACGACAGGGGCAAGGTGAAACTGTCCATGAAAGCGGTCGACCAGAACACGGGCGAGGACCTTACCGCGAAGCCGCCGGCCTGAGCCCGGTTTTGCGTTCCGGCAATATCTGGCCGGCGCCGCTCGCAAGGGCGGCGCCGGTTTTTCTTCGGGATGTGCCGGGCGGGAGAATCGCAGTATGGTCGGCTCTCTGCCGGTGGGTAAAAATGCCGGAAAAACGAATGTCTTAAACTATAACGATTTTTTTGAACCGGTCGGCGCAAGGCGTTAATAAATTGTCAGGAATCATAACCGATAAATGCTCAAGGTCCAAGTGGTCAACGGCCCCTTTTTTGGATAAGACTTCCGCGATGGTTTCGTCCTTGTCTTTTTGTCCTCCCGTAATAGCGCACAGAGGCGGCGGCGTTCATGCGCCCGAAAATACGCTGGCCGCTATCGGTCTTGCGCACGAACAGGGGGTCGGATGGGTTGAGGTCGACGTCAAGCTTACGCTGGATGGCATTCCCATTCTCATGCACGACGATACGCTGGACCGCACGACGGACGCGACGGGTTTCGTTGCCGATGCGCCATGGAAACTGGTGCAACAGCTCGACGGCGGAAGCTGGTTCGATTCCCATTTTGCGGGCGAGCGCGTTCCGCGGCTGACCGACGCGCTTCAGCGAGTGCTGGAATATGGCATGAACGCCTTTGTTGAGCTCAAGCCGTGTCCACGGCGCGCGCAGGCGACGACGATGGTCACGTTGATCGAGATGTCCAGGATTTGGCCCGAAGGCGACAAATTTCCCGTCATTTCGAGTTTCGATCTGGATAGTCTCGTCGTCGCCCGGCAGCTTCTGCCGCACTGGCCCAGGGCCCTTTTTCTTGACGAATGGCGGGAGGACTGGAAGGCGCTGCTTGACAAGACCCAATCCGGCCTTATCACGCTGAGGGACGATCTGTTGACCCGGGAGCGCGTTGAAATAATAATGGAAAAGAAAAAAACCTTGCTTGCCTACACGATCGATGATCCTGTACGAGCCAGGGAGTTGCTGGCCTGGGGCGTAAGCGCCGTCTTTTCGGACAATCCGCGGAAAATAATAGAAAACATCTGAAAAAGAAGCCAGGATGTTGTCGAAAGGAAAAGAAAAAAGTGAAACCGCTGAAGCCCCTGCTTATTTCCGGACAGGAAGTCTTGCCTTTGATCGAAGGAGGCAAGGGTATATCCGTTTCCAACGGCCTGACGGCGGGCGCATGGGCGGCGGCGGGAGGCGTCGGAACGTTCTCGGCCGTCAACGCCGACAGCTACGACGCCAAAGGCAACGTCATTCCGCAAACCTATAAAGGCAAAACGCGGCGCGACCGCCATGAAGAGTTGATAGCCTATGCCATCGCCGGCGGCATCGCCCAGGCGAAACGCGCGTTCGAGACGGCGAGCGGCAAAGGCCGCATTCATATGAACGTTCTGTGGGAAGCGGCGGCGACCGAGCGCATCCTTCACGGCATTCTGGATAAGGCCAAAGGTCTTGTCCATGGCGTGACGTGCGGCGCGGGCATGCCCTACCGGGTGGCGGAGCTGGGCGCGCATTATGGCGTGTATTATTACCCGATCGTTTCGTCGGCGCGCGCCTTTCGGGCGCTCTGGCTGCGCGCCTTTCACAAGTTCCGCTCGTGGCTGGGCGCCGTCGTTTACGAGGATCCGTGGCTGGCGGGCGGGCATAACGGCCTGTCGAACAGCGAAGATCCCCAGAAGCCCGAGCGCCCCTATGAGCGCGTCCGGGCCTTGCGCCAGTTTATGCGCGAACACGGGCTGGATGACGTGCCTATCGTGATGGCGGGAGGCGTCTGGTGGCTTTCGGAATGGGAAGACTGGCTCGACAATCCCGAGCTAGGCCCCATTGCCTTTCAGTTCGGCACGCGGCCGATCCTGACCCGGGAAAGCCCGGTCCTGAAAACATGGAAGGACAGGCTGCTGAAGCTGAAAAAGGGCGATATCGCGTTAAACCGCTTTTCGCCGACGGGTTTTTATTCTTCGGCCATTCGCAATAAATTCCTCGACGAACTGTATGAACGCTCCGAACGCCAAATTGCCTATGCCGTGGAACCTTTAGGCGATCTGACCGAGCCGTTTCAGGCCGGCAAGGCGGGCAAACCGGTTTACCTTACGCCGGGGGACCTGGCGCGCGCGCGCGAATGGATGAACGAAGGCTATAAAAACCCGATGCGCACGCCGGACAACACGCTTGTTTTCGTGAAGCCGGAACGCGCCCGGCAGATTTTGAACGAACAGATCGCGTGCACGGGATGCCTGTCGGCGTGCCATTTCTCCAACTGGTCGCAGAACGAAGCGGGCACGACGGGCCGCATGCCGGACCCGCGTTCCTTCTGTATCCAGAAAACCCTGCAAAGCGCCGCGCATGAAATCGATGTGGAAAACCAGCTCATGTTCGCGGGTCACAACGCCTACCGCTTCGGCAGCGACCCCTTCTACGCCAACGGCTTCATCCCGACCGTCAAGGAACTGGTCGAACGGATCGTGACGGGGTATTGAGCCGGGGGGCTCCTTCTTCCGGCCCGCCCCTCCTTCACCCCTCTCCAACGCGCCACATTAACCCCCCTTTACCCCCTTCAACGCTGCGTTAACGCGCGCTTAAAACAGCACAAAAACCCCTTTTTAAGAGGCCCTATAGGCTCCCAAAACGCGCCTAATGCCTTCAAAAAGCGTCAAAAAGGGCTCGAAAGGCTTGCTCCGGCCCCCGTTTCCCGCTATCCCTTTCCGGCCCGCAAAATCGCGCGGCACGTCGCTTGGACGGTTCCAGGCGCTTACGTGAAAGGATTGCCCCATGCATGGCAACCAGCCCGATCCGTCGCTTCCGACGGAATTTTCCCGGATCCAACGCCTTCCCCCCTACGTTTTCAACATCACCGGCGCCCTTAAAATGGCCGCCCGCCGCCGTGGCGAGGACATCATCGACTTCGGCATGGGCAACCCGGACGGCCCCACGCCGCCCCACATCGTGGCCAAGCTGATCGAGACCGCGCAGCGCGGCAACACGCACGGCTACTCCATGTCGAAAGGCATTCCGCGCCTTCGCCGCGCCATCTGCAACTGGTATAAAGCCCGCTACGACGTGGATCTCGACCCGGAAACCGAAGCCATCGCGACCATCGGTTCGAAAGAAGGCATCGCGCACCTGATGCTGGCCACGCTGGACCGCGGCGACAGCGTTCTCGTGCCGGACCCCAGCTATCCCATCCATATCTACGGTCCCGTTATCGCGGGCGCGGATATCCAGCGCGTGCCGCTTATCCCCGGGGTGGATTTTTTCGCGGAGCTGGAAAAAGCCATCCGCAGCCGTATTCCCAAGCCCAAGATGCTTGTTATCAACTTTCCCGCCAACCCGACGGCGCAGTGCGTCGAGCTTGATTTCTTCGAGCGCATTGTGGCCCTGGCGCGTGAATACGGCATTTATGTCGTGCACGATCTGGCGTACGCCGACATCTGTTTCGACGGCTGGAAATGCCCCAGCATCCTGCAAGTGCCGGGCGCGAAGGATGTGGCGGTCGAGTTCTTTACGCTCAGCAAAAGCTACAACATGGCGGGATGGCGCATGGGCTTCATGGTGGGCAACAAAACGCTCACGCACGCGCTGGAGCGCATCAAGGGCTACAACGACTACGGCACCTTCACGCCCATTCAGGTCGCGTCCATCGCGGCGCTGGAAGGGCCGCAGGAATGCGTGGCGGAAATCTGCAAGAAATACGAAAAGCGCCGCGACGTTCTGGTGAAAGGCCTTCATGAAGCAGGCTGGATGGTGGACAAGCCGAAAGCCACCATGTATGTGTGGGCCAAAATCCCCGAGGCCTACGCCTCTCTCGGTTCGCTGGAGTTCACCAAAAAACTGATGGCCGAAGCAAAGGTCTCGGTGGCGCCGGGCGTCGGCTTCGGCGAACACGGCGACGATCACGTGCGCTTCGCGATGATCGAAAACGAGGAACGCACACGGCAGGCCATCCGCGGCATCAAGGAGATGTTCCGGAAAGGTCAATAAGGATGAATGACAACCGTCCTATCGGGGTCTTCGATTCAGGCCTCGGGGGCCTTACCGTCTACAAAGCGCTGAAAGAAGCCTTGCCGGATGAGAGTTTTGTTTATCTTGGCGATACGGCGCGGCTGCCTTACGGCACCAAAAGCGCCGAAACGGTAACGCAGTACGCGTTGCAGGCGGCCCGGCGGCTTGTCGAGGAGGACATCAAGCTGCTTGTCGTCGCGTGCAACACCGCCTCGGCGCAGGCATTGCCGGGTTTGAAAAAAGCGTTGCCGGAACTGCCGTGTTTCGGCGTCATCGAGCCGGGGGCCCGCGCCGCGGCCGAAGCCTCGTCCAGCGGACACATTGTCGTCCTGGCGACCGAGGGCACGGTGCGTTCGGAGGCTTATCCCAAACATATTCAACAATATAACCCTCAAGCCCGGGTTCACAGCCTTGCCTGCAACCTTTTGGTCGCGCTGGTGGAAGAAGGCTGGCACGAAGGGCCGGAAGCCGAAGCGGTTGTGAGCCGCTATTTTCAGATGTTGAACGGCGTTTCATTCGATGCGCTGGTGCTTGGCTGCACGCATTTTCCGTTGCTGAAAGAAACCATCCGGAAGTTCCTTCCGGCAGAGACGAAGCTCGTCGACAGCGCGACGACGACAGCCAAAGCCGTAAAGGATTATCTGAACGGCTCCGGAAAATTCAAAAAGAGCCCTCGAAAAGAAGAAGACCGGTTTCTGGTCACGGATGCGCCCGAACGCTTTCGGCGTCTGGCAAAAAGGTTTCTGCCGGGCGCGAACATTTCCGCAGTCGAGCAGGTCGATCCGGTCATTTCCCGCTAACCCCACAAAGCGCGCGTTGGCGGATAAACGATCCCGTTTTCATAGCGCAAGCCGTGAGGGCGTTCCCTGGCCAGCAATAGCGGCCCGTCGAGGTCTGTAAAACGCGCATTTTGCGCGATCAATAACGCCGGAGCCATGGCCAGCGACGTCGATACCATGCAGCCTGCCATTAGCAAAAAACCTTTCTTCCGCGCCTCTTCCGCAAGGGCAAGGGCTTCCGTCAGGCCGCCGGTTTTATCGAGCTTGATGTTGATCGCCTCGTATTTTCCGGCCAGTTCCGGCAGGGACGCGCGATCGTGAACGCTTTCGTCCGCGCATAAGGGAACGGGATGGGGAATGTCTTTCAGACAATCGTCCTTTGCGGCAGGCAAAGGCTGTTCGATAAGGGAAACATCCGCACGCGCGCAGGCGGCAAAGTTTTCGGTAAAATTGCCGGGCGTCCAGCCTTCGTTGGCATCAACGATGAGTACGGCGCCGGGAGCCGCGTGCCGGACGGCTTCGAGGCGCTGCGGATCTCCCGGCGCGCCAAGCTTCAGTTTAAGAACCGGCAGGTGCGCGGCCTTGCGCGCGGCGGCAGCCATATTTTCCGGCGTATCGAGCGAAAGCGTAAAAGCCGTTTTAAGGGGCTGGGGATCGGGCAGCCCTGCCAGCTTGTGTGCGGGCACGCCTTTTTGTTTGGCTTCCAGGTCCCAAAAAGCGCAATCGAGCGCGTTTCGCGCGGCCCCGGCAGGCAAGGCGTCTTGAAGTCCCGCACGGTCAAGGCCTTCGGCAAGGGCCGGGCGCAAGGTTTCGATGGCGGCAGCGGCGGTCTCGGCGGTTTCGCCATATCGCGCGTAAGGAACGCCTTCGCCTCGCCCGGTATGGATTCCGTCCGTCAGTTCGGCGACAACGACAACGGCTTCGGTTTTCGATCCGCGGCTGATGGTAAAGGCCTTGGCAAGGGGCCATTGCTCGGCAAGAACCCGAAGGGAAAGAGGCATGATTCAACCAAAAAAGTTAACGAATACCGGGTTAATTCAATATACTTGTATTGTCAAAATCGAGTCCGGAAAGCGTGTCTGCCCGAAAAGCTTGACCCTAGCCACCCATCCGATTCTTTGCTATTTCATAACGTTCAAATCCTGATCGGAAAAACAAGGCCTCCCGCCCATGAAACTTACGCTTGAACGCGCCGCTCTCCTCAAAAGCCTAAGCCACGTGCAAAGCGTGGTCGAACGCCGGAACACCATTCCCATTCTGGCCAATGTGCTGATCCGCGCCACGGACGAGGGGGTGTCCTTCGTCGCCACGGATATGGAGATTGAAATCAACGAGATCGCGCCGGGACAGGTGGGCAAAACGGGCGCGGTGACGGCCCCGGCGCACACGCTTTATGAAATTGTGCGCAAACTTCCCGAAGGGGCGCAGGTTGAAATGAACGCCACCGGCGCCGGGCAGCTGACGTTGACCTCGGGCCGATCGCAGTTCAAGCTCGGTTGCTTGCCTGTCGACGATTTCCCAAAAATGCCGGAAGGGGATCTTAAGTACAAGTTCGCGCTGACGGCCGAAGATCTTCGCGCGTTGATCGACCGCACCCGGTTCGCCATTTCCACGGAAGAAACGCGGTACTATCTTAACGGCATTTACCTTCATGCGACCAAAGCCAAAAATGTCGAGGTGTTGCGCGCCGTGGCCACGGACGGGCACCGGTTGGCGCGCGTGGAAATGGCCGCGCCAAAAGGCGCGAAGGGCCTGCCCGGCGTTATCATTCCCCGAAAGACGGTGAACGAGGTTCGAAAACTCATCGACGAGGCGGCGGACACGATAGAGGTTGCGCTGTCGGAATCCAGGGTCCGCTTTGCCTTCGATAGCGTGGTGATCACGTCCAAGCTGATCGACGGCACGTTCCCGGATTACGAGCGCGTCATCCCCGCCGGGAACGACAGGATTCTGGATGCAAGGGCGAAAGAATTCGCCGCCGCCGTGGACCGCGTGGCGACCATTTCATCCGAAAAGTCGCGCGCCGTGAAGTTGGCTTTGGCGCCGGGCCAGATGACTCTGACCGCGAACTCGCCCGAAGCAGGCAGTGCCGTGGAGGAACTGGAAGTGAATTTCGAAGGCGCGCCGCTTGAGATCGGTTTTAACGCCCGCTATCTGCTCGACATTCTTCAGCAGATCGAAGGCGAAGGCGCGCGCTTCGCGCTGGCGGACGCGGCGGCCCCGGCGATCGTTCAGGACGTGGCGGACGCGAGCGCGCTATATGTGCTGATGCCGATGCGGGTTTAGGCCCGGCATTCATCGTCCGGAATTTAATTAAGCGCCGATAACGCCGATGGTCTGAATGCTAAACGCCGCAATCCAGCAAATTCGTCTTGAAGAACCGGCGGCGCTGGCCGTTTGCCGAATTTCGCTCGATAGCTTCCGCAATTACCGCGATGCGCATCTGGTTCTGGACTCGTCGCCGATAATCCTGACGGGCCCGAACGGCAGCGGAAAAACCAATCTGCTTGAAGCGGTAAGTCTTCTTGCGCCGGGCCGCGGATTGCGGCGCGCGCAACTGGCGGAGTTGCAACAACAAGATGCAACATCTCCCTGGGCCGTTGCCGTTGAGCTTATGACGCCCGAAGGCGTGGTAAAAATAGGCACGGGCCGCGATCCGGAGAATCCGAAAGGCGAACGCCGCGTAATACATATCGACGGGAAAGCGGCCAAAAACCAGCACGACCTGACGAGGCACGCCGCTGTGGCATGGATTACGCCGGAGATGGATCGCCTTTTGGAGGGAGGGCCATCGGCGCGCCGCCGGCTGCTGGATCGTCTTGTCTACAGTTTCGATCCGGCGCACGCGGGCCGGGTGCATCGCTATGAAAAAGCGTTGCGCGAACGGTTGCGTCTTTTGCGCGGCGGCGTGGCGGATGCGGCGTGGCTTGGCGGCCTCGAGGATGAAATGGCGCAAACCGGCGTCGCCATCACGGCGGCGCGTCTGCAATTGTTGCAGCAATTGCAAAAAGCCATGGCCGAAACGGCCGGCGCTTTTCCCAAGGCCGATCTGGCGCTGCAGGGCATGGCCGAGGAAGCTTTGCAGAAATACCCGGCCTTGCTCATCGAGGACATGTTGCGCGCGGCCTTCGCGCGAACGCGCGAGGAGGACAGGCAAAAAGACGTTTGTTCGGTTGGGCCGCATCGCAGCGATCTGGCCGTTGTGCATAAGGTTCGCCGTTGTCCGGCCGATCGATGTTCGACAGGCGAGCGAAAAGCGCTTTTGATCGCGATCATGTTGGCTTATGTGCGCGTGTTGGCCCGCATGCGTTCCATGCCGCCTCTTTTGCTTTTGGACGATATTACGGCGCATCTTGACGAAACGCGGCGCGGTGCGTTGTTCGGGGAAATCGGGGAATTGGGCGCGCAGGCGTGGCTTACCGGAACGGACGAAACGCCTTTCGAGCCCTTGTTGCCCTCCGCCCAACATTTCATAGTGAATTGCGGAATTATAAAATAGCGGTTGAAGAATAAGGAATTGAACCATTCTATCGTTTTTTACGGCCTCTCTTCTTCCCTTCCCCTCCAATCCCTCCTAATATGCCCGCCATGGAAATTTACCTCCCCATCGCGGAAATGCCTGTGAGCGTATTGCTGGTGCTCCTGTTGGGCGGCGTGGGCGGCTTTTTGTCGGGTCTTTTTGGCGTCGGCGGCGGGTTTTTGCTGACGCCGCTCCTGATATTTATTGGCATACCGCCGTCCATTTCCGTGGGCACGCAAGCCAATCAGCTGGTTGGCACCAGCCTTGCGGGTGCGCTGGCACACTGGAAGCGCCGCCACATCGACATCCGCATGGGGCTTGTCATGATGGCGGGCAGTTTCGCAGGCACGGCTTTCGGCGTCGTTTTGTTCAAATGGCTTCAGCATATCGGCCAGATCAATCTCGTGATCGAGCTCGGCTACGGCGTGATGTTGTCCGGCATAGGCCTTGTCATGGTCGTGGAAAGCTGCTGCGCCTTGAAGGGCCGCGTTCTCCGCCGCTTTTCGAAAACCGTCGGCAGGGGAAACGAAAACCCGTCTTCCGGCCGGGCTGTCCGCTTGTGGGGCGCGGATAAAAAATACGCGCTCGATTTTCCGGCATCGAACGTGCGCGTCCATATGCTTTTACCGGCGAGCATCGGCTTTGGCGGCGGTCTTCTGGTTGCCTTGCTCGGGATCGGCGGCGGTTTCGTCCTGATACCGGCGATGCTTTACATCCTGCGCATGCCGCCGCAACTGGTGAGCGGAACGTCTCTTTTTCAAATCATTTTCACAACGGCGCTGGCGACGGTGCTCCAGGCCGCATTCAACCAAAGCGTCGATATCGTTCTGGCCCTGTTTCTTCTGGCCGGAAGCGTGGTGGGCGTGCCGTTCGGCACGCGCGCGGCGGCGCGCATCAAACCTGAATGGGCCCGTTTTTTGATGGCGTTGCTGATTTTGGCCGTGGCCGTTAAAATTTTCGTCGATCTGACGGTAACGCCCGCTCGCCTGTATGCGCTCGATATGGAGCTTTTGTCATGAAGCGTTTCCTGATAGCGCTTCTGATCGTTTTGGCTTCCGTTCCCGCGCTGGCGCGGACGGAAAAGGTCGTGGCGGACGTCTCGTCGAACTTTGTGGCCGTTTCCGTCGGATTCAACGGCACGACGATGCTTATTTTCGGCGCGCTCAAGATTCCTGCCGATGTTGCCGTAATTATCGAAGGACCCCCGGCGCGCGCGATTTTACGGCCGAAGGTAAAAAAGACCGGAATTTGGATCAACGGCAGGCCGACGGTATTCGAGCCTGTGCCGGGTTTCTATGCCATAGCCTCGTCGAAGCCTGTTGAAGACGTTGCCGACGCCGAAAGCGTTGCGCGTTACGGGTTAAACCTGGCAAGTCTTCATCTGCCCCTTAAAGGAGGAGAGGGGGAAACGAAACCTTCTTGGCGTGCAGCCTTGCTTGAAACAAGAAAGGCCCAACGGCTTTTTCAGGAGAAACCGTCCGGTGTTCGGATCACGGGAAACAGCCTTTTCCGCGCCGATTTCGACCTGCCTGCGGACATGCCCATAGGGATGTATATGGCGCATATTTACCTTCTGAAAAATAAAAAAGTCATTGCCGAGCAGACCTCATCCTTCACCGTGGCGCCCGTCGGCATCGAGGCGTCTTTATATAATCTCGCCCATACGCGCCCGTTCAGTTATGCTTTGCTGGCGCTCGCCCTTTCTCTCGGCCTGGGCGGGGCGGGGGCTTACGTTTTCAGGCGGTCGTCATGAGCACAAACCAGCCAATTCGCACGTTTCTTGTCGTTGTGGACGAAAGCAGGGAAATGTCCGTGGCCCTGAAGTACGCAGCCTGGCATGCGCGCAGCACGCCGCGGTGTCGCGTAGCCATTTTGTATGTTGCCGAACCGCCGGCCATTCAACCGTGGGCGGGCGTCGATGAGACATTGACGGAAGACGCGCTGAACCGCGCACGGGCTGAACTTAAAGGGCATGAAGATTTGGTGGAAAACGTTTGCGGCATGAAGCCGGAAGTTTTCATCCGCAAGGGAGACCTCCGCACGGAATTGCTGCGCCTGCTAAAGGAACAGCCGGACATATCCGTTCTGGTTCTTGCGGCTCAGACGGGCGAGGCCGG
>JAXGVG010000057.1:0-10838 GCA_040773965.1 Alphaproteobacteria bacterium | reverse complement strand
TGGCGATGCGCTATTTAAGAGCGCGACGGCAAGAAGGCTTTATTTCCGTCATCAGCTGGTTTTCGCTGCTTGGCATCGGGCTGGGCGTGGCTACGCTTATTGTCGTCATGTCGGTGATGAACGGCTTTCGCGCCGATTTGTTCGACCGCGTGCTGGGCCTTAACGGCCACATGAATGTCTATGCTGTTGACGGCATGCTGTTCGATTATGCGCCCCTCGCCGAAAAAATTAAAAAGGTTCCCGGCGTTCTTGAAGTTTCGCCCTCGGTCGAAGGGCAAACGCTTATCACCAAAGACGGCGCGGCTTCCGGCGCGCTCGTGCGCGGCGTCGCGCCTGAATTATTCCGCCAACGCCCGATTATTATGAAACACATCGTCGAAGGCTCGCTGGACGATTTCGGCGACGATAAAATCGTGATTGGTAAACGCATGGCGCAGCGTTTGGGCGTTCGCGACGGCGACACGCTGACTCTCATTTCGCCCACAAGCAAGACGACCGTTTTCGGCTCTGCACCCCGCATGCGGGCTTATCCCATCGCTGCCGTTTTCGATGTCGGCATGTTCGAATACGACAATGGCTTTATTTTCATGCCTCTTGAAGCCGCACAGATTTTTTTCCGCACCGGCACGGGCGTTTCGTCGCTGGAACTTTTCGTCAAGACCCCACATAAATTCGATGCCATTAAAATGGATGTTGTCGAAGCGTTGGGCCGGACGGAAACGCGCCTTCTCGACTGGCAGCAAAGCAACGCGAGCTTCTTCACGGCCCTGCAGGTCGAGCGGAATGTCATGTTTTTGATCCTTACGCTGATCATTCTGGTGGCGGCTTTCAACATAATTTCTGGCCTCATCATGCTGGTAAAGGACAAGGGGCGCGATATCGCCATTCTCCGCACAATGGGGGCCACGCGCGGCATGGTCATGCGCATTTTCTTTTTAAGCGGAGCCAGCATCGGCGTTCTCGGCACGGCATTGGGGCTCGGTCTTGGCGTTTTTGTCGCGGACAACATCGAAAACGTGCGGCAGATCGTTCAACGCCTGACGAACACAGAGCTTTTTTCGCCGGAAATCTATTTCCTGACCCACCTGCCCTCCGTCATCGACTGGGGCGAGGTCCTGCAGGTGGTTCTCATGGCGCTGACGCTTTCTTTCCTGGCCACGCTCTACCCGTCCTGGCGCGCGGCGCGGCTCGATCCGGTTGAGGCCTTGCGCTATGAGTAATCAGGGAACAGAAGACAGGGATCGGATGACGGATGTTGGCGAACCCGTTCTGTCGCTGCAAAATATTAGCCGCACTTTCACACAAGCCGGGAACAAGCTCGAGGTTTTGCGCGGTTGTTCGCTAAACGTGGGTGCGGGCGAAAGGGTAGCGCTGATCGGCCCCAGCGGATCGGGAAAATCGACGCTGCTGCATATTGCCGGTCTGCTCGAGAAACCCGATGGTGGCAGCGTCCTCGTCAATGGCTCCTCCGCCGGGGACATTCATGACGCCGAACGCACGGCCTTGCGTCGGGAATACATCGGTTTCGTATACCAGTTTCACCATCTGCTGCCGGAGTTTTCCGCGCGCGAAAACATCATCCTGCCGCAAATGATCGCCCGCCGGAAAGAAAGCGCCGCCGCGAAACGCGCCGATGAGCTTCTGGCCCTTGTCGGCCTTGCGAACCGCGCCAAACATAGGCCGGCGCGGCTGTCCGGCGGCGAACAGCAGCGCGTGGCCATCGCGCGCGCGCTGGCCAACAACCCCAGACTCCTCATTGCGGACGAGCCGACTGGCAACCTCGACCCCCATACCGCAGAATACGTATTCGAGGTTCTGGAAAAGCTCGTTGAATCACAAGGACTTTGTTTGCTAATGGCCACGCACAATTACGATCTTGCGCGCCGCATGGACCGCGTCGGCGAATTGCGCGAAGGCACAGTCGTTTTTCCCCAAGCCTGATATCCACAAATATCGGCATTTCCGCGCCGGGCGACGGTATGTCCCCTTTCCGCCTGTGGAAAAATCAATAAAAAGCTTGTTTGGCTTTTAATAATTTAGAATATAGCCGCGTTTTTTTGTTTCTTATGCCTTATTTGTGACAAAAAGAGAGGATTTATTATTGTTCTCTTGACATAACGCACAATAAAAAGGCATAAAAACGCGCATCTTGTTCCTGCCTTCCGGCGCAGAAATCAGGATAAATCACTGAATGGAGTTACCGGCCAATGCCCGAGAAAAACACGCACGATTCGCCCGTCAATGAAACTCTTTTAACCCTTACCGCCCAAGTCGTCGCCTCTTACGTCGGCCACAACGACGTTGCCCAGGCCGATCTTCCGGCTTTGATTTCAACGGTTTACCAAAGCCTGAACCGCATTGGCGCCGGGGCCGGAACAACCGAAGCCCGCACCGAACCGGCCGTGCCGATCCGCCGTTCGGTTACGCCGGAATACATCGTTTGCCTTGAGGACGGCAAAAAGCTCAAGATGCTCAAGCGTCATCTGAAAACGTCTTTCAACTTGACGCCGGACCAGTACCGCGAGCGCTGGGGTTTGGGACCCGATTATCCGATGGTAGCCCCGAATTACGCCAAACAGCGCAGCAAGCTGGCCAAGCAAATCGGCCTTGGCACGGCGCGCCGCACCTCGAAACAAAAAGCGGCCTGACCTGCAAAGACCCGTTAGAAACCAGCAAAAACAGGCCCTCCAGAGGCCTGTTCCGTTCGTCCGTTTTTAGGGACTTCAGGGATCAAGAATGGCGTTGTTCGAATCTCTGTGGTATGACGGCACAAAACCTGCGTCTTGAACCCTAACGTCTCGTCATGCGCCAGGCAGGAAGGAAAAAATGTCGTTAACTTCCGAAAACATAGCGGGCCTGCTCGACAACGACCTGACGGTGGGCAGCCTTGAAGTGCGCCTTGCCGCAAAGGCCGAAGAAGTCGATGCGGCCCAGGCTTTGCGGTACCGCGTTTTTTACGACGAGATGGGCGCCAGGCCGACGCCGGAAATGGCGTCGCTCCGTCGCGATTTCGATAAATACGACGATTATTGCGATCACCTGCTTGTTTTCGATCATGCCCGCCCCGAAGGCGCTCAGGTCGTCGGCACGTACAGGCTGATCCGGCGCAACGTGGCCGCGCAAATAGGTTCGTTCTACTCCGCCGGCGAATACGACATTGCGCCCCTCGTCCATTACCCGGGTGAAATTCTTGAGCTTGGCCGTTCCTGCATTGATCCCGAATACCGCATCGGCACGGTCATGCAGGTGTTGTGGCGAGGACTCGCTTCGTACATGTTCCGTTACGACATCACCCTCATGTTCGGATGCGCCAGCCTGCCCGGCACGGACCCCCGGTCGCTGGCGCTGCCCCTGTCTTACCTTTACTATCACCACCTTGCCCCCCCTGCCTTGCGCGCAAGGGCTTTGCCGGAACGTTATGTCGACATGGCGCTTATGCCGCGCGAGGCGTTCAACCCGGACGAGGCCTTCGACAACATGAAAATGGACCCGCGCAGCGGAGGCAACAGCTTGCCGCCTCTCATCAAGGGTTATTTGCGTGTCGGCGGCTATGTCGGCGACGGCGCCGTCATCGACGAGTCTTTCAACACGACCGACGTCTGCATCATCGTCAAAACCGATCTTATTACCAACCGCTATATGCGCCACTATGAGCGCACCGGCAAAAAGGACGGGGCCTGATCCCGGCTCCTTGCGGCGCCGCTATAAACTGTAAAGAAACCGGACGCCCGTGCAGTTGCCCGCGCCTTCTCTGACGTTATTAAATACTTGCGTAACGGACATTCCGGCCAAATCCGTTCCCATAACCGTTCCAGCCCCATTGAGATAATGTACATTGACCGGCGCTCCCGCTTGCATCGGCGTCGCCTCGGCCCTTCTTGTTGCCGGAATTCTCGCGATAAGCTCCGCGCATAACCGGGGTTCCAGTCCCCGGAAGGTAATGGTGAAAGTCCCGTTTGTATTGACGGTGGCTTCAATCGCCCCCCTCCACGGATTGAGAGGCGGGTGAGCGCCACAGGAATAAGCGCCCGTTCCCAACAACGTTTCTTTTGGAAAAACGCCGGCACAAACAATGGCCTCCGTGTTTTGCGCCACCGATAAATTCTGCCCTGTGTAAAGGTCGCGAATTTTGCCCGAAATCTCCCATACCTGAGCAACGCCCTGTCCAAGCTTCGCTTCGTCCGAAACGGAACCCGCCGCCGCCCAGATAGCTCCGAGCACCAGGGTTATGACGAGAAGAACGACGCTTAACTCAATGAGAGAAAAACCGCGATTTAACCGGAACAAAGCGCGGGGCCTTTTGAACATCTTTCTTTGCAGGGCATTCGGCATATTCTTTCCTCCGGCCTTAAGTGTCGCCTATACAACCATTCCTATATCCTTAAGCTGCAAAAACAGCTCGCTGGACGTTTGGGGGCGTTTGCCGCGAACAAGCGCTTCGATGCGGGTTTGAAGCGTCGAAAAACTCTTGCGAAATTTCCATTCGCGCACATCGGCGCGCTCGGCCCCCAACGGATCGTCAAGCGTCCAATGAACCCGAACGGGTTCCCCGGGCCATGCCGGGCAATAAAGTTTCGCCTCTTCCGATAAGGTGACTATAACGTCGACGTTCAATATATGGGCCGACGCCAGAAATTCACCCCATCCCTTGGTATGAAGGCTTTCCGTCGGCAACCCCTCGGCTTTCAAGATCGCAAACGTTTCGGGATGGACTTCCGGTAACGGCCTATATCCGGCGCTGCGAGCCGTAAAACGGTCGCTTCCCCTTGCGTTTAAGAGCGCTTCAGCCATAAGGCTGCGTGCCGCGTTGCCGGTGGATAAAAACAGAACCAAAAGAGATTTAAGGCTCACGGACGCTCCCTGATTTAACCTTATCGGCGATTCGCGAATCGTGGTTCCAAGTGATACGCGTTCGCGATTCCGAGAGCAAGAACGCAAAACTGTCCCGGTCCCGGCATTAACCATCTTGCTTAGACGTATTGCGCCGAAACCATGGGTTCGATAGAAAGGCTATATGAAACAAGCAGCCTGTGCGGCTTCGTCGCCGCTTCGCCTTACCCTGCCCGACGGCAGCGTAAAGGCATTTCCCACCCCTGTCACCGGCGCCGAACTGGCGGCCAACATCGGACCGGGGCTTGCCAAAGCGGCACTTGCCATCAAGATGGACGGCGCCCTCTGCGATTTGCAGCGTTCGATCGACAAGGACGCAACGGTTGAAATTATAACGCGCACGTCTCCCGAAGCCCTTGCGTTGATCCGCCACACGGCGGCCCACGTGCTTGCCGAAGCCGTGCAGGAACTTTTTCCCGGCACGCAAGTGACCATAGGCCCGAATGTCGAAAACGGTTTCTATTACGATTTCGCGCGCAACGAGCCCTTTTCGCCTGAGGACTTTCCCAAAATCGAGGCCAAAATGCGGGAAATCGTCGCGCGCGACAAGCTGCTGGTGCGCGAGGTTATGCCGCGCAAGGAAGCCATCGAATACTTCGAGTCCAAAGGCGAGAACTATAAGGTTGAAATCATCAAGGACTTGCCTGAAAGCGAGGAAATTTCCCTTTACGTCCAGGGCACATGGAAAGATCTTTGCCGCGGACCGCACCTTCCCTCCACCGGCAAGGTTGGCAACGCTTTCAAGCTCATGAAAGTCGCGGGCGCTTACTGGCGCGGCGATTCCAGCAAAACCATGCTGCAGCGCATTTACGGCACCGCATGGAGGGACGAGAAAGAGCTTCAAGCCCATTTATCGTTCATGGAAGAGCTGGAAAAAAGGGACCATCGAAAAATCGGCGCCGCTTTGGATCTTTTCCACTTTCAGGAAGAGGCGCCGGGCCAGGTTTTCTGGCACCACAAAGGGTGGGGCCTATACCTGACCCTCATGGCCTATATGCGCCGGATAATCGCGAGTCAGGGCTACGTTGAAGTCAACACGCCTCAAATGCTGGACTCGTCCTTTTGGAAAGCTTCGGGACATTGGGACAAATATCGCGAGAACATGTTCATCATAAAAGACGAAGAACGCGAGAACCCCTATGCGATCAAACCCATGAGTTGTCCGGGTGGCGCGCAAATTTACCTGAGCGGCACCAAAAGTTACCGCGATCTGCCGGTCAGGATGGCCGAGTTCGGCCATGTGTTCCGGCGGGAAGCTTCCGGCGCAAGGCATGGTCTGATGCGCGTTCAGGCCTTTACGCAGGACGATGCGCATATCTTTTGCACGCCGGAACAGCTTGAAGACGAAGTCATCGCCATGTGCGATCTCATCAAGGACGTCTATACCGACGTCGGCCTGGCCAACAGCATTACGATCCACTTTTCCACACGGCCATCCCAATACATCGGCACGGAAGAAGACTGGAATCGGGCCGAGGCCGCCCTGCGCCGCGTGTGCGACCGCATCGACATGAAGTGGGTCCTTAACGAAGGGGACGGCGCGTTCTACGCTCCCAAACTCGACTTCGTCATCAAGGACGCCATCGGACGCGATTGGCAATGCGGCACGATTCAGGTGGACATGAACATGCCGCGCCGCCTTGGTCTAAGTTACACGGGCGAAGACGGCGCGAAGCATGTTCCTCACATGATTCACAGAACCATCATGGGATCCATCGAGCGTTTTATCGGCGTCATGATTGAGGATTGCGCGGGAAAGTTTCCCGCCTGGCTCGCGCCGGTTCAAGCCGTCGTATGCACCATCACCAACGATGCCGACGACTATGCCGGAGAGGTTCACAAGGCGCTGATAAATGCCGGCGTGCGCGCCGAAATCGATACGCGCCCCGAAAAGATCAACGCCAAGGTTCGCGATCACAGCCTTCAAAAAATCCCCACGATCGTCGTGGTCGGCAAGAAAGAAGCCTCCGGCCGAACGGTAGCCCTGCGCCGGTTGGGCGGCGAAGCGCAGGAAATCCTGCCGCTCAAGGAAGCCGTGGCGGCGCTGGCGCAGGAAGGCATCCCGCCTGATTTGCTCAGGCAAGGGCAAAAACAGGGTTAACGCCCGCTTTTCTGTTGCAAAACGGTATCATCCGCCGATCCCGGGAAAGGAAAAGGTTTGACGCGCCTTAACTTTTCCATAATCTTAAGGGCTTATCGTCTTTGAAAGACACAGGCGTATCAACTTTGAGAGGAGAAGTTTCCATCGTTCGTCCACCCATAAGCCGGGACAGACAAGAAGCCCCCCGGCGAGAAAAAGATGATGGCACGCGCGTGAATGGCGCCATCATCGCCCGTCAAATCCGTGTCATCGATGCAGAAGGCGAAATGCGCGGCGTCATGTCCGTCCGTGAGGGGCTGGCTCTGGCCGAGGAAGCCGGACTCGATCTCGTGGAAATTTCGCCGGGCGCCGATCCGCCGGTCTGCAAGGTCCTTGATTACGGAAAGTACAAATACGCCCAGCAAAAAAAGGCCGCCGAAGCGCGCAAGAAGCAAAAAGTCATCGAGATAAAAGAAATCAAGCTGCGCCCGATGATCGACGACCACGATTTCAATATCAAAATGAAGAACGCGAAATCGTTCCTTGAAGACGGCGACAAGGTCAAAATCACGTTGCGTTTCCGGGGCCGCGAAATGGCGCATCAGGATATAGCCCAAAACGTCCTGAAGCGCGTCCGCGCCGAGCTTGAGCCCGTCGGCAAGGTCGAATCCGAGCCAAGCTTTGAGGGGCGTCAAATCGTCATGGTGCTGGCGACCCGGTAGCCCGTTCAGGAACCTGCCGGACAGGCATATGTCTCCCTCTCCCCCGGACCGCCGGAATGGTCTTTGACGCCTTTGTCACGCAAGCGTTTCAAGCCCCGCCATGAGCGGTTTTTGGTGGGGATAGCCCATGCTTTTGTCGTTTGGAACCTGCGGCGCATGAATGCCGCTCACGCTTCCCGGGTTGAACGCCGTGTATGCCTCCGAAAGAATCCGGAACAGATCAAGGGAGGCATAAGCCGATGTTCCCGGCCATGTTGCGTTTTGCGCCAGAACGGGAATCCAATCCGTTTGAGGCAGATCGACGCGAACCGGCGCGCCCTTCATGACGCCGTCGCCGTTCAATATCCAGTGGCTATATCGATAGTCCGTGTTAACGCCGACATACTGCCAAACAATTTCGCGATTGCCTCCCGCCATACGGTTAAGCCCGATGGCTTTCGCGACGTTTCCGGGCGCAGCGGCATAAGGCCCGTAATCATAAAACCCCGTTTTAACGTCCGTGTCGGGATCGAGATTCCACAGCGTAATCTTGTATCCGTTCGTCGAGTCGCCGATTTGAAACAACGCGTGCGCGGACGTCCCGTCCGGTTTGCATTTATAATCGACGATCGGGCGGCCAACCGTATAGGGAACGGTCGCCAATATGCTTTGCGTGCCGTCCCATCGCTTGAAGCGCAGTATCTTGCCGGATCCGTCCGCAAGAACCAGGCGGCCCGACCCGTCGTTTCTGTACTGGAAAAACCGGGCCTGCAAAGTCAAATCTTCCGGTTCGGGAAGTATCTCCAGAACGGCTCCCGGCATCGGCAGGTCCGAGGCGTTGAGGCCCATGACAACAATCTTTCCGAACGTCGCGCTTGTGCCGTCGGCGTCCCGGAACGCCGCGGCGGCTTCACCGTTGTCGTTCCGGTCATAGCCCACGAACTGCCAATTTCCCGGCGCATTGATCGGACCGATATAAACGCCTTCGCCCATTGGATAAGCGTCCGCGTTGAGTTTCTGGACAAACCCTTGCTTGCCGTCGGCGCTTTTAAAGGCCTGCCGGAACGTGCCGTCGGAATTGCGTTCGGCAACGGTTCTTATGGGATAAAAACCCGGAACGGCGCGAAGCGTTACGATGTTGACGGGAAACCCCGTGGGGCCTCCTCCAACAACGACGGTCTGTCCCGTGCCGTCACTGAAGGTCTCGATCCTGAAAGCGGGATTGAACGTCATCGACCATCCGGACTGTCCGGGATCCCACTGCGCGTAACTCACCCGCTGGCCCAGAGCGTTGAGCGTCCAAAGGCTGTTGCGCCTGTCCGCCGCGTAATACCATACAATGTTCCATGCTTCGCCGAGGCCGCGAAGAACTCTTGCCGGTTGAGCTCCGGCATAAGGACCGTACCGGACGGCAATACCGAGCCGCCCATCCGTCGCGTAATCCAGATTCCAGATTTCGACGGAAAACCCGTTCAGGGTGTCGCCCGCCCCCCACAATAAATGCGATCCCGAGCCGTCCTGGTTCCGCGCGGCGCCAATAAAGGGCATGGTCGCATCGTGGCGGACCGCGCCGAGGAAAACGTTCCCGTTCGCCCATCGCAGGATGCGCAAGCTCCGGCGATCGCTGCTTGCGGAATAGATGCGCTTCGAGCCGTCGTTGCTCCGTTGGAACATAACAGGCATGAAACCGCCGTCTTCCGGCGATGGCGTGTAAAAATACGTCCCGCCGCCAACGGGCTCGTCGTTTTGGTCAAGGTCAATGAAACGGATCTTTCCGTTCACGACGGCCCGAAACGCGACTGTGGCCAGGCCTGTCTGGTCGCGATCGTAGCCGGAACCTATAACCACCCAGTCGGGAGGATCGCCCGGGACCCATGAAGCGTCGTGAAAGGGCCCGATGATTTTGTCGCCGCCCGGATCGACAAGTCCATAGCGGTCCATTTTACGGCGAAGAATCTGCGAGGCGTCGTTGGAAACGTACGTCAACCTCAACATACCGTCCAACGGCATTGTCTGATCGATCCCCGAAGGCGAAAATCCCGGAACGGCCGGCTGCGTTTGCGACAAAACGCGGACGTTGGCGGCGTTATAGCCGATGATATGAGTCTGGCCCGCTTCGTCGGCATAAAGCTCAACCCGGACCAGCGGCACAACGGGGTCATTCGGATCGTCGGCATTGCGGCATTTTGTGTCGTCGCAAAAAGCCCTCAGCTCCGGCGAGGAATAATCGCTTTCGTTGCCGTGCGTATCGTAAGCCGTAGCCGCCACGAAGTGAAACCCGGGAGGCATGTCGACGTCGATCGTCGTTCCCGTTCCCGGCGAATCGACCGTCGTCGTGTACGCGCGCGGCTCGTCGCCCCAATGCAACCTGTATCCGGCCAAATCCACTTCCGCATTCGGATCCCACGCGAAACGGACCGGCGCGGCTCTTGCGAAAGGCGCAACGGAAAGAAGGAAAAAGGCCGATGAAGAAACGATCGCGGTCATCTGGCGGGCGGCACGGCGAAGGGATTGTCTCATTCGGAATATTCTTTCTGGGTAAGCTTCGGAAAAAGACGGGAAAGGGAAATAGCGCGCGCAGAGACACTTAGCCGTTTAAGGTTTAAAAAAAAGTAAAAAGGGAAAGATTCGCCGCGAAACAAAATATTAAATGTGCGTTTGCCGGACAGATGTTCTTGATCGAAGCTTCGCGAGGCGTCAGGCCAAATAATGTGTCAATTCCTCCCGTTCAATACAGCATCTTGACGATTGGAACGCTTCCAGATTTTTCCGCCGCGCCGATTCAAATTGACCTGCCCCCGACGCGCCCCTAAGCATAAGGGCGGAACAGGAAAACACGCCCACCGGAGCCCCCATGAAAATCGTCGTCATTGGCATCAACCACGCGGGGACATCGGCCCTGCGCACCCTGCTGGCCCAGAACAAAAACCACGCCGTCACGGCCTACGACCGGAACGACAACATATCGTTTCTCGGCTGCGGGATAGCGCTGGCCGTCGGCGATCTCAAGCACGTACTCTTCCGCCGGGATGGGCGGCGCAAAGAGGTCGCGTTCGCCGTCGAGCACATGGAGTGCTCCGCCAAAGGGGTGGGCGCTCTGCTGCATGGTGTACTGGACGCGTGCCAGCCAGATGCCCGATACATAGACGGCGCCAACGCCAACTGCG
>JAXGVG010000056.1:0-10947 GCA_040773965.1 Alphaproteobacteria bacterium | reverse complement strand
TGTCCCCAGCCAGCGCCGCCAGCACAACTTTCAGTTTCGTTTCTTTCGTGTGTTTATTCCGCATCCCAGTCATATCCGTTCCCTTTCCGTACTCGTTTAGGGACCTTATATCACTGGTCTAAATTTTGGGGGGCAGCTCAGCAATAGACAGCGCAGCGATATCGACCGCTCGTACAGAAGGATCGGGTAGCCATTCTGAAAAAGTTGTGCGACGCCAGAAAAGATTTGTGCGACAAGAAGCAAGATTTTTTTCTATCCCTTCGCAAAGCGAGGAATCGGGTTGCCTCTTGTGATAAGATAGGGCCATCGGATAAACCCATTTCAGGGCTTGGCAGAAAGACCCTTCGCGAATTTCCTTTATTACAATATCAACAAATGTTGTTTCCGTGATCCTTTCGGATAAGTATTGCTGTAACGGATCTGATAATATCGTTTTGCTTTGCACGGAATTCTCCTTGAGAGGGACGAGCAGCAAATATGACAACATGCTTTTGGGGGTTCAACAAAATACTATGATTAACGCAAACATCACTTGAAATGTTTTGTTACGACTCGGGCCCATGCCTTCAATTGCTGTATGCTCTTCAAAGGGGCGGTTTAACCAGTTTGCGAAGGTAAACAAATTAACCAACAGAAAAGTAGCGGCTTTTGGCTTCAAAATTCGACGCGTTTCGTATCCGATTGATTATGGTCTATTATTTCGAGTATTGTGCCCCATTCGGTAAGCTCTTCGACCATTTTTTGGTTCGAACTTAGTCCTACCTCCTCCACCATTAGATTTTCTTAGCGAGGCAACGCCGAGCTTTAGAAAACCTTATGTCCGCCGACCTGTCCTCCGAAGCTTTAGCGAAGGAGGAAGCCCCGGCGTAGGCGGACTGGCTGGGCCCTTTGCGGGCCCTTTTTAACGGTAAAATGGACAGTTTTTCGAACCTGACAGAAGGTTTGACGACGAGCAGCCGCGCCAATCTATAGGCTTGGGATAAGAAACTGGGCGAAGGCCAGTTTAACTTCCGGCTCTTTTCTGATGACGTTTGCCTGTGGCTGCGTGAGCCCGAATTTATCGATGTCTTTGTGCATCGCCAACGAAAGAAGTTGGGGATCCCGGTTCAGGATAGAGCGGAAAAAATCCCCGCGCGTATTCAAGTAATAATATTGAAGCGGCGCCAGCACCCCCCGGCTCATAATTTCCTCGGCCATGCACTTCATTTCTTTATGAACCGGTTCAAAACCTTTTTTGCCGCTAACGAGCAAATGGGCAAAAGCCAACCGGACGGCGGGTTTTTCCCTTAAAGATTCGAAAGCCTGGGATCCCAGGCCAAAATCGAGCAATCCTTTTCGCGTAGGCGGTTGTTCAAGCTTCGGGTCATCGTTTAAGAGGGAACGAAACAAATCCCCGTCATTTATCAGGTAACTGATTTCAATCGGCTTGAAGTTATTATTGGCAAGAATTTCTTGCGCCGTACGCGTCATTTCCCGCTTAAGAGCCGTCGACCTTCGAACGATGTTGTGCGTATGCGGCTTTTTGTGCGCCAAATACTTTAAAATTTTATCCTGATCGATCAGCGCCAGATCCGTTGAGCGGATAAATACCTTTCGTTCTTCATTCACTCTTTCGTTAACCTGGTAAAGCCGTTTAACCAAATCGTCCTCTAACTTCCTGTCTAAGCCTCTGGATTGAGCGCACACGCGCAAAACCCTTTCAATGGCCCTCAAATACGGCTTGGTCATGGGCCGCGCATAACTTCTTTTGATCTCTCCTAAATAATAAGCAAGACACGACACAATTGTATTGCGGGCATTGCGTGGCAGGTGTTTATCCAAAGCTTGCGCCAGATCCGGCGCCCCCTTGAAAAGAGGCGTGTTGTCCGGGGCAACCTTTTCCGTAAACAGGAATCTTCCAATACCGTTCCATTTATCCGGGTAATTCATGGCAATCTTGTCTCTCAATGTATCGCTTTATCTTTCTGTAGGTCTCAGGCCTCCACTTGTCAAATCCTTCACCTCTTTGTGTAGCCTCAACGAAAGCGTTTTTTAAAATTATGGTTAACGGCCCGCAGCCAACAAAATTTTCTGGTGCTATCGCCTTAAGATCGTGGCAAATTGGTTTTGCCAACCTTTTCATTCCTCTTTTTGGTTTTCCATGAAAAAACACCGCCCCAAACACGCCCGCCCTTCCCGCGCTTCCGGCAAGGGCGCGGCTCATTCCCGCCATTCTCCCGCCCCTGCCCGGGGCAAGGGCGTTTCTGGCAAACGTCTCAGTCCGCCCGCGCGCGACGATGGCCCTCGCCCACCAGCGCCTCGCAAGCGCTGGCGCGACCGCCAGCATGACGCCAAGGCTGAGGTTAAACCCGGTCGCGGCGAATTCCACAAAGACGCCGAACCACGGCGCTACTTCCGGCATGAAAAAAAGATAGACATGAGGAAGCAAAAACCAAAACCCGCGGCCCCATCCATACAGCACCCCAACCAAGGCGTTTTGCTGTGGGGACTTCATGCCGTGCGCGAGGCGTGGCTGAACCCGAAGCGCAAATGCTTCAAGCTCTGGATGACCGAAGCCGGACGCGAGGCTTTGGCGGGCGCGCTGGGCGCGGCCGCGCTTGACGAGATAAAAAGGCCGGAGCCTCAACTCGTCAAACGCGACGAACTGGATCGCCTTTTGCCGCCGAACAGCGTGCATCAGGGCGTCGCTTTGGAAGCCTCGCCTCTGTTCGAGGTGGCCTTGCATGAAGTATTGGAAAAAGAACCCGGCCTTATCGTCGTTCTGGATCAGGTGACCGATCCGCACAACGTGGGCGCGATTTTGCGCTCGGCGGCCTCGTTCGGCGCGGGCGCCATCGTCATGACCGAACGCAACGCGCCAAGCACGACCGGCGTGATGGCGAAGACGGCCTCGGGCGCGGCCGAGCACGTGCCGTTGGTTCATGTCGTAAACCTTGCGCGCGCCATGAAGGATTTGCGGGAAGCGGGGTATTGGTGCGTCGGTCTTGCTGAAGAAAGCGAACGCGATTTGAGTGCTCTGGACCTGACGGGCCGCACAGCGCTTGTGCTCGGCGCAGAAGGCGACGGTTTGAGACGGCTCACGCGCGAAAATTGCGACGAACTCGCCCGCCTGCCCACCGGCGGCCCTATCGGCATCCTTAACGTCTCCAACGCCGCCGCCGTGGCTTTGTATGAAGTGAGGAGGCAGAGGGGACAATAATTTTAAGGTTTCTTCGACAATACGGCGCGAGATTATTCCTTCCTTAACCCCTTCTCAGTTTTTTCTTAACGGGTGAGCGTGATTTTCTTAATGTTTTCTCAGGGTTAACGGTTTTTTCTTCTTTGAAATGTAAAGTTGGGAACGTGTTTTATGACCCACAAAGCGCGTTTCCATGAGCCAGAAGAAACTCAACGATCTGTCTTTTGTCGACCTCTATGTCTGCATTGAAGGCGATGAGCCGCCTCATTACAGCACGAGCGTCACGGTCAAGGGTGTGACCAAATACCCGAACATCGACCTTGGCCCCGAATACGAAGAAGATGTCATCCGCCTGAAACAGCACATGTTCAGTTCGCGCTATGCGGACATTTCAATGATTACCTTCGACGGAATGCGCTTGCGAACGGCCACCGTCAGCACGGCCAACGGCCAGAAATGGGTGGCCTTGCGGAAGGTTAAGGATTTGCCGCCGCCGCTGGAGAAACTCGGCTTTCCGGCCGCGCTTCTGCCCCATCTGAAAAGCCTGGGAAGGCGCAATGGCCTTATTCTTCTTTGCGGCGCGACAGGACAGGGAAAAACAACGACGTGCTGTTCCCTTTTGATGGATTATATGGAAAACTTCGGCGGCATTTCCTTCTGTATCGAGGATCCGGTCGAATACAACATGGCCGGACGGCGCGGCGAAAACGGTTATTGCTATCAGGTCGAGGTCCACGAAGACCGCGAGTGGGCCGAAATGCTTCAACGCAGTCTGCGTTGCCACCCGAAATATATTTTTATCGGCGAGGTTTGCACGCCCGACGCCGCGAACCAGTTGCTGCGCGCGGCTACGTCGGGGCACCTTGTGATCGCCACCGTGCACGCGGGCAGCCTGCAGGAAGGTCTGGAAGGCATATTGCAGCTCGCCGAACAGGTTGTCGGCGACCGCGCCCGCCAGCTTCTTTCGTCCAGCCTTTCCGCCTGCATCTATCAAACGCTGGGCGAACTTGGGCTGGCCACGACGACCGTGTTGACCGACTTCGGCTCGCAAGGCCCGGCCATCCGCAACCTTATACGCGAAAACAAGATCGGTCAGATCGTGTCGTTTGTCGACAAGCAGCACGCCATTCTTTCCCAGACCGGACTCTGACACGAACGTCAGGCGTGGCCGACTTCCCCGGAAAGCATGGTGGGGCTTATGCCCAGTTTGGCCAGCGCGCGCTCCCACTTCGATTCCGTTTCAACGGCGAAGACAATGTCTTCGTCCGCAGGCGCCACGATCCAGCCCGTCGTTTGCAGCTCGGCGTCAAGCTGGCCCGGGCCCCAGCCCGCGTATCCCAGCGCCAGAAGCGCGCGTTCCGGCCCGCGACCCTCCGCAAGCTCCCGGAGCACCTCGACGTTGGCCGTCAGGGAAACGTTGTCGTCGATCGGCATTGTGCCGTCGCGCAGGTAATCGCACGAATGAAGGACAAATCCCCTCACCGGTTCAACGGGCCCGCCGTAATGAACAGGCATGTCCCGCCCCTCAAGCGAAAGCGCGATGTTGAGTTGGGCCAATAGAGCCCGGAAATTCAATTCGCCGTAAAGACGGTTGATGACAAGGCCCATGGCGCCTTCGGGGCCGTGCGAACATAAATACGTAACAGTGCGCATAAAGCGCGGGTCCTGCATCGACGGCATGGCGACCAGCATCCGGCCTGTAAGCCATGTCGACTCTTCGGGCCTGCCCGAACCGGCCACTCCTCCTGAAACCATGTCATTTCCCTTGCATTAACGTCTTTAACCCTTTTTTTGATATAAACAGTTTATTGCATCATACTGCAAATCGAAAGAACTGAATCGGAATTTTCCATTATGCGGCGTTTCCTTTTTGTTTTCCTTTTGCTTTCAGGCCTTGCCCCATTATCGGCGCAAGCCGCGTCCAGCGCGTGGGAAAAGGATGAAGATGTCAGCGTACGTTTGATTTCGGCGCTGGAAGGAACGGGAACGGAAACCCGCATTCCGCTCGGGTTTGAAATCAAACTCGCGCCCGGTTCGCATACGTATTGGCGTTCGCCCGGCGAAGCCGGATTGCCGCCGCAGTTCGACTGGCTTTCAAGCACGACAGGCGGCGGCAATCTGCTGGACGCCAGGGTTCTGTTCCCCGCCCCGAAACGTTTGAGCGAACAAGGCATCGAGACATTCGGTTATAGCGGCCACGTCGTTTTGCCGATCGACGCTTATTTGAGGGAACCCGGCAAGGCTTTGATCGCCGACGCCAAACTCGACTTGCTGGTTTGCAGCGCCACGTGCGTGCCCAAGCGTTTTTCGCTGCGCCTC
Source organism: Alphaproteobacteria bacterium (assembly GCA_040773965.1). Lineage (GTDB taxonomy): Bacteria > Pseudomonadota > Alphaproteobacteria > UBA9219 > UBA9219 > JAXGVG01. The sequence goes on along the minus strand of JAXGVG010000056.1, from coordinate 5,450 downwards.
GCCCTACCGGAGGGCGACGCGATCCCCGGACCCGAAGCGCCGATTATCCGGAAAGCCCAGGCGCTCGTGCCTTCGATGGAGCGGGCCACAGTTCTGTCCATCACAGGCGTCGAGCGGCGGGCAAATGGCATAAAGATAACCGTCGCCAAACAAGGCGCATTCAACAAGCCCGATTTGTTCGTGGAGAACGCCGGAAATGTGGTTTTCGCCAAACCCGTTCTGACTCTCAGCGACGATAAATCGACGGCAAGCTTTACGCTTGCGCCACAGGAGGCCGCGCCCGAGAACGTTTCGTTGACTACGCTTCCGCTGACCGTCACCGTTATCGACGGCGATCAGGCGATCGAGCGTACGCTCGACGGCTCATTCTATTCGCAAACGAACAAGACCGGCTCCTTTTTGTTCTTTTTCGTTTTGGCCGTTTTGGGCGGCTTTATCCTGAATCTTACGCCGTGCGTCCTGCCGGTTTTGTCCCTGAAAATACTTGGCATCATCAATCACGGCGGCGGTAAAAAGCGCGCGGTGCGCCGTTCTTTCCTGACAACGGCAGCGGGCATTCTGTTTTCCTTCCTTCTTCTTGCGGGCGCTGCCATCGGGCTCAAGGCAACGGGACAGGCCATCGGCTGGGGCATGCAATTTCAGCAACCTGTTTTTTTAGTTTTTCTTATTCTTATTCTTACTTTTTTTGCCGCCAACCTTTGGGGATTTTATGAAATAGTGTTGCCGCGCTTTCTCGCGGACCGCGCCGGTCGTTCGTTTCATCCGAAGCTTGCGGGCGATTTTGCGTCGGGAGCTTTTGCGACTCTTCTTGCGACACCCTGCACCGTTCCCTTTCTTGGAACGGCTATAGGCTTTGCTTTAGCCGCCGGGCCCATGGAAATTCTGGCCGTCTTTGCCGCGCTCGGCCTTGGCATGGCCCTGCCTTATCTTGGCATAGCGGCATGGCCGCGCCTTGCCATGGCTTTGCCACGCCCCGGCAAGTGGATGATTCGGCTAAAGCATATTCTTGGATGGGCACTGGCCTTAACGGTCGCGTGGTTGATTTCGGTTCTTATGCTTCAAATTTCTTTCGCCAGCGCTCTTAAAATTGCGGGCGGGATTATTATCCTTATCCTCATGCTGTTTTTGCAACGTCGTGAATTGTTTCGCCGTTTTTCCCGCATGATTATTGCGGTTATTGTTCTTTTTTCTTTCGGTATCGTCTTTTCCTCTGAATCGCCTCACGATTCTCCTTCCGTCAATAACGGTTGGCATAAGTTCGACGAGGCATCGATTATCCGCTTTGTCAACGAGGGTAAAATCGTTTTCGTCGATATCACCGCAAGCTGGTGCGTAAACTGCAAGGTTAATCAGCGGTTTGCTCTATCGCATGAGAACGTTATCGCGCGCCTTTTTTATTCGCCGGATGTTATCGCCATGCAAGGCGACTGGACGAATCCCGATCCGGTTATAACGAAATTTCTCAGAAGTCACGGCCGCTATGGCATCCCTTTCAATGTTGTCTTTGGTCCGAAGGCTCCTCAGGGTATAATATTGCCTGAACTCATCACGCCAGGCAGGGTTATTGAAGCGCTCGACAACGCCAGGTGAATCTCTCGTCCCTTTTTGCTTGCGCCGAATTTCCTATGGTTCTAAGACAACGCCTCTTTGATTTTACCCAACACCGGAGACGATAATGGCCATTCAAGTGGGCGATAAAATCCCATCGGTCGTTCTGAAGAAGCTGGACGAAAGCGGCCTTAAAGACCAAAGCACCGACGAGATTTTCAAAAACAGAAACGTCGTTCTTTTCGGCGTTCCCGGCGCTTTTTCGCCGACTTGTTCGTTAAAACACTTGCCGGGATATATTGAGAATCTTCCGGCCTTTAAGGAGTTGGGAATCGATGTCGTTTGCATGGCCGTCAACGATCCTTTCGTAATGAGCGCATGGACCAGGTTCGCCAAAGCCGAAGAAATCACAATGTTGGCGGACGGCAATGCCACGTTCACCAAGGCGCTCGGCCTACGGCTTGACGGCACAAGTTACGGCCTCGGCCAGCGATGTCAGCGCTTTGCCCTTTATGCCGAAAATGGAATTGTCAAAATCGTTGCCGTTGAAAAACCGGGCGCGTTTGAGGTTTCGGACGCCGAAGAAATGCTGAAAGCCGTTCGCGATAAAAAAGCGGCCGATTAGGTTTTCGCTATCGCGTTGCGCGCCAGACGGTCCACGCGCTCATTTTCCGGATGACCGTCGTGACCTCGAACCCAAACCAGCTCCAGCTTATGCGGCTCCATTGCCGTCTGGAGCCGTTGCCATAAATCGACATTCTTGACGGGTTTCCTGTCCGACGTTTTCCAGCCGCGCGCCTCCCATTGCGGCAGCCATTTGGTGAGACCGTCCTTGACGTACTGGCTGTCGGTCGTAAGACAGACGCGCGAAGGGCGCTTGAGCGTCTCCAGCGCCCGGATGACCGCCATCATTTCCATGCGGTTGTTGGTGGTCTCAGGCTCGCCGCCGGAAAGTTCTTTTTCCACTTTGCCGTAGCGCATGAGGACGCCCCATCCGCCGGGACCGGGGTTGCCGCTGCACGCGCCGTCGGTGAAGATTTCGACCGTTTTCATTAAAATTCGGGGTTTCGGGTCCGGGGTTAACGGCGAGAATACTTGCTAAGTTGTTTTATGAACAGGGAAAAGATAGAAGATAGTATTCTCTTTCGATCCTTAACCCTCGCCCCTGAAATGCGCATTCTTTTCATTACTGCCAACCGGATCGGCGATGCCGTTCTTACCACGGGCCTGTTGAAGTGGCTCGTAGAGCGCTATCCCGGGACCCGTTTGACCCTGGTCTGCGGTCCCGTAGCGGCCCCGTTATTCCGCTTTGCGGACCGGCTCGAACGGCTCATCGTCCTCGAAAAGAGGAAGTGGAACGGACACTGGTTCGGCCTCTGGCGAGAATGCGCCGGGACGAAGTGGGATCTTGTCGTCGATCTGCGCAACAGCTTCGTGTCGCGCCTTCTGGCCGCCCAAAAGCGCGCCTATCGCCCGGCTCGTCCGACGGGCCGGCATAAGGTGCTCGACAACGCCGCCGCGCTTGGGCTCGATCCGCCGCCCGCCCCATTCATTTGGATCGGCCCGGAAGCGGAAGCGCAAGCCCTGCGGCTTTTGCCGGGGGACGAAAACGTGCTTGCGCTTGGGCCTGCGGCAAACTGGCCCGCCAAACAGTGGCAAATTGAAAAGTTTGCCTCGCTTGCGCAGCGGCTGACCGCGCCGGACGGCCCCTTGCCCGGCGCGAAAGTCCTGGTCGTCGCCGCGCCGCACGAACGGGATCAAATTCAGCCGCTTTTCGAGACCTTGCCCGCCGCGCAAATCGTCGACGCTATCGGTCACGATCTTCTGACCGTCGCCGCGTGTTTGAAGAAGTGCCGCCTTTTTATCGGCAACGATTCCGGCCTGATGCACATAGCGGCCGCCGTTGGAACGCCCACGCTCGGCCTCTTCGGGCCGGGATACGAAAAGATGTATGGGCCATGGGGGCCGCATACCGCCGTTGTCCGGACCCCCGAAAGCACGGCGGAACTTTTGGCGCGCCTGCCCTATCCCGGCGCGTTTCATCCGAACCTTATGGGCGGCCTGAGTGTGGAGGCGGTCGTTGAAAGAGCGAAAGAATTGTTGGAAAAGACAAACGGCGTTCATAAATAAGATGGATCCCCGCCTTCGCGGGGATGACGCAACGTCTCCGTTGTTCATTCCGCGCTTTTGATCAAGGCGTTTCTTCCGCGCCATCGCCGGTCAGTTTGCGGATAAAGTCGCCCAGCGCGTCCCCCGATTCCGGCGAAAAGGCGTCCGAAGCGCTTTCATCGCCCCCGTTGTTTCCGTCTGTTTCCGGCATGTCCGCAAGCAAGTCGCGCACCGGCAATCCGGTCCCGGCTTCCGCCATATAGCCGTGCCACAACGCGGCGGGAAGGCCTCCGCCCGTAACCTTTTTCATCGGCTCGTTGTTGTCGTTGCCGAGCCAGACGCCCGTCACGTAATCCGCCGTAAAGCCGAAAAACCACGCGTCGCGGTAATCCGAGCTTGTGCCCGTTTTGCCCGCCGCCGGACGATCGAGCGCCGCGCGTTTGCCGGTGCCGTACTGAATGACGTCCTTCATCATATCGACAAGCGTCGCCACGGATTGCGGGTTGACCGTCGCCGGCGGTTTCACTTCGGGCCTGCGGTAAAGAACCTGTCCTTGCCGGTTGCGTATTTCCTTGATGCCGTAGGGCTTGATGAAGCGGCCGCCCGCCGCAATCGACGCATAGGCTCCCGTCATTTCCAGCGGCGTGAGCGTGTTCGTGCCAAGCGCCAGGCTTAGATCGTTGCCGATGGGCGACGCGATTCCCAACGCGCGCGCCGTGTCGATGGCTTTCGATATGCCCGCTTTCTGCAATACGCGAACGGCGACGGTATTGATCGATTCCGCCAAAGCCTCGCGCGCCGTGACGCTGCCGCGATACCTGCCATCGTAATTCTCGGGCGACCATTTGCCAACCTTGACCGGCGCGTCTTCGAACACGTCGTCGGGCGACAGGCCTTCCTCGATGGCCGCCAGATACACAACCGGCTTGAAAGCCGACCCGGGCTGCCGCATGGCTTGCGTCGCGCGGTTGAACTGGCTTTCGTCATAGTCGCGACCGCCCACCATCGCGCGTACCGCGCCATCCGGCGCAAGAGTCACCAGCGCCGCCTGGGCCACGCCGCGCGCGCCGTCCGACGACAGAATGGCCGTGACGTGGCGGCCCGCCGCGCGCTGCAACGCGGGATTAAGAGTCGTTTCGATGACCAGATCCTGCGGCGCTTCCCTCAAGAGCCCGTTGACCTGATCCGTAATCCAGTCGGCAAAGTAACGGCTGTCGCCGCCCGCCACCGGTTTGCGGCGGGGTTTCGGCACATTCGACAAGGCGACTTTTTTCGCGGCTTCGGTTATGAAGCCTTCTTCGACCATCTCCCCGAGCACTATTTTCGCGCGCTCAAGCGCCTTTGCCGGATCGCGTTGGGGCGAAAAGCGCGACGGCGCGCGCAACAATCCCGCCAGAATGGCGGACTCGCGCAGGTTGATGGCTCCAACCGGCTTGCCAAAATACGTATCCGCCGCCGCGTCCACGCCGTAGGCGCCCGCGCCGAGGTAGATGCGGTTCAGGTAGGCGGCCAGAATCTGGTCCTTCGTATAGAGGCGCTCCAGCCACAAGGCCAGGAGCGCTTCCTGCACCTTGCGGCGCACGGTGCGTTCCGGAGTCAGGAAAAGGTTTTTGGCGAGCTGTTGCGTCACCGTCGAGCCGCCCTGGACAACATGCCGCGCCCGAACGTTTTCGACGGCAGCCCGCAGCAGGCCGAACGCATCAATCCCGGCATGCCGGTAAAAGCGCTTGTCCTCGATAGCGATGACCGCCTGAATAAGGTGTTCGGGACCGTCGTCGATCGTGACGTGCTTG
>JAXGVG010000055.1:0-11016 GCA_040773965.1 Alphaproteobacteria bacterium | reverse complement strand
CAAGAGCAGTCGACGCATGCAATGCCTCGTCGTTGGCAACCGAACCCGCTCAATCCCTGGGATGAGCAGCGTCGTAGACTTTCAGCAGACGTTCCCTGTCGACCTGCGTGTAGACCTGCGTCGTCGACAGGCTGGCATGCCCCAGCAGTTCCTGGATCTGCCGTAAGTCGGCCCCCGCGCTCAACAGGTGCGTGGCGAACGAATGCCTGAGCGCGTGCGGCGTCGCCGTCTCCGGAAGGCCCAGCACCTCGCGCGCCCGCGCAATGGCGAGTTGGATGATGCGCGGCGACAGGGGCCCGCCCTTGGCGCCGCGAAACATCGGCTCGTCCGCATCGAGCGGATACGGGCACAGCGCCAGGTAGCGCTCGATGGCCTGCTGCGTCACCGGCAACACCGGCACGACGCGCTCTTTGTTGCCCTTGCCCACGATGCGCAGCGTATCGCGCCCGCGTACCGGCGCATCGCACTGCGTGATCTGCAGGGCTTCCGAGATGCGCAACCCGCACCCGTACAGCAGCAGCAGCACGGCAAGGTCGCGCGCGGTCGAATAATGCCCAGGATCGGGCAGTCCCGTCGCGTTCGTGAAATGCGAATTCGTCATGCCGAGCCGGGCGGCTTTCGCGTTCATCGCTTCGGCGAAGGCCGCTTCCGAGCCGCTCAATCCTTCCGCAAGAACGATGGCGGCATCGTTCCCGGATTGCACGACGACGCCGCGAATAAGATCCTCGACTTTCGCCTGCTCGCCCTCGTTCAGGAACATGCGCGAGCCGGGCTGTTTCCACGCGTTCTTGCTTACCGGCAGGGTTTGATCGAGTCGGAGCTTGCCGTCGCGAAGCGCCTCGAAAACGAGGTACATCGTCAAGACTTTCGACATGGACGACGTGGGCATGCGCTCGTCCGCGTTCCGGGCCAGCAGGACGTTGTTCGTCGCCGCTTCGACGAGGACGGCCTGTTTGGCCGCGATCTCAAGCGGCGGCACCTCCGACGCGCCCGGCGCGATTTCCTGCGCCAAAACGGGAGACGCAAACGGCAAAAGGCAGAGAATATAAAGAATCCATTTTTTCATGACCGCAAACCCTAATCGACGACAATGCGCGCTTCCCCGGCCCCGGCGCCGTTGACACGTCTCAGAAGCCTGTCCGCTTCCGCGACGTCATTTACCGGCCCCAGCCGCACCCGGTAATAACGTACCCCTTTAAGCACGACATCGGCAACCGTTACCTTGCCGACTTTGGTTAACCGCTCTTTCAGGCGCGACGCGTTGTCCGGATTGGTAAACGCGCCAGCCTGAACAAATAGCCGGTTGCTGCCGCTGACCTCAAGCTGACGGACTTCCGGCACCGGCTTGACCGTTTGCATCATCGCGCGCGCTTCGGCCCGGGTCGCGGGAAGCGGCGCCTGCGCGGGTTCCGTGTAGCCGGTTGGCGGCTCCAGTTTCCGGCTGGTTACGGGCGTGATGGAAGCCGTCGGCGCCGTTTCGGGCGAAGCCGAGGCCACCTGCACCGGCGACGAGCTGCCGTAGCGGCGCATGGCGTCCGCAATCGCTTTGCTCTCGTCGGACAGAACCTGCACCCTGACCTTGGCCGTGCCTTGATTTTCAAAACCCAGAAGCTGGGCGGTGCGCTGGGTCACGTCGATGATGCGCGCGCCCGAAAAAGGCCCGCGGTCGTTGATGCGCACGACGACGGAGCGCCCGTTTTCCAGATTGGTGACGCGCGCCAGACTCGGCATGGGTAGCGTCTTGTGCGCGGCCGTCAATTCGTTCTTGTTGAAGATTTCGCCGTTCGACGTTTGTTGGCCATGAAAAGCCTCGCCGTACCACGAAGCGATTCCCGTTTCGTCGTAGCTGTAATCCTCCCTGGGATAGTACCAGTTGCCCTTGATTTGATACGGCTGCCCGACTTTATAGCGGCCGCTGGAATCGGTGGCCGTTCTTCGGGAGGCCGAGCGGTCGCTGCCGCAGGCGGCGAGAAGAAGCGCAACGGCAAGGACGGCGGTTAGCCGTAGCGCCATTGACGCCCTTTCACGCCCGGAGGCGGTTTCAAGACAGTCCGGTTCGGAACGGCAGGAAAAACGTGACATTGAACACCCGAGAATACCTGAAACGAAGGTACGGACCCCCTCCCCGCAACCGCAAAGCGGTTGCGGCCCTCCCGTCCACCTACGTCAAGGCTTCGGTGGACTTGGCTCCTGACCCTCCGAAGCTTTTGCGTAGGAGGGCAAGGGGAGGGCGACGAGTCTTTCCGGCAAAATGAATTACCGCAGCTTGTCCGCCAGAAGCCCTACCGTAGCGGCAAAATAGGTCGAGCGATTCCAGCGCATGAGCGCGCGAAAGTTATCATAGACCAGAAAGCTGCGTCCACCCGGCCCGTCGGGCTGGATAAGCGAAGCCTCGATTTTCTTTTTGGGTAAAGGTTTGCCGCCCGGCGTCCGGACGCCAAGGCGATTCCATTCGGCCAGCGTGCGGCGGCGGTCGAGGCCGGTTTCCGATTCCAAAAGCGGGTTGGTAAGCCGGACCTCCCTGCCCCACGTCAGGCTGCGCTGCCATCCTTCCGCGGCAAGATAATTGGCCATGGACGCGAAAACGTCGCGCTCGTTTTCCCATATGTCGCGGTGGCCGTCGCCGTCGTGATCGACGGCGTGGCGGCGGTATGTCGAAGGCATGAACTGGGATTGGCCCATCGCGCCCGCCCACGAGCCGTTCATGGCGGACGGATCCATGCGTTCCTCGTCGACGATGCGAAGCGCCTCAAGAAGCTCGTTTCGGAAAAAGGCCTGACGCCGTCCGGCGAAGGCCAGCGTGGCCAGCGATTCAATGACGTTATAGCCGCCCGTGTTTCGGCCGAAGCTGCTTTCGACGCTCCATAGGGCTATGACGATCCGGGGCGGCACGCCGTATTGCGCTTCAATCGTTTTCAGCAAGGTGCGGTATTCGGCCATATACCGCCGTCCCTTCTCGATGCGGTCCGGCTTCAGGAGGTTATGGCTGTAGGAGGCAAAAGTGATGGTTCGTTCCGGCTGCTTTTGATCCAGCTCGAGCACGCTTTCGTCGAGGACAAGGCCACCCAGCGCGTTTTGCACGGTGACGGGGCTAATCCCCACGGCGACGGCTTCCTGCGCGAATTGTTCAAGCCATTGGTTGAACGGATCGGCCTGCGCCGCGGCGGTTGAGGGAAGCAGGAAGAAAGAAAACAAAAGGCCGATACAAAAAAAGAACCGTATCCGGTAAAGGGAAGGCTTGCCTGAAAAAGGCTCAAGCATTGAAATCGGTTGAGAATTTTGCCCGGCGTCCGGCGACTTTTTTTCATCCGGCTTTATGGCGGAATCGTTCACTGGATCCCGGATCGATTTTTTTTCGCCATGGGCGAAAAGAAAATCGTCCGGGATGACGCCGTGTTCCGGACATGAAAACATCGGTCAGAGCCTTCCCATGAGATAATAGGCGGCAAGGCCCGCGTATTCGTGCACGGCCATGTTCAGCGCGCGGAGATGACGGCTGAACTCGAAGGAAGGCATGAAGCGGAATTCGCCGGTCGTCCAATAATCGGCGGGCGCGGGAAAGACGTTCCATCCGGCTTTGCGGAACGTCGCCAGCGCGCGCGGCATATGATAGGCCGAGGTCACAAGCAGCCATTTCCGTTCCGGACCGGGCTTGACGAGGGACGCGCCAAACACGGCGTTTTCGTATGTATTCCGCGATTTGTCTTCGTATATGATTCTGTCCGCCGGAAGGCCGAGGCCGGACAATACCTCTTTCGCGATAACGCCGTTCGTGACAGGGCTTGCGGGATTCATGGCGTTTGTGCCGCCGATGAAAGCCAGTTGCGCGCCGGGATATTGCCGCGCCAGCGCGGCAAAGGCGATATAGCGCGGCGCGGAAGCGCCGACGACGGGCGTTTGCCTTTTTTCCGTCAGCGCCCCGTCTTCGTCGCCCGCCAGCATGATGATGCCGTCGACGCCTTCCGAGGGCATTTGAGCCGGGAAACGGTTTTCAAGCGGCAAAAGCAGCCAGTCTCCCACCGGAAATACCGCGACAAACAACGCCAGAAGGGCAAGAAAAGCGGTGAAGCGCTGGCCAACGGCGCGACGTTTCCGGTTGGCCGATGAAGCCATGAAAGCGCTCGGCAATAATAGAAGGACGAAAAGATTGCCGGGCGCGGCGAAAAGCCAGAGGATTTTGGCTAACGCGAAGCTCATATATCCATGCCTATGGCGGACTTGTAGAGGTCAAGCAGTTCCTCCTGTTCGCGGCGTTTTTCGATTTCCATTTTGCGCAGGCGCACGATCTGGCGAATGATCTTGACGTCGAAGCCCGTGCCTTTGGCTTCCGCGTAGACGTCGCGTATGTCTTCAAGAACGGAGGCCTTGTCGTCTTCAAGCTTTTCGATGCGCTTGACGAAGGACTTTAAACGATCGCTGGAAATCGAGCCCGAAGGGTTGGCCATGGGGTACTTCTCCTGATTACGAGTGAATGCCAGGGAATAAGGAAGGTTTTTTAGGCCAGCGTGCCTCACAAATCCAGCAAGAAATCGTTATCGTTTGAGTCATTTCCTGTTAATAAATCGACAAGGTTCAAGGCGTATTATATATCGCCTTAAACGATTGGGCGGTTCATACTTACGGAAAACGGATGCCATATATTCTACGCGATCGGGAAGGAAAGATTTACCGCGCCAGCGCCCGCGCGCTTCATGGCGGCGAAATGGTGCCTTATAACCACCCCGAACTTGTCGAATTCGTGAAGAACAAGGGGCAGGATCCGCAAAAGATCGATGAATCCCTCACCGAATTGCGCCGCACCGACGCCGATATGTCCCGCGCCGTCGAAGACGTGATTATGGCTTTGCTTAAAAAGAACGTCTTAAAGATGACCGACTTGCCCAAACCGGTTCAGGAACGCATGGCGCTTCGCGTCAAGCTGAGGGTGATGATTCAGGAAATTTACGATCAGGCCTCGGGCCAGGCCAACTCGTCCGTGGCGGGGATTATGCCCGTCAGCAATTCCGAAATAATGCATTAGAATTCGGGATAATAAACGAGCCGTCGATTCAGGCCGGAGGCTGTCTTCGGTTCAGCCGGGACAGACAGGTTCCGTCGGAGCATGAAGGCAATCTCTTTTGCGGTTTTTGAATTTTGCCCGGCTTCGTCGAAACGTTGCAGAAGATCCGATAGCAAGGCTTCGTGTCCCTCGCATACGGTCTTCAAGCAATGAGTCAACCTGGCGGTTAGAAGCGCGGCCTCGCCAACCGGAGGGTGGGCGGAATCGTCAAGAAGTTTAAAGGCAAGAGCGTCCCATTTCAGGGCTTGAGCATAAGAAAGGTTGTTGTAAGCAAGGCCGGACGCGCGAAGGCAAAACCGATAGAGCTTTTTTTTATAATCCAATCGATAAAAACGGACGGGAGCTTTCAAAATTTTTGCCGCAGAATGAACATGGATTATATCGTCGAGGGAGAATTTCTTAATGGCCATGGCTATTTCTTTCTTTAAAGGCTGGAGTCTGTTTTTATAAAAGACGCAATAACCTCCGTGCAAGCGGGAGTTATGGTTAACGGCCCTGGCCGTCCGGATTCTGCCCTTGAAGGGCGGTCGTTATAGCGCCGGCCATGCGGCGATACGCCTTCGCCGGGGGGCTTTCGGTCTTCGCGGCGACGATGGGGCGCCCCGCGTCCGACGTTTCGCGTACGGCCACATCAAGCGGGATTTCGCCCAGGAAAGGCACGCCAAGCTTTTCGGCTTCGGCTTTCGCGCCGCCGTGGCCGAAAATATGCGACGTTTGGCCGCAATGGGGGCAGACGAACGCGCTCATGTTTTCGATCAGGCCGAGGACGGGAACGTGCGCCTTGAGGAACATGTTGATTCCCTTGCGCGCGTCCAGAAGCGCAATGTCTTGCGGCGTCGAGACGATGATTGCGCCCGAGAGGCTCGTTTGCTGGACGATCGTGAGTTGCGCGTCGCCGGTGCCGGGCGGCATGTCGATCACCAGAACGTCGAGCACGCCCCACGCCACGTCGCCAAGCAGTTGTTGCAAGGCGCGGTGAACCATCGGACCGCGCCAGATCATCGGCGTGTCTTCCTTGATCATGAAGCCGATCGACATAACCGCGACGCCATGTTGCATCACCGGCAAAAGCTCGCCTTCGGCGTTCATCCCGGGCTTGCCCTCCGGCACGCCCATCAGGCGCGGAACGGACGGGCCGTAAATATCGGCGTCGAGCAGGCCGGTTTTCAGGCCGTCCCGGGCGAAGGCCACGGCAAGATTGACGGCCACGGTCGACTTCCCTACCCCGCCCTTGCCGGAGGCGACGGCGACGATGTGTTTAACACCGCCAAGGTCGATCCGCGTTTCCGGTTTCGGCTGTTTTTGGGAAATGGGCGGCGCGTGCCTGTGCGCCGTAAGGATCGCCGCAACGGACGCGACTCCGGGAAGTTTTTTTACGGCTTCTTCCGCTTCCTTGCGCAAGGGCTCCATCGCCTCGCCCTCTTCCGGGCCAACCTCGATGGCAAAGCGCACCTTTGCGCCGTCAGGCGTATTCTGAACATCAAGGCCCGAAACCATGTTGAGCGCGACGATGTCCTTATCGCTGCCGGGCGGTTTGAGAGCGCGAAGGGTGTTGAGAACGGAAGATTCGTTAAGGTTATGCATGTTAAATGACCGTTGAAATCCCGAGCGCCGGGCGTGAAAGACGGCTAACAATTACATTTGTCACTTTTATCCATTCCCATTATACAATCAAGCGGCGCTTTTGTTGTCTTTTAAGGGATAGGCCGGATGACTAAAAAGTTTTCTCACCGCCACCTGCTCGGCATCGAGCCTCTTTCCGCCGATGATATTGAGACCATTCTCGATCTGGCCGGAAAGTACGTCAAGCAAAACCGTTCATCGCAGCGTTTTATCAACAAATTAAACGGCAAGACCGTCGTCAACACGTTCTTTGAAACCTCCACGCGCACGCGCACGTCGTTCGAGATTGCGGCGAAGCGTCTCGGCGCGGAGGTCATCAACTTCACCGCGAACGTGAGTTCGATCAGCAAGGGCGAAACGTTTCTGGATACCATGCGCGTGATCGACGCCATGCAGGTGGATGCCTTCGTCATTCGCCATCAGGAAAACGGCGCGCCGGGTATGGTCGTGCCGCACGTGCAGGCTTCGGTCCTGAACGCTGGCGACGGCTCGCACGAGCATCCGACGCAGGCGCTTCTCGACGCGCTGACCATTCGCAAGCACAAAAAGAGGCTGGATGGTTTGAAGGTCGCCATTTGCGGCGATATCGAGCACAGCCGCGTGGCGCGGTCGGATGTTTTTCTTTTGAACAAGCTCGGTTCGAGCGTGCGGATTTTCGCGCCGCCCATGTTCATGCCCCGGGACGTAAAGCAACTTGATGTTGAAGTCGCGCCGGCCATGACCGATGCGCTGGACGGGGCGGATGTCGTGATCATGCTGCGGATCCAGAATGAGCGGCTGAGCGCCGGTGAGTTTTCGATGGCGCCCGCCGAGTATCACAAGCTCTACGGCCTCGATCATGCGAAGCTGAAGGCCGCGAGGCCGGATGTCGTTGTGATGCATCCTTTGCCGATGAACCGTGGTGTTGAAATCACGGATGCGTTGGCCGACGATCCCAAATACAGCCTCGTTTTCGAGCAGATCGAGCACGGCGTCGCCGTGCGCATGGCGTGTCTGGATTTGGTTTTGGGTGCGGATTGAACATGTGCACGGAAACGACATCGATCGTCGCCGCGGCTTCCATCGCCTATCTTCTCGGCAGTATTCCGTTCGGGCTTGTGCTTACGCGGCTGGCGGGAAAAGGGGATATCCGGCAGATCGGTTCCGGCAATATCGGCGCGACGAACGTTTTACGCACGGGCAGCAAGACGCTGGCGTTTTTGACGCTCCTGCTTGACGCGGGCAAAGGGGCTCTTGCCGTCATCCTGGCCACTTTTGTCTTCTCGTTTGAAACAGTTAGCCAAATCGCGGCGGTCGCCGCATTGCTCGGCCACATGTTCCCTGTCTGGCTTAAGTTCAAGGGAGGAAAAGGTGTGTCCACTGCGCTCGGAGTTATGTTGGCGCTTGCATGGCCGGTTGGCGTTGGCGCGCTTGTTGTGTGGCTGATTATAGCTTTCATATTTCGTTATTCTTCGCTTGCGGCGATTGCTGCTTGCGCGACCGCCCCGGCTTTTGCGTATTTCTCAGGTTATGGCGATGGCATTTGTGTGGTTATTACGATTGCTGTGTTAGTTATTCTGCGGCACGCCGGGAACATCGGGCGGTTGTTGAAAGGCGAAGAGTCCAAAATCAGCCTCAGGAAGAAACATGAAACGCCGCGCGCTTAATGCCGCCGAACGACGCGAGTGGCTGCGGTTCGCGCGCGCGCCGAACATCGGCCCGGTCACATTCAGGCAGCTATTAAATCGTTATAAATCAATAGGATCGGCGCTTGAAGCTTTGCCCGATTTGGCGCGGCGCGGCGGCAGCAAGTTGAATTTTGTGCTCCCTTCCTTGCAGCAAATTGACGATGAAATAGCACGGATGGAAAAATGCGGCGGGCGTTTCGTTGCGCTGTGCGAGCCGGATTATCCCGAAGCGCTGGCGGCCATCGAAGACGCGCCGCCTGTCATTGCTGTGCGGGGCGATGCGGCCACGCTGAATAGGCGCTGTATCGGCATTGTGGGAGCGCGTAACGCGTCGCTGAACGGTCGGAAAATGGCGGAAAAGCTCGCAAAAGACCTTGGGGAACAAGGCTTTGTGATCGTCTCCGGCATGGCGCGAGGGATCGATACCGCCGCGCATCAGTGCAGCCTTGCGACGGGAACGGTTGCGGTTCTTGCGGGCGGCGTGGACGTTGTTTATCCCGAGGAAAACGCCGCGCTTTACGAGAAAATCATTGAGAATGGCGCGGTGATTTCCGACCAGCCGATGGGCGGTGAGCCGCGCGCGCAGCTGTTTCCCAAGCGTAACCGGTTGATTTCAGGGCTAAGTTTAGGCGTGGTGGTGGTGGAGGCGGCGAAGCGCTCCGGCTCGCTCATCACGGCGCGGATGGCGCTGGAGCAAGGGCGGGAGGTCTTCGCCGTTCCGGGCTCGCCGCTGGACCCGAGGGCCAACGGCACGAACGATCTGTTGCGCCAAGGGGCCGTGCTGACCGAGGGCGCGGAGGATGTTTTGAACCATATTCATAGCCTGCCACCGGGCGGCGCTGCCCCTGTTCAGCCCTTGTTTGGCTTCGAAGAACCCCCATATGAGGCACTGGACGAGCGGGAAATGGACCGCGCGCAGGCCCGGATTTTGGAGAGCCTGAGCCCCTCGCCCGTGGCTGTGGACGAGCTTGTTCGGGTTACGCAGCTTTCTTCCGCAGTGGTTTTAACGGTGTTGCTCGAGCTTGAGTTGGCCGGGCGGGTTGAACGGCAGGCGGGGCAGCGCGTGGCGCTTGTGGGCTGAAATTGGGCTTTTGAGCGGTAAAAAGCGAGGGTTTTCAGGGGTTTCAGCGCGTTTTGGCGCGGGTTTTGGCGCGGAATTGCGCCGCGTTTGGTGAGCGTTTAGCGACCGTTGGCGCAGCGTTGGAGCACCGTTGGTGGAGCGTTGACGCACCGTTGGAGAGGTGTTGGGGGGATTAAGGCGGCGAAAAAGAGGCCGATGACCGGTTTCAACGGTCGACGGATTACCGCATCTCCAGCTTTTGCACGGTCGAGCCGTCGACGTTGAGGCGCAGGGTCTGCACTTCGTCCCGCGTCACGGTGCCTTTGATAATTTGTTCGGCCTTTTCGCCATTCGCTTCCGTACAGGATACGAGGATTTTGTAATACGCCGAAAGCTCGCGCGTGGAGATGTTCAGCGTATATTCCCCCGCCGAAGGGTTGCCCATGGCAAGGGCCGACGTTTGATTGTCGCTGCCAAGATAGAACGGATGTTCGACTTCCATAACGCTGGTTGTTTCAAAGGGAAAGTCCCCGAACCGGCGGCCATCCGGCGTCGTCAGGCCCAGGCAGACTTTCTCGGCCGTGCCGACGAACAAGCTGCTGTTGATCGCGGCGCTTTTCGCGGCAAGTTCTTCAGCAGTAGGCATGGGAGCCTTCAAAGGCATGCCTTCCTCTGGAAGCTGTTCGCCCTTAAGAAAACGAACAACGTTTTCTTTGCAAAGATCAGGTAATTTGCCGTGTTCGCCATTGACAAACATCACGTTAACCCTACCGCTTTTTGTATTAAGCTGCGAGCTGGATAGGGGAACGGTTCCATCGCCAACAGCCGGAACCCTGACGTTGATGGTATCTGGTATGCCATCCTGATATTGTGTCCAGCCGCCATAAGGCAAAACGTTGATGCCGTCTCTGGTCTCTAGATTATCTCCGGCAAATATCTGGATGTTGTCGAGGCCAAGCTTCTTGACCAGCTTATTTGCGTTTAACAGTGGAATAAGGTCGTTTGTGTTTGCATCCCGCATTCTGGAAAAGGGTATGCGGACAAAAAGTCCTTTATCATTTCGTTTGTAAAGGAAAGGGTCGGCAGGCAAAAGCTGCCGCATTGAAGGAATGGCGTATCGGATAAACACTTCGTTCGTTTCATCGTCAGGCCTGTGATAACCGAGCTTCATGGCGGTAATAAGGGGGTCCACGAATAATAAATTTGCAAGATCGCCAAATTGTGGGAACTCACCGCCTTCCCAACCAAAGTATGAGTTGGCGGAACCACGATGCGGCGTGCCAATAAAAACGAGTTTTCGTATATTGGCTCCCTTGTTCATCAGCTCAACGTATGAACGCGTCACAAGACCGCCCATGCTATGCGCCACAATATCGACTTGCTTGCTGCCTGTTTCTTTTTTGGCCTTCTCGATGATTTTTGCCAGCGTGTTTGCTGCTGTATCTTGATTCATTTGCCGCCAGTCATAAGCGGCCTCGTAAACAGGCGTTCCCGTGTTTCGGAGTTCCTGAACCAACGTGTCATAGGTTTTTGTAACTACGATGGGATCAAGTATCCACTTTGGAGTTAGATCCTCCCAAATCAATTCAACCGCAAACCTCTTTTTT
>JAXGVG010000054.1:0-11364 GCA_040773965.1 Alphaproteobacteria bacterium | reverse complement strand
TCGCCTTCGCGCTGGATCGCGAAACTCAAATCATGCAAAACCACGAACTGGGGCTTGAGCGCGTCCTCAACGGGAAGCTGGAAGCTCCCCGACAGCACGGCGCCCTTGTCCAGAACCTGAACGGAAAAATGCGGCTTTTCGGACAGAAGGGACGGCGGGCATTTCAAGTGGGTCGGCCACTGGGTGCTCCGGGCCACAAGCCTGCCATCCGCCGAGCAAATGCCGGCGGCCAGCACGCGCTCGTCGCGCGCGATGTTGTCGAAAAGCTTTTTATAGGATTCCAGCCGTTTGCCCTGATTCCAGAGGTCTGCCAGCGAATATTCGACGGACTGAAAAATCAGCGCGGACCGCAACTCCACGTCGCGCTGAAACCAGTGGGACACGAAGTTCTCCGCCAGCGGCGTCGCCACGACGGCCACCCCGGTCAGGGCCAACAAGAGGGGCAAAACAAAACGCAAAACGAACATACGGCCTTCCAGTTTGATACAGGGTCGGCAACCGCCAGTTTGTGCAAGGAGGGGATGCCCGGATTTTAGCAGCAAAACCCTCCCTGTCATGCTTTTTCGGTTTCAGCGACGCGAGAAACAGCGGTTTTAATTGCCAACTCGTTGATATTTATAAGAAATGCCGCGCCTTACGGACTTCCCTCACCGCGCTTTTGGAACAACGCGGCGTTTGAATGCCATCGCCTTGTTATTGCGCGATAAATTCCCGTTCGGGCATGAAAACGTTACAGGGCTATGTCGCGCTTCATGACGGTTTTTGCTTCCTTTCCCGCCGCCCCTTGCGTCCCCGTTGATCTATCCCCCCAATACGGCTAGAGACGGAGCATGCTTTCCCCTCTCGACCGTTTGACGCAACTTCTGGCCAGGCTGCCCGGTCTTGGGCCGCGCTCGGCGCGGCGCGCGGTGCTTCATCTGCTCAAGCGCCGCGAAGCGTTGATGCAGCCGCTAGTCGAGGCAATGATCGCGGCGGCCAGCCAGGTACAAAACTGTTCCGTCTGCGGCAATCTGGGGAGTCTGGACCCTTGCGAAATATGCCGCGATGCGAACCGCGACCGCGCCCTGCTTTGCGTGGTTGAAGACGTGGCCGACTTATGGGCCCTTGAAAGAAGCCATTCTTTCAGGGGTCTGTATCACGTGCTTGGCGGCACGTTGTCGGCGCTGGAAGGCATCCGCCCTTCGGATCTCCGCATCGACAGCCTGATCGAGCGCCTTCGGGATGGCGGCGTTGAAGAAGTCATTCTGGCCCTCAACGCGACTGTGGAGGGGCAAACGACGGCGCATTATGTCACGGAAAGGCTTGCGCCGCTGGGCGTCGGCGTCTCGCGCTTGGCGCACGGCCTGCCGGTGGGTGGCGAGCTTGATTACCTCGACGACGGCACCTTAACGGCGGCTCTGCAGGCCCGGCGGAAGTTTGGTTAACGATAAAGTTCACGGCGTCATTGAAGCGAGCCGCGAATTCATCTAGTTTTAACTATCCTGTCCAAGGATAGGAGCGTACGCATACTTTCATGCGGCCTGAGAAGGCGGGAGCAGGTTGATCCGTGAACATAGGTCTTGTGGTTAACGCCCGTGGAAAGATCTGCCTTGTGCACGACGAACCCTTTGAGGCGACCCCCCTCTGGGTAGGCTACCATATTGATAAAAAACAGATTGAGATCATTTTTGACACGGGGACCACATTCCCCATCGAATGGGAGGCGACCGACGAAATGAACAATTACTTGCTGAAAATAAATAAGATCCTTATTATTCGTATGGAGAACCGTAAACCCATTGAAGGCTATGATACGAGTTTTCTGCGATTGAAAGACGGACGTACGATTGACGATTGATTAAACCATTTCAAGGGGATGTCCATGATCGACGACACGGAAGACGGCCAGAATAACGAAACGGACAACCGGACCGGCAAAGGCAAAAAAGGCGGCGGCAAGTTCACCGGCACCGGCGCCATGGGCCAAACCAGGGCCGCGATTTCGCCTGCTTTCTTCGACGTCATGAAGCGTTTCGGCGCTTCCATGGAGCAAATCACCCGCATCCTGCGCGAATGGGTTCACCTGAAGGGCGAGGAACTGGTCAAACGGCTCAAGGAGTTTGCCCGCGGGACGGCGCGCGCATCGGCGCATGCTCTCGTTCAGTTCACCAAGGGCGGCGGATTTGCGCTGGTGACGGATTTCCTGCTTACGATGAGCGGGCATGAACCGGCACCGGCCATTGCCTCCACGCCCGTTCATCAGCCCCGATAATTTTTTCCGATCAAATCCGCTTGAGCGGCCCGCCCGGCGCATTGCCGTGGATCGTGTTCATGCGCGCGATCTGCTTGTCGATATACGAATTGATCATGCCGACGCGGTTTTCGCGCACGAGGGCCCGGACCGGATCGCCGTTATTGCCCTCTTCGGTGATGATGTAACGAAGGAAAGGCCCCGTCGCGTTCAGCGTCTGATGAAGCCCCGCGGTCAAGCCTTGCGCCAGCATGTAATTCGCCGCCGATCCCATACTCTGTTCGGCGAGATGCATCAGCCCCATAAAGCTTTCCTCGATGGACCCGGCATGAATGGTGGTGATGACCAGATGGCCCGTCGTGGCCGCGCGAAGGATCTGCTCGGCCGCGCGCGGGGAGCGCACCTCGCCGACAAGAATATAGCGCGGCGTCCAGCGCAAAGCCCGCTTCAGCGGCGTCGACCAGTCTTCGTCCTTGTTCACCTGAACCTGATAGCAATAACCGTAATCGCCGACCGGTCCCTCGAGGCAATACTCGACAGGATCCTCGATCGTGATGCCGACGCCGCCGAAATTCTGGAGATAATCGTCCAGAAGAGCGAACGACGACGTCGTCTTGCCGTGCCCCGTGGGCCCCGAAATGACGATCAGTCCTTCCCGCTGGCCAAGGCGGCGCAGATGCGCGCAGATGTGCGGCGTAAAAGAAAGCTCTTCCATCCTGGGCACGCGCGCGCCGATGCGTCTTAGCGCGATCCACTCCTGCCCGTTCGCCATTTTCTGATAGGAAAGGCGGAACCGGACGCCGTCGTAGGCATAGGCGGAATCCGGGTTGTCGATCTGGCCCCGCAATTCGCTCGCGATGATTTCAATTTCCGGTTGATAGTCCTCGGGCAGCTTGCGCGTCCAGTTGTTGGTGTGATCGCGCGCCGAACAGCGATACCTTGCCTCGCCCGCCTGATCGATGCGCACATAGAGATCCATAAAGGACAAATCGCGCAACCTCTTGCCGCCTGACGGCGCCGCTTCGGAATCGATTGCGTTTTGGTCTTCCATCATGGTTTTTTCGGCAACGGCGGCAGGTTCGAGAGCGGCGGCAAGGAACCGCCGGTGGGCTGGTTGGAAAGACGCGCCGCAATCCGGTCGATGTACGTCGAGATCATCGTCACCTTGCCTTCGCGGATCAGGGAACGGATGGGATCGCCCGGCGCGTCGGGTTCGGTGAACAGGTAACGGATGAACGGACCGTCTTCCTTCATCGTCTGAAAGACCAGCGCCGTCATGCTGGAGCCGAGCATGCCGCTGGCGCTGGGACCCATGGCCTGTTCGGCGAGGAAAAGCAGGCCGATAAGCGCGTCTTCCGGCGCGCCCGCGTTCATCGTCGTAATGACCAGGTGGCCCGTCGAGGCGGCGCGAATAAGCTGCTCGGCGGCCTGGGGCGCGCGGATTTCTCCGGCAAATATGTATTGCGGCGCCCACAACAAGGCGCGTTTCAGGCATACCGCCCAATCGTCGTCGTTTGTGACGTCGAACTGAAAGCACTGGCCGTTCGCGCCGTGCCGGCCCTTCAGATTGTATTCAGGGGGCGCTTCGAGGGCGACCGCCGTTCCGCCGTAACTGCGGAGAAAGTCGGCCAACAGCGCGGCTGCCGTCGTCGTCTTGCCCTGATCGGCCGCGCCCGCGATAAGGATAAGGCCGTCGCGGGTTCCAAGCCCGTGCATGTGGTTGGCAATGTGCGAGGCGAAGCCCAGCTTGTTCAGCTCCGGGATGTTCGTATCGATACGCCGCGCGCAGACCCATTCTTCGCCGCCCGCCATATTTTGCCGTGACAGGCGGCAGCGCAGTCCTTCATAGTCGATAACGCCTTCCGCCTTTTCGAGCGATCCTTTGACCGCCGCCGCGAACCGGCCGATTGCCGGCGCGTATTCATCGGGAACGATCTGGTTGGATTTTGCCTTGCTGCGTTCCCTGGAACGGAACATCGGCTTGTCCTCGCCGTCGAGGCGAATATACAAATACATAAAAGGCAAATCGGCGAGAGTCGCTGTCATGTCGCAAACCCGGAAAGCGAGGTTATTCGACAACGCGCCATGACGGCGGCGCATCGTCCTGGAATGGAATTATTTCTGACCCATTTTCCGTTAAAATCGGCTTAAGGCCGGAAGCCGGACGGCTAAGCTCTTCCAATTCCAGCGTTGTTTCATTGACCGGCAGCCCATAAAACGCCGGACCGTTAAGACTGGCAAACGCGGCCAAACGGTCAAGCGCGTCGGCCCCGGCAAAAACCTGCGCGTAAAGCTCAAGAGCGTTGAGCGCGGTAAAAACGCCGCCGATCGAATGCGCGGCTTCCTTGGCTTCGCGCGGATGAGGTGCCGAATCGGTGCCGAGGAAAAACATCGGCGCGCCGGACGTCGCCGCCATGACGACGGCTTGCCGGTCGCTTTCTCTTTTTAGAACCGGCTTGCAATAATAATGGGGCTGAAGCTTGCCTTCCTTGAACAAGGCGTTGCGGTTGAGACGCAAGTGATGCGCCGCGATGGTGGCGGCAAGGCTTCCTTCCTGCCCTTCGGCGACCACATAGTCCACCTCGACCTTCGTCGAAATATGTTCCAGAACGATCTTCAACGCCGGGAAATGACGGCGAAGCGGCACGAGAATGCGATCGATAAAAACCTCTTGGGCATCGAAAATGTCCACGGATGGATCGCTGATTTCCCCGTGCATCAAAAGCGGCATGCCGAGGGACTGCATCAGCTCCAGTACCGGCGCGATGGCCTGCATATCGGTCACGCCGTTCTGGGAAAAAGTGGTGATGTCAGGCGGGTAGTACTTAGCTGCCGTCAGGACGCCCTCCCTATACCCTCTCTCCAGATCGCCGGAATCGGTTTTGTCCGTCAGGAAAAGCGTCATCAAGGGCGTAAAAGCCGCATCCTGCGGCAGGGCCCATAAAATCTCGTCCCGGTATTCGCGCGCGCGGGCTTCCGTCAACACGGGCGGCACCAGATTGGGCATGACGATGGCGCGGCCAAAACGACGCGCCGTCGCAGGCAAAACGGCCTTAAGCATGGGGCCGTCGCGCAAATGGACATGCCAGTCATCGGGCTTCGGCAAAGTAAGGCGATTAAGAGTCATGGAAACGGCAAGAATCGGGTTTACGGGAGATGGGCGCGGAAAAGAGCGTTAACACAAATATGGCGTGGAAAAAAGCTCTGTTAGCTTTCAACAGTTTAAGGCTTATGTTATCAGTATTCTTTCCTTCCGATCCAAACGCCGAGTTTTGACCCCTATGGCTCTCATCCAACCCCGCACCGCCCCCGGAACCCTCGAACTCCTGCCGCGCGACCAAATGGCCTTCCAGCACATGCTGGATGTGATCCGCCGCGGCTTTGAGCGCTTCGGCTTCGTGCCGGTCGAAACGCCCGTGTTCGAACTGAAAGACGTGCTGCTGACCAAATCCGGCGGCGAAACCGAAAAGCAGGTGTATTTCGTCCAGTCGACCGGCTCCCTTCAGCAAGGCCACGCACCGGATCTTGCCTTGCGTTTCGATTTGACCGTGCCTCTCGCGCGTTACGTTGCCGAACACGAAAGGGAATTGAGCTTTCCCTTCCGCCGTTATCAGATTCAGCGGGTGTACCGCGGCGAACGGCCCCAGCGCGGGCGCGAGCGCGAGTTTTACCAGTGCGACGTCGACGTCATCGGCAAGGACAAGCTTGATCCCGCGTATGACGCGGAGTTGCCGGCCATTATCGTCCAGATTTTCACGGAACTCGGCATCGAGGGCTTCACCATCCACTTCAGCAACCGCCGCATTCTTATGGGGCTTCTGGCAAGCTGGGGGTTCGAAGACCCGGAAAAACAAAAACTGGCGCTGCGCGAAATCGACAAGCTCGACAAGACCGGCCCGGCCAGGGTGCGCGAAAACCTCACGGGCCTCGGCCTCACGGAAGCCATGACGGACCGCTTGCTGCATCTCGTCGCCCTGAAAGGCGACAAGGCGGACATGCTCGCCGCCCTTCGCGAGCAAAAAGACGCGCACCCGGTGTTCCGGCAAGGGTTGGATGAACTGACCCAAATGGCCGACTCCCTCAAGGCGCTGGGCGTGCCCGAAGAACGAACGCGGATCAATCTGGCCATCGCGCGCGGCCTCGATTACTACACCGGCACGGTCTACGAAACGCTGATCGACGATCATCCGGAATTCGGCAGCGTCTGTTCCGGCGGACGCTACGAGGATCTGGCGAGTTTCTACACAAAATCGAAACTGCCCGGCGTCGGCCTTTCCATCGGCGCCACGCGCCTGTTCGACCAGTTGCGCGCGCACAACCTTTTCCCCGCCGTCCCGCACACCGTCCACGTTCTCATCACGCAGCTTGAGCCGGAACTCGGCGCCCATTACCTCGCGCTGAGCGCGGAATTGCGGCGCGGCGGTTTCAATGTCGAAAATTATCTGGAACCCGCCAAACTCGACAAGCAGCTTAGGTATGCCGATAAAGCGGGCATTCCCTTCGCCGTTCTTCTTGGCTCGAACGAACGGTCGAAAGGAACCGTCCTTGTCAAAGACCTCGCGAGAAAAGAACAATACGAAGTCAAGCGCGCCGCCTTAACCGCCTGTCTTCACGATCTTCTGGCGCGTTAAACGATGGAAGCCCGGCGAACACCCTATGTTCGGCCCCGGCAAGGCAGCCGCCATCATCTTCCGGCGCGCCCGCCGAAGACGCGCGCGCCTTACCGCATGCGTACGCCACGGCGTTTGTGGATGGCGTCATTTGCCCTTCTTCTCGGGTTCGGAAGCGTTCTGGGTTTTCTGGCCTTTGAGGAAATGCGGACGTCGGCGCTGCAAGCCGACCTTTTGTCCTACATGGCCAAACAGGTTCGTTTCGAACTCCGCAACGGCCCAAATCCCGATTTGCACGTGCCCACGGCAGGGCCTTACAACCAGCGGCTGGGCTACAGCTATATTCCCTTCTTCACCAAGGCGCTCGAGGCGGACAACTTCACCATCGCGCAACAGATGCGCGTTTCGCGCCGGTACCAGTTTTTTCTGGATCATGGCCTGTATCCTGTTTACCGCACGAAAACCGTGGCCGGGTTGAAGCTTTATGGCCGCGAAGGCCAATCTCTATACAATGCCGGCTATCCTTCCCGGGTTTTCGAACGCTTCGAGGACATTCCGCCGCTCCTCGTCGACACTCTGCTCTATATCGAAAACCGCGAGTTGCTTGCGGATGGCCCGGTCACGCGCAATCCGGCTATCGAATGGGACCGTTTTTTCTACGCGGCGGGAGGACGGCTGGCGCAAATCTTCGTGTCCGGTTTTAACGCGGGAGGCGGCAGCACGCTGGCCACGCAAATCGAAAAGTTCCGGCATTCGCCCAACGGGCAAACCGCCGACATCGCGGAAAAACTGCGTCAGATCGTCTCGGCCAGTTTGCGGGTCTACATGGACGGCCCCGACACGCGCAAGGCGCGCCAACGCATCGTCCTCGACTACCTGAACAGCACGCCGCTCAGCGCGCGAGCCGGTTTCGGAGAAGTCAACAGCATCGGCGACGGTCTTTGGGCCTGGTTCGGTCAGGACCTGAAAACGGCATCGGCAGCCCTTAATATGCCGGAAACGGACGATACCTCCCTGCGCGCCAAGGCCGCTTATTACCGCAAGGTTCTGGGGCTTATACTCGCCCAGCGACGGCCAACCGCCTATTTGATCGCCGAACGGAACGCCCTCGACGATCTTACGGACAACACGCTCGACCGCCTGTCGAACGCGGGTATCATCTCGGACGCCCTTCGAAAAGCCACCAAAGGCGTCCGCTTCAAGTTTCTTCCGGACCCTCCTCCCATCGCCATCGAATCTTTCCTCGATCAAAAAGCGGCGAATGCCATGCGCACGCATTTGTTGAAGATGCTGGGGCTGAAGAACCTCTACGAGCTGGACCGGCTCGACCTGTCGGCCGTCTGTACGCTGGATCAGGAGACGCAAAAAAAAGTCACCGAATTCCTCAAGAAAATGAGCGACCCGGAATTCATGAAATCCATAGGCTTGTACGGTTTCCGCCTGCTCAAGCCGGAAAACGACCTTGGCAAGATCAAATGGAGCGTTGTCCTTTTTGAGCGCGGCGAAGAAGGCAACCGGCTGCGCGTTCAGGCCGACAACATCGACGGCCCGTTCGATATGAACGAAGGCGTCAAGCTCGACCTCGGCTCGACCGCCAAATTGCGCACGCTGGTCACCTATCTTGAAATCGCCGGCGAGCTGTACCGCCGCTACGCCGGATTGGCCGACGAGGATTTGCGCGCGCTGGCCGGGGAAGCGCCTGACGCGCTGACGGCCTGGGCGGCGGCGTGGCTATCGGCGCATCCCGACGCGACGCTGGGCGACATGCTGAACGCCGCCATGGACCGGAAATATTCCGCCAGCCCCTATGAAACCTTCTTTACCGGCGGTGGCGCGCACACCTTCGTCAACTTCGAAAAAGAAGACAACGGCCGCATCATGACGGTGCGCGAAGCCCTTCGCAACTCCGTCAATCTTGTGTTCATCCGGATCATGCGCGACATCGTCAACCACACCATCGCGCAGGGGCATCAAACGAAGGAAGAGCTTCTGGGCGACCGGGAAAACCCGGCGCGCAAGGAATACCTAGAACGCTTCGCCGACAACGAAGGAAAGGTTTTCCTTAACCGCTACATCAACGACTACCTCAACCTTTCGCCGGACGAAGCCCTGGAAAAAGTCACGCACCGCGCGCGCAAAGGAGCGACATCCCGCACGATTCTCTTTCGCTCGCTCCGGCCCGAAGCGCCGTATTCCGCCTACGCCGCGTACATGAACAGGCACATGCTCACGAAGCTCGACGACGCGCGGCTGCACAAGCTCTTCCGTGAGTACCCGGCCAGCCGTTACAATCTTTCCGACCGCGCCTATATCACCGGCCTGAATCCGCTCGAGCTGTGGCTGACCGGCTTCCTGCAGGCGAATCCGGGAAGCTCGCGCAACGTCATTCTATCCACCAGCCGCCCCGTGCGCCTCGAAAGTTATGCCTGGCTTTTCCGCCAGAGCATGAAAGGCGCGCAAAACACGCGCATCCGCATTTTGCTCGAAGCCGACGCGTTCACGCGGATACGCAAGCGTTGGACGCGGCTTGGCTATCCGTTTGACCGGCTTGTGCCCAGTTTCGCGACGGCGATCGGCAGTTCGGCCGACAAGCCGGGCGCGTTGGCGGAACTGGTTGGCATCCTGCTGAACGACGGCGTAAAAAAACCCACCATACGCTTTGAGGAACTGCGCTTCGCGGCGGACACGCCGTTTGAAACCGTCATGAAACCCGCCGTCAACAAGGGAACGCAGGTTCTCGACCCGGCCATCGCCCGCATCGTCCGCGCGGGCATGGCGGACGTGGTGGAGAACGGCACGGCGCGGCGCCTGCGCGGCACATATATCGGCCCGGACGGCGCACCGCTCGCGATCGGCGGCAAGACCGGCACGGGCGACCATCGGTTCGACGAGTTCGCCGCCGGAGGTAGACTGATCTCGTCCCGCGTCGTCAACCGCACGGGAACCATCGTTTTCTACATCGGCGATAAATTCTTCGGCACGGTCACCGCGCACGTGGCGGGCGAAGACGCGGCCGATTACAAATTCACGAGCGGGCTGTCGGCGCAAATGCTGAAATCGCTTGCGCCGGCGCTTCAGCCGCTTATCGCGCCCGGCGCGCCGACGCGGCCCGCGGTTGAAGAAAAAAAGCCGAAACCGGCACCCAAAAAAGCGCCCGAGGCTCCCGAGCGGAACGAAGGCAACGCCGAAAGCGGCGAAAACGCGCCCCAACCGTTTTTGGACCTAACGCCATAAAAAATATTCGTTTACAGCCCGGCATGGACATAGGAGCCCGCATCCCCTATTTTTGCCGCCATGCGAGTCTTTTTCCTCTTTCCTTTCCTGCTTACCCTGCTTGTTTCCGTTTTTGCCTCTTTGCCGGCTCTCGCGGCGGGAAAAACCGAAATCCTGGGGAAATTCGGCTATTGGACGGCTTACGCCATGCAGGAAAACAAGCAGCCGGTGTGCTATATGTCGATCATGGCGCGCTCGCCGAAAGGCGAAAAGGCGAAACGCGGCGACGTGATCCTGATGATCACGCACCGCCCCGGCGAAAACGTTACCGACGTCGTCAGCTACACGGCAGGCATGAAGTTCAAGCCTGGAAGCGAAGCCGTCATCGGCGTCGATTCCCGGCAATTCAGCCTGTTCACGCAGGACGACACGGCCTGGTCGCGGGACTCGGCGACGGATCGTGCGGTAAGCGCCGCGCTCCGGAAAGGTTCGAACGCCATTGTGACGGGCGTCGCCTCGAACGGAACGAAAATTTCGGACACCGTCAACCTGAAAGGCTCCGCCGCGGCGTACAAGGCCATAAGCAAGGCCTGCGGCCTTTCGCCAAGCGAAGGGTCCGCCGCCAAATCCGTCAACAAGACCTCCGCCAAACCGGCCAAGCGTTCCCCGAAAAAGAAAAAATAGGCCGCGCGGTTTTTTCTCAGGGCGCCGCGAATTCCGCCAGAAACGCTCGCAATTCCTCGAGGCCCAACCCTTCTTCGGCGCTGGTCACGATGGCGTCCGTCCGCGCCGCGGGATGCCTGGCCAAAGCCGCCGCGACCTGATCCCGTCGCGCGTCCCGCTCCGCCGGACGAAGCCGGTCGGCCTTGGTCAGCACGGCCTGATAGCTCACGCCTGCCCGGTCGAGCCGACTCATCATATCCCGGTCGTTCGCAAAGATTCCGTGACGGCTGTCGATCACCAGAACGACGCAGCGCAGGCTGGCGCGGTTTTGCAGGTAATCGCGCATCAATGCGTTCCACGCCGCCGCCTCGGCCTTCGGCGCTTTGGCGAATCCGTAACCGGGAAGATCCGCGATCGTCAGCCGGTCCGCCAGATTGAAAAAAACGATCTGTTGCGTGCGCCCCGGCGTGCCGGAAGCGCGCGCGAGGCCTTTGCGTCCCGTAAGCGCGTTGATCAGCGACGATTTTCCGGCGTTCGAGCGTCCGGCGAAAGCCACTTCCGGCATGCCGGGCGGCGGCATTTGATCCGGCGCCGCAACCGCGCGAACGAATGTGCAAGATTGGGAAAACAGCTTGCGGGCGGCTTCGG
>JAXGVG010000053.1:0-11395 GCA_040773965.1 Alphaproteobacteria bacterium | reverse complement strand
GGCTTCGATCCGTTGCTGCAAGAACTGTTGATGTTCTTTGGGATGCCATCGGCAGCCTTCTCGACTCTTTCTCTCCCGCCGAATGTTCCAACTATCTTGCAAACTCAGGATATGGGACAACCTAATGGGAATAGGCTCTAGTTCTTCAAAAAACCACCGATAGTTTTTCACGCGGCGAATACAACAAGGATAATAACAAATAAGGGGATACCAAAAAATGGTAAATTTACTTTCGCCGAATTTGGTAATAAACTGCCATTTAGGGGGAGCCTATATGGTTATAATTCGGTTAATATGCTGAATTTATAGATAATTTCCTGTTAACTATTTAAGTACAATAAAAAGCATGGATAGCGGTAAAAACCATTTTTAGGGAGCCGGAGGCTGGGCGTCAGACAAGTTTTGTTGCACCTCGGCTGGTGGCAGTGTTTGGCGTAAAAGGACAATGCTTATGCGGCGATTCTTGGGATCCTTGGGGTTCTCCGGCGCCAAAGGATCGCGATCCGCCAAGCCGACAACCCGGGAAATGCGAAAATCGTTAACGCCGACCGATACAAGCACGCCGCGGCTTTCGTTGGCTCTTTCGGTTGAGAGATCCCAGTTGTCGCGCCGCGATCCGGCCGGAAAGGGCGAACTGTCGGTATGTCCGGTCACCGAGATTTTGTTGGGAAGGCGCGCAATAACCTTGCCGACAAGCCGGAGCAGGTCGCGGCCGCGTTCATAGGGAACCGCGCCGCCCGATGGAAACATGGAAAACTTTTCGCGGTCTATGATTTGTATCCGCAAACCTTCCGGCGTGCGGTCGATCAGCAATTGTTGGGCCAGTTCCTGCAAGCCTGGCGCGCCCTCAATAGCCTTTTTCAATGCCGTTTCGGCCTCCTTAAAATGTTCCTCTTCTTTTTGCATGGCTTCGGCCAGCGATTGCTCGTTCTGGGGCGGGCCGGTTTCAGCAGGCGGATTCAGTTGATCCTGGGATTGCGGCGCATTGGGATCCTTGCCGCCGCTGCCTCCCTTGTCGCTTTTTCCGGGGGTGTCTTCCTCGCCTTCTACGCCCTGTCCCACGGTTGGCACAGCCTGATCCTCCGATGAGGGGGGCGAAGCATAGGACAGTTTGGCCCCCGTCGTCGTGATCGTTTGCCCCCCCATAACGCCTCCCGCGCCGCTCTCGGATCGCGAGATGCTGACCGGCGCGAAATAATCGGCAATGCCTTTCCGTTGATCCGACGTGGTAACGTTGAGGAGCCACATCAGAAGGAAGAACGACATCATGGCCGTCACGAAGTCGGCATAAGCGACTTTCCAGGAACCGCCGTGATGACCGGGATGCCCGCCCTTCTTTTTGCGCCGGATGATGATGACGGGTTTTTGTGGCTCGGCCATGGCTCAGCCTATGACGGCGCGGGGAGGGCTTGCGTCGCCTCTTCCACTTCCGTGAAAGTGGGCCGCACGTCTGTCAAAAGAGTCTTGCGGGCGTATTCCACGGCGATGGAGGGGGCGAAGCCCTGAAGATTCGCCAGAAGACCGATTTTCATGCATTGATAATACTTGGCTTCCGCCTTCAGCGTTTGATCGATATAGCGCGCGATAGGACCGACGAATCCGTAACCGCTCCAAACGCCCATGAACGTGCCGACAAGCGCGCCGCCGATCAGGCGTCCCAGCACTTCCGGCGGTTCGGTAATGGCGCCCATGGTGTGGATGACGCCCAGAACGGCGGCGACGATACCGATGGCCGGCAAGCTGTCGGCAACGGCGTTGATGGCGTCGACGATAGCCTGTCCCTCCGAATGATGAACGTCGATTTCCTCGTCCATCAGGGCTTCAAGCTCATAGGGCTTGTCGGATCCGAGCGTGATAAGGCGGACATAGTCGCAGAAAAAAACGACCGCATGATGCTCGTTGAGGACAGTGGGAAAAGCCTGAAAAATCGAGCTTTCCAGGGGGTTTTCAATATGCGATTCAAGCGCCAGCATGCCCTTGGTTTTAGCCAGCTTGAACATCTGGTACATCATCGACAAAAGATCGATATAGGAATTTTTGTTGTAACGCGGTTTCTGCAAAAGCATCTTGAACGCTTTTACCGTGCGCCCGATAACGACTTTGGGATTGGCAATGATAAAACCGCCTATGGCCGTGCCGCCCATAATCAGGATTTCCAGTGGCGCGGCCTTGCCGAGCACGGACAGGTGTCCCCCTTGCAGCACGTAGCCGACAAGGGTACAGCCAGCGACCGTAAGGAACCCGATGAGAAAGGTCATAGACTGTCCGCACGCACGAAAGTTTCCGGAAGCCGGGCGGCTGCCAGAATCACTTTGAATAATAGGCGCCTAGATCGTTAAAATCGTTTTAACGATCTGGCGGGAGCAGTGAGGAAGGAAACGCCGTAAGGTTCGATTAAGGCCTTGGAACCATAATTCCCAAGCGACCATCATAGTGGACGGGGCCGCTTTGGTCCAGGCTTCTGGCGGCCTGAAGGGCTATCCTCGTCATTTCAAGAGGATCTGTCGGGACAGATTTGCCGTTGAGCACTTCAGGGGGTACAATTCCATTAAGCGCTTCCCGGGGGCTGATCGTTTCTGCGGCGCGGCGGCCATAGCGGGCGCCGATGGCTGCGCTTGTTGCATGGAGAAGAACTTCATAAGGAGTTTGAACCACGGGCTCGTGCAAGCCGGAGGGAAGCACGGCTTTGGGAGATTTATCGTTATTTGGCATAATCCATCTCTATTTATACCGGTTGATTGACCGGGGACCTTAGCGTTGCATTTAGAAAAGTTCCAGAAAATTTTTGCGTGATATATTTCAAAAAAATTCCCCATAAAAATTAATAAAGCCGCAAATGTCTTCATGGGTTTTCTTTATGCAAATTTCATATCCGTTTCTTTTGCCGAAGCGTTCTTGGAGGCTTGCGGCTGACCGCTGTCGGGAATCGTTATAAAGCCGGAAAATGGCCGATGGCTTTTACGAGCCGGTATAACAAAATGCCGTAGGTTGCCCCGCGACCTCTCTGATTTCCAGCGTCTGTTTTCTGGCCTTGGAAATCCATATCGCCCATGCCACCCATACCGCCGTGGCAGCCGCCTTTTTGTTCAAACCCTTCAAATGCGGCCACAAGTTAAGGTATCTTGACTATCGGTTTTCCGGTAAGCCGTTTTCCCATCGCCTTGGGCGTATGGCGCTCAATCCACTCTTGAGCCAAAGGTGCAAGTTTTTGTGCAAGAGGATCGTCAAACCGGTCTTCCGTGCATAAGCGATATAAAACACGCAAGCGCCGATCAACCGGATGTTTGTTCATATGATTGCGCGTGCTTAAACAAGCGAGCAGGGCGAGGGTGTCATCTGTAGGGGATTTTTTTGCGCATATTTCTCCGTGCAGCGCTTGATAATATTCCTTCCAGGCTTTTGCGCCGGCCTCGTTAATTTTCTGCGTTGAATAATGCGATAAACGAATTCCCTCAAGAGCAGCGAGAAACTGGATGACGAATCCGGATGTTGAAGCCACAACATCCTGATGACGGAGTATCGTTGAGCTCTCTTTTAAAGCTTGTAAATGCAGTGCCGTCCAATGGGATGGAGGCGCTTGCATAAGACTTTTCATTGCCCGCGTGCAAATATAATCGGCCGCAATGTCATTATTAAACCCGGCTTTTACAAGCCCCTTCTTGTCAGCAAAGAGTTCAGAATAGGATCGATAAAGAAAAAACATATCCAGGGATGATTCAAATAAACCAAAATGCTCAAAAGTATGTTTAATTTCGTGATCCATTTCTATTGCCCCAAAGAGTTTCATATTGGGAAAGACTTCGATCGCTGAAACATCAATCCCCAAAGATTTGGCGTACATTTTTTTGTCAGTAGAGTGGAGGGGAGGGGCGATAAAGACCAAACCGTCTTGTCTGTGTTTTTGAGATAGCGCGAAAAATATATCGTCTTCTGAATTCAGGGCCAGAACATGCCGTTCATGCGGCACTGCATTGGCCCGCATATCCCTATCGGTGCGAGTAAGATCAACGATTGTTTCGGGGCGGAACCTATTAAAAACCTCGTGTCTCGCACGCAACATATTCCAGAGATAACGGGCGGGCGCCGGTTTTTTTAAAAATTCGGCATCGGCGTAGTAACAAACAACCGGAATGCCGCCATGTATGCGCGAAAGCATGTCTTCAAGACGCGGCAGGTCGTGACGGGCTTTCCAAAGCGCCAAAGAATCGTAGGCAACCGTCGTAATCGTTTGATCGAAAGATGCGTCCATGAACAAGCCTTTTAAATAAACCTTATTATATACTTTCGGTAATACTTGCGCATGAGCCACAACACCCTTTGCGGAAATTTAATTGCGAATAAACTCAAGCCCATATTTCAAAAAAGCAATATTAACCATACGGAAGGAGCTTTATGTGTTAGGTAATAAAACCCCGCTATTTCTGAGTACAAACCCTGGTTCCTGCCAAAACAATCAAAAAAGGCCGCAGGTTGCCCCGCGGCCTTTCTGATTTCCAGCTTCTGTTTTCTGGCCTTAGAAATCCATATCGCCCATGCCGCCCATGCCACCATGGCCACCGCCTGCCGCGGCTTTCTTTTCCGGCTTGTCGGCAATCATGGCTTCGGTGGTGATCAGGAGACCCGCGACCGACGCGGCATTTTCCAGCGCCACGCGGACAACCTTCGTCGGATCGACGATACCGGCTTTCAGCATGTCGACGTATTCGCCTTTCTGGGCATCGAAGCCGAAGTTGACTTCCTTCTGGTCCATCAGGCGGCCGACGACAACCGAGCCGTCCATGCCCGCGTTGTCAACGATCTGGCGGATCGGGGCTTCCAGCGCACGGCGGACGATATCAATGCCGCGGCGTTGATCGTCATTGCCTCCGCGCATTTTTTCGAGCGCGCGAATGGCATAGAGAAGAGCTGCGCCGCCACCGGCGATGATGCCTTCCTCGACGGCTGCGCGCGTCGCATGCATGGCATCGTCCACGCGGTCCTTGCGTTCTTTTACTTCGACTTCCGTCGCGCCGCCGACGCGGATAACGGCCACGCCGCCGGACAGTTTCGCCAAACGCTCCTGCAGTTTTTCGCGGTCGTAATCAGAGGTTGTTTCCTCGATCTGCGTGCGGATCTGCTCGCAACGGGCCTCGATGTCCTTTTTCTTGCCCGCGCCATCGATGATCGTGGTGTTGTCCTTGTCGATGCGGACTTTCTTCGCGCCGCCCAGCATGTCGAGCGTGACGTTCTCCAGCTTGATGCCGAGGTCTTCGGAAATGACCTGGCCGCCCGTGAGGATCGCCATGTCTTCCAGCATTGCCTTGCGGCGGTCGCCGAACCCGGGGGCCTTAACGGCCGCGACTTTCAGGCCTCCGCGCAGCTTGTTGACGACAAGCGTGGCCAAAGCCTCGCCTTCGACCTCTTCCGCAACGATAAGCAGCGGTTTGCCCGACTGCACAACCGCTTCAAGAACCGGCAGCAACTGTTGCAGTCCCGACAGCTTCTTTTCGTGGAAAAGAATGTAGGGACTCTCCAGCTCGCACAGCATCTTCTCGGCGTTGGTGACAAAATACGGCGAGAGATAGCCGCGGTCGAACTGCATGCCTTCGACGACATCCAGTTCGGTCTCAAGGCTCTTGTTTTCCTCGACCGTAATCGGCGATTCATGCCCGACTTTCGCCATGGCGTCGGCGATCTTCTGGCCGATTTCCTTTTCGCCGTTGGCGGCAATCGTGCCGACTTGCGCGATTTCGTCGTTGCTGGCGACCTTGCGCGAACGGGCCTTAAGATCGTCGACGACCTTTTCTACGGCGGCCTCGATGCCGCGCTTCAGGTCCATCGGGTTCATGCCGGCGGCAACCGCCTTTACGCCCTCGACGGCAATCGCGCGGGCGAGAACGGTGGCCGTTGTCGTGCCGTCTCCGGCGCGATCCACGGTCTTGCTCGCCACTTCGCGCACCATCTGCGCGCCCATGTTTTCGAAATTGTCGGGAAGCTCAATCTCCTTCGCGACGGTCACGCCGTCCTTGGTGATGCGGGGCGCGCCGAAGCTCTTTTGAATGACGACGTTGCGTCCCTTGGGGCCCAGTGTGGCCGACACGGCGTCGGCCAGCATGTTCACGCCGCGCAACATGCGGTCGCGCGCGTCGACCGAGAAGCGGATTTCTTTAGCAGCCATTGTTTTGTTCCTTTCGTAATAAATAATATCGGGGTTCGGGGTTAGAGGTTCGGGGTTCGTGAGGCGCTCAGGGAGGTATTTCCCAAACCCCGAGCCTCGAACCCCAATCCCTTATTTCTTCTTTGCCGTTACTTCGACGATGCCCATGATGTCGGACTCCTTCATGATCAGGAGTTCTTGGCCATCGATTTTAACTTCCGTGCCCGACCATTTGCCGAACAGAACGCGGTCGCCTTTTTTGACGTCGAGGGGAATAATTTTGCCGGCCTCGTCGCGAACGCCGGGGCCAACGGCGATGATTTCGCCTTCCTGCGGTTTTTCCTTGGCGGTGTCGGGAATGATGATGCCGCCTGCCGTGCGCTCTTCGCTCTCAAGGCGGCGCACAACCACGCGGTCGTGAAGGGGACGGAATTTCATCAGTCTAGCTCCTGTTGTTGCCGGAACATTCGTTCCGTTTGTTAAACGGGCGTGGCTGGTCTTTTCTCGTTAACGATACGAACCATTTCCCACCCCCCCACAGGCCAAGCCTTTAGCACTCATAGCCCGTGAGTGCTAATCATCTAGGCTTTTCAGAACGGGGATTCAAGAGTTTGTTAACATTTTATTTTACAGGCCAGTTCTTTCAGTGGGAAAAGGGTTAAAATTTAATCCCGACGCCCCGGCCTTGCGTTTCGGGCGGTAAAACGCTAAAAACCCCCCTTCTCAGCGTGGCAGGCCCTGGACATGCCTGCCCGGCGGCCCCGACAGGGGACTAACAGCAGGCAATGGAGAACGAAATGTCTAAGATGAAGACCCACAGCGGGTCGAAAAAACGCTTTCGCGTGACCGGCAAAGGCAAGGTCAAAGCGGGCGCCACCCGCAAGCGTCACAACATGCGCAAACGTCCCCAAAAAATGAAACGCGAAGCCCGCCAGGGCCTGATTTTGTTCAAGACCGACGGCGAGAACGTTCGCAAACATTTCCTGCGTCAGTAAGAGGGGGATCACACCATGGCACATGTTAAACGCGGTGTAACGGGCCGCGCCCGTCACAAAAGAGTTGTCAAGCAAGCCAAAGGCTATCGCGGCCGCGCCAGCACCTGCTTCCGCGTCGCTATTGAAAAGGTCGAAAAAGCTTTGCGTTACGCCTATCGCGACCGCAAAGCCCGGAAGCGCGACATGCGCGCTCTCTGGATCGTACGCATCAACGCCGGCGCGCGCGAACACGGCCTCACCTACGCCCGATTTATGAACGGGCTCAAGCGCGCGGGCGTCGGGCTGGATCGCAAACAGCTCGCCGATCTCGCGGCCACTGAGCCCGCAGCCTTCAAGGCGCTGGTTGAGCAGGCCAAGGTAGCGTTGAAAAAAGCTGCCTGATCCTTCAACCGGCGAAGTTCCCGGCAACGGGACAGCGCAGACGGTAAGGATTAAGCAAATGTCATTAGATTTTAAGGTTCTCAAGCAGGAAATCGCGGAAGCTATTACAGCGGCGGCCGATGCAACCGCTCTTGACGCCGTGCGCGTGAATGCGCTCGGTAAAAAGGGGCTTGTCACCGAATTGATGAAAGCGCTGGCCGGGTT
Organism: Alphaproteobacteria bacterium; assembly: GCA_040773965.1. Classification (GTDB taxonomy): domain Bacteria; phylum Pseudomonadota; class Alphaproteobacteria; order UBA9219; family UBA9219; genus JAXGVG01. The sequence continues at coordinate 3,679 of JAXGVG010000053.1, read as the reverse complement.
GCCGCCGGAGGAGCGCAAGTCACAGGGCGCAGCGCTTAACGTTCTCAAGGACGAAATCGCGGCGGCCCTAGCGGCGCGCCAGGACGATCTGGAGGCTGACGGTTTACAGGCGCGGCTTGATCGCGAGCGCGTGGACGTGACGCTTTCGCCTCGCCCGATGCCCGAGGGCCGTATCCATCCTATTTCGCAAACCATCGACGAAATTGTCACAATCTTCGCCAGCATGGGTTTTAACGTGGCGAAAGGGCCGGACATTGAGTCCGACTGGCACAACTTCACGGCGCTAAATATGCCACCCGATCATCCCGCGCGGCAGATGCAGGATACGTTCTACCTGCCGCAAACAGGCGATCAGCCGACCGTTCTGCGCACCCACACGTCGTCCGTGCAAATTCGCACGATGCTTAAGGAAAAGCCGCCGATCCGCATCATCGTGCCGGGCCGCACGTTCCGCTGCGACTATGACATGACTCACACGCCCATGTTCCATCAGTTCGAAGGCTTGGTCATCGACGAGACGACGCACATGGGCCATTTGCGCGGCTGCCTGATGGATTTTCTGCGCGCGTTTTTCGGCATTCAGGATTTGCCCGTGCGTTTTCGCCCCTCGCACTTCCCGTTCACGGAACCGAGCGCCGAGGTGGATATCGGCTGTTCGCGCAAGGGCGGCGAGTTGAAACTGGGCAATTATGGCGACTGGCTGGAAATCGCGGGCTGCGGGATGGTGCACCCGAACGTGCTGCGCAACAGCAACGTCGATCCGGAGCGCTATCAGGGCTTCGCCTTCGGCATGGGAATCGAGCGCATCGCGATGTTGAAATACGGCATTCCCGATTTGCGCACGTTCTTTGAAGCCGATGTGCGCTGGCTGAAGCACTATGGTTTTGTCCCGCTGGACATTCCCAATCCGGCGCTGGGAGGTGTTGCATGAAATTCACTCTTTCCTGGCTCAAGCAGCATTTGGACACAACCGCAACGCTCAACGAGCTTTGCGACAAACTCACGGCCATCGGCCTTGAGGTCGAGGGCGTCGAGGATCGCGCCGAAGCGCTGAAGCCGTTTGTCATCGCGCAGATCGTAACGGCGGATAAGCATCCGAATGCGGACAAGCTCAAACTCTGTACCGTCGATACCGGCAAGGAAAAGCTGCAAGTCGTTTGCGGCGCGCCCAACGCGCGTCCGGGTCTGAAGGGCGTTCTGGCGCGTCCCGGCGATGTCATTCCCAAAACGGGCGAAGCGCTGAAACAAAGCAAAATCCGCGGCGTGGAATCGCAAGGCATGATGTGTTCGGCCATCGAACTGAAGCTTGGCGAGGATGCCGAGGGCATTATCGAGCTTCCTAACGATGCGCCGGTGGGCGCGAACTATGTGCAATACGCCGGTCTTCAGGACCCCGTGATTGAGATAAACCTCACGCCGAACCGCCCGGATTGCACGGGCGTGCGCGGCATCGCGCGCGATCTGGCGGCTGCCGGAATGGGCAAGCTCAAGCCGCAAGATATCAAGCCCGTCAAGGGCGCGGAGCCGAGCAAGGTCAAGGTTGTGCTCGACTTTCTGCCGGACCAGAAAAAGGCATGCCCGCTGTTTGCCGGACGTTTGATCCGTAACATCAAGAACGGGCCAAGCCCGGCATGGCTTCAGCAAAAGCTTCTCGCTATCGGGTTGCGCCCCATCTCGGCGCTTGTGGACATCACCAACTACCTGACTATCGACAGCGCGCGGCCTTTGCATGTGTTCGACGCGAATAAAATCAAGGGTAATTTATGGGTGCGTCCGGCCAAAGGCGGCGAAAAACTCGCGGCGTTAAACGGCAAGGATTATGTGCTCGAAGCGGGCATGACGGCGATCGGTGACGACACCGGCACGCTGAGTTTGGCAGGTATCGTTGGAGGTGTATCCTCAAGCTGCGATGAGAACACCACGGCCGTGTTTCTTGAATCCGCGTTATTCGATCCGATCCGCACCGCCCGCACGGGCCGCGCTCTTCAGATTGTGTCCGATGCGCGTTACCGTTTCGAACGCGGCGTCGATCCGGCGTTCACCGTGCCGGGTGCCGAACTGGCAACGCAGCTGATCCTCGATTTCTGCGGCACGAAAGATACGGTCGTTAGCGAGCTTTATATCGCCGGTGCGGTGCCGGAAGAAGTGCGTACGCTCATCTACGATTCGAAGAAATGCCTCCAGTTATTGGGTATCGACGTGCCTGAGGCCGAGCAAACGAAAATTCTCACAGCGCTAGGCTTTAAGGTCGAGAAAAATGGGACCAGGCTGGCGGTGACGATCCCCTCGTGGCGAAGCGACGTGCAAGGCACAGCCGACCTTATTGAGGAAATTATCCGCATCAAAGGCTTCGAGCATCTTCCCGCCGTCTCAATGCCGCGCGCGCATGTGGTCACCTCCGCGGCCATCGACAAGCTGGACCAGCGCGCCGGGCAGGCTCGCCGCGCGTTGGCGGCGCAGGGGCTGATGGAAGCCGTAACGTGGTCGTTCATGCCGTCGGTGATTGCCGAAAAGTTCGGCGCGATCGATCCTTCGTTGCGCCTCGCCAACCCGATCAGCGCGGACCTCGATGTCATGCGCCCGTCCATTCTGGGCAATCTCATTATGGCGGCGAAACGCAACGCCGATCGGGGTTTTGCGGATGCCGGCCTGTTCGAAGTCGGACCCGTCTACCGGAATACGACACCGGAAGGGCAGGAAATGGTTGCAACGGCCCTTCGCGCAGGATCAACGCCCCGCCATTGGGCCGAGCCCGCGCGCAAGGTGGATGCCTTCGACGCCAAGGCGGACGCACTGGCGGCTTTGGCCGCGAGCGGCGCGCCTGTGGCGAACCTTCAGGTTAGTGCCGATGCCCCCGGCTGGTATCATCCAGGCCGCTCGGGAAGCCTGAGGCTCGGGCCCACGATTCTTGGTTATTTTGGAGAAATTCATCCAGCCATCCTTAAGGCCTGCGACGCCGAAGGGCCGATGGCGGGGTGCGAGCTTTTCCTTGCCGCGATTCCCCAGCCGCGCAGCGCGGACACGGCAAGACCGCTCTTGAAACTGGAAGCGCTCCAGCCCGTTGTACGCGACTTCGCTTTTGTGACGGATGCCGGCGTTACGGCCGAAAAACTTATCAAGGCCATCAAGACGGCCGAAAAGAACCTTATCCGCGACGTGAGCGTATTCGACGTTTATGAGGGCAAGGGCGTGGAGCCGGGCAAAAAGTCCATAGCCTTAAGCGTAACCCTGCAGCCCGCCGACCACACACTGACGGACAAGGAAATCGACGACATCGCCGCGCGTATTACCGTGGCTGCCGAAAAGACGACCGGTGCGATACTGCGGGGGTAATGCCTAAACAATAAAACAGTACGAGTCGCTAAAACCCCGGGGCTTTTTTCTTGGCATCATTGAAAATATTTCTAATGGCGCTTTCATTAAAGCGTCCAGTAGGGGGAAGAATAATTTGGGCGCAGGCTTCTCCACAGGTACAAGTTGAGCGAAACTTTCCTCCCTTGGCTGGGACTGTGCTGGTTACTGTAAAACCCGCTTTTTTGGCTAGAGCCTTTTCCGATTAGGCTGGCCCGATTTAGGATTCCCAAATCAGTTGAAATGTGATTCACCATGAGGGCTGGGAAGGAGGCCAGCAAGGATGGCGAAACCGTATTCGGGGGATTTGAGGGAAAAAGTTGTCTTT
>JAXGVG010000052.1:0-11636 GCA_040773965.1 Alphaproteobacteria bacterium | reverse complement strand
TTTTACGAGTACGGTATTAAATTAAAAGGCGGTTACACAGGCCTGATAAGCAAAGGCTTGACGGCTTGTCCGGTTCGGGAAGTTTTGAAGTCCGACGCGGGTAATCTTAGAGACGTTTGTGAAGCTCTCGAAACAATTATGAAACTCCGTAAAAAGATGGCGAAGGTCGTCTTTGATGTTACGCGAAGCCTCCGTGCAGAAAAGAAAATTGTTAAACATAAAGCCGCGCAAGACTTTCTGCAAAAGGCCATAGAGGCGGATCCTGCTTTGGTTGACGAAGGATTTGTGCGGGAAACGTTCGGTACTGCCGGTGAAGGAGATGCCGGTAAGACGTTAGCTGTGATCGCCGGGTTACGCGAAGATCGTTGTGATCAAATCATCGATTTGATTGACAAGGAAGTTTTTGCAAATTCAAGCAAATATCCGGATCTTGCGATGCTATGGCTTTTGCAAGTTGTGGAAAAACAGCCTAAGGCCGCTTCCCGCGCTCATGATTTAGCCGTAAGGGTCTATGAAGAGAAGATAGAATATGTTTTTTTCAGGGATTATGCCGGAAGAGTAATTAATTTGTGCCAGCAAATTGACCCCATGTTGCTTAGGAAATCACCCATCAGAAATCTCGGTGACGTGACAAATTACCTGAAAAACTTGTCCTTGCCACAGAGCGATCCGCAATAAATATGTAAATATTTCGGTGTTTCAATCCCTCTTCCAACGGCGGGAGAGGGATTTTTTTTATTCACGTCGCCACGTGGTGCCGGAGGGGCCGTCTTCGAGGATGACGCCTTGCGCGGCCAGCGCGTCGCGGATGCGGTCCGCTTCGGCAAAGTTTTTCGCTTTACGCGCGGCGAGGCGGGCGGCGATATGCGCGTCGATTTCGGCATCCGACGGTCCGGCTTTGCCTGAGGACTGACCCTTAAGCCACGCCGCCGGTTCCTGTTCCAGCAAACCGAGAGCATGTCCCTCCGCCAGCAAGAGAGCTTTGGCTTTTGCTTGTTCGGCAGGCGTTTTGGCGCGGTTCAGTTCGTTTACGCATTCATGAATATGCGCGATGGCCAATGGCGTGTTGAGATCGTCCAGCATGGCGTCTTCGAACGCAAGGGAGGGGGAAACGGTTTCGGCTTTCACGTCTTTGACTTTATTCAGCGCGCCGTACCAGCGATCCAGCGTGGCCTTGGATTGCGCAAGGCCCGCGCGCGTGAAGTCCAGCGGCTGACGGTAATGCGTGCCGAGAAGCGTTAAACGCAAGGCTTCACCCGGCGCATCGGCCAGCAATTCGCGGATCGTGAAGAAGTTGCCGAGCGATTTCGACATCTTTTCGCCGTTCACGATCAAAAAGCCGTTGTGCACCCAATATTTCGCCAGCGGCGCGCCGTCGTGGGCGCAGCGGCTTTGCGCGATTTCGTTTTCATGATGCGGGAAGATGAGGTCGATGCCGCCGCCGTGAATGTCAAACGTCATGCCAAGGTGCTTTTTCGCCATCGCCGAGCATTCGAGATGCCAGCCGGGACGGCCACGCCCCCACGGGCTGTCCCAGCCGGGCTGATCCGGCGCGCTGGGTTTCCAGAGCACAAAGTCGGCGGGGTCTTTCTTGTAAGGTGCGACTTCGACACGTGCGCCTGCGATAAGTTCATCGCGCGAATGGCGCGACAGTTCGCCGTAATTCTTCATGGCGGGGACATGGAAAAGCACATGCCCCTCGGCGACATAGGCAAAGCCTTTGTCAACGAGCGCTTGAACCAGCGCCAGCATTTCGGGAATGGTGCCGGTGCAAAGGGGCTCGAAATCCGGTTGCAACGTGTTCAGCGCTTTCAGGTCATCATGGAAATTGCGCGTCGTCCTTTCCGTGATGACGTCGATCGGCTCGCCAGATTCCTTCGATTTGGCGATGATCTTGTCGTCAATGTCCGTGATGTTGCGGACATACGTGACGCGGGGATAATGCCGTTTCAACAGGCGATAGAGCGTATCGAACACCACCATCGGCCTCGCGTTGCCGATATGCGCGAAGTCGTAAACCGTCGGGCCGCAGACGTACATGCCGATGTGTTGCGGATTCAACGGCACAAACTTTTCCTTCTGCCGCGAAAGGGTGTTGTGGAGGTGGAGCGTGCTCATGCTGTTTTCCCTTCCAATCGTGCAAGAGCGCGTTCGCGCCCGATAAGAGGCAATAAAACCTTTAATTCCGGGCCGTGGTCTGTGCCGGTGAGCGCAAGGCGGAGCGGCATGAACAGTTCTTTGCCCTTGCGGCCGGTTTTCTTTTTCACGGCGTTTGTCCAAACATCCCACGTGTTCTGATCCCACGGGCTTTCGGGCAAGACAGACGCCGCTTCGTGCAGAAAAGCCTGTTCATCAATGTGAGGCGTCACAGGGCCATGCGCGACATGCCACCACAACACCGCGTCGTCGAGCTTCGTCAGGTTGGGGTGGACGGCATCCCAGAAGGCGGGCGAGGCCTCGTTAAGACCGAGGTTTTGCAAACGCGCAAGGGCTTTCTCGAAAGGCGTCATATGAAGGATTTTGGCGCTAAGGCTCTTGAGTTCTTCAAGATCGAACTTCGGCGTGGCGCGCGAGACTTTGTTCAGATCGAATGTGGCCGCCAGTTCATCAAGAGCGAGGCACGGCGCAACGGGGTCCGACGTGCCCAGCCTGGCCAGAAGTGAGTTGATCGCCATCGCCTCGACTTTCATTTCGTCGCGCATGCTGGCGATGCTGAGCGTCCCGAGGCGTTTGCTCATCTCCAAGCCGGTCGAGCTGACGAGAAGGGGAAAGTGCGCGAACTGTGGTGCGGGTTTGTCAGTAATGGCTTCCCATATCTGAATCTGCACGGCGGTGTTCGTGACGTGATCCTCGCCGCGGATGATGTGCGTGATGCCGAAATCCACATCGTCGATGACCGAGCAGAACGTGTAAAGCGGCACGCCGTCCTCGCGCACGAGCACCGGATCGGACAGCGAAGAGGCCGGAAAGCTTTTGTGTTTCTGGATCGCGTCGTCCCATACGACGTCGGTGTGATCGAGCTTGAAGCGCCAGTGAGGCTTGCGTCCTTCGTTCAGCAGGCGCTCGCGTTCGGCGTCGGTCATTTTGAGAGACGCGCGGTCGTAAACGGGCGGAAGGCCGCGGTTCAACTGCGTCTTGCGCTTAAGGTCGAGCTCGGCCTGCGTTTCAAAACAGGGATAGACGCGACCTCTGGTCTTGAGAAGTTTCAACGCCTCGGCATAGCGGTCGAGCCTGTCCGACTGGCGCGCGAAGCGGTCCCACGTTAGGCCGAGCCAGCCCAGGTCGCGCTCGATGGCTTCAGCGTATTGGGGCGTGGAGCGCTCGCGGTCCGTGTCGTCGAGACGCAGCATAAAGCTGCCGCCGTGGCGGGCGGCGAACAGATAGTTGAACAGAGCCGACCGGATATTGCCGATATGTAAAAGGCCGGTGGGCGAGGGCGCAAAACGGACGAAAGTATTCATGTCCCTGTTTTAGCAGGAAATTATCGTTTAGGTGAATAGTTTTCTGTCGGTGAAAACAATGATATAACTTGTATACTTATTCGTTAATTATTGTAGCCATGAGAAATGCCATGAATAGCAAAGAAGTATTACTCGTTGAAGATGATCCGATGACGTCAGAGCTTGTATCTTTTTTTCTTGAGAGGTGCGGATATACGGTTGTGTCGTGCAAAAACGGAGACGAAGCCAAAAAGGCTTTTGATGAACGCGGCCATTTGTTCCGGTTCATATTGACGGACGGTTATTATCCAGGCGGAGATTCCCCGGAGTTTATCAGATATGTGAGAGCCAGGGACGGCAAAATTCCGATCCTGTTGATGTCGGGAAGCCTTGGAACATGGTTGGAGGAAAACCGCGAAACAACCGATTTTTCCCGTTTGTTTATAAAGGCTAAACCAGTCTCGCTTGTCCAACTTCAAAAGCTTTTTCGTGTCGTCGAAGGGCTGCCTCCTTACAGGCCTAAAACGAGGTTTAGTCCTTTCGCCGGCAAACAGAAGGCTTTTTAGGCACCGTTCGTCCGGCCTGTTCGCTTATTCGATTTTTTAGAGGAGGCCGGGAGACATGGCCAGAATCCTTGTCGTTGATGGCTTCGAAGCCATCCGTTATCTTTTCAGGGATTTTTTATCTGAAGACTATGGGCACGATATTGTTCTTGCTTCCACTTCCGGGGAAGCGATCTCGATTTTGAAAGAAGATAAAGCCATAGATTTGGTTATTTTGGGCGGATTCATTTTAAGGGATGAAAGGCGGCACACGCTTTATTCGGAACGAGGTTCGTTCGTTGCCGCCTTTATTCGTGAGTCTCTTTGGCGTGGACAGCAGGGCGTTAACCGGCCGCTATTTGTGACCGCCTGTCTTGATGCCTGTGAAATTGAGGGCGCGGCAGGCGTTTTTAGCAAGGCGGAACTCGTCAAAAACCTGTGCAGCTTTGATGACGATAACTGGATCAACGGGGTTTTAAGGAAAAACGGGATTGAGGTTCCGCCCCCCAGAAAGCGGCTCCCTTTGCCGGACAGGCGGCCAAGCCCCTGAAGAGGATTTTATCCACAGAAATTGCGCAAATCCCTGTTTTCAGCGTTTTTCCGATAATTTAGAATTTCTCTAAACCAAATTTTGGCAAGTCCGGCGAGAAACAATATTTCTTTTATTATGGTGGGGTTGAAAGAATCAGTTTTTCTGCTTAGCAGAAACTTCCAAGGAGGATGCCATGAGCAATCTGGGAATTATCTGCGTTGTTGAAGACGATGAGTTTCTTAACATGGAAATCACAGATCGATTGAGGGAAAGAGGTTACGGCGTTATTCCGTGCAGGAGTTTCAGGGAATTTCAGGAAAAATGGTCCGAATGCGGTTTCCTTATCGATATGGTCCTTACGGATCGCCATCTTCCTGAATACATATGTCCGGAAACGGAAGAACCTCAAAACATGGGCTACTTCGGCGATGATATTCTTGGCATCGCGCGTGGCTGCAACGGAGACAGCGCGGCGGTTATGCTTATGAGCACCAACTTGCTTAACTGGCGGCAGGCCGTAAATGAAAACCCGGAAATGAAAGACGTCCGGACATTCCAAAAACCCGACAATAACGGCAGAGGAGCCGTGTTTGATTACAGGCGTCTTTTTGGGGACATTCTTGAAGTTCTTCATGGCAGGGAACGGAAATTGAGGCCCGGGGCGGAAGTTCCTTCGCTCCGGTGCTGTTTCGGGTAGCGCTAAGAGTCTGTTTTCCCGCTTCGATTTATTCCGACTTCTGGCTTGTGGTTTAGGGGTTGTGCGTTTATCTAACTCGTGAGGGTTAGGGGGCGGAGCCCATGGTCTTTCCTATTTTTGCCGATGTTATCAAGCCGGATTTCCGGCCGGAAGCGGGGCGGCAATTTGTCTTGAAGTCGGACTTTCAGCCCGCAGGCGATCAACCGGAGGCGATGGCGGAGATAACCGCGCGCTTTCGTGAGGGCGAGTGGGATCAGGTGCTGCTCGGTGTTACCGGCTCCGGCAAGACGTTCACGATGGCGCACGCCATTCAAGCGCTGCAACGCCCCGCCATTATCCTCGCGCCTAACAAAACGCTGGCGGCGCAGCTTTACGGCGAGATGAAAAGCTTTTTCCCGGATAACGCCGTCGAATATTTCGTGAGTTATTACGACTATTACCAGCCGGAAGCCTACGTTCCGCGCACGGACACCTTCATCGAAAAAGAAGCGATGATCAACGAGCAGATCGACCGCATGCGTCATGCGGCGACGCGCGCGCTGCTGGAACGTGACGATGTGATTATTGTGGCGTCGGTGTCATGCATTTATGGCATCGGGTCGGTGGAAACGTATCAGGATATGGTGCTGACGCTGACCAAAGGGCAGACGGTGCCGCGCCAGCAACTTTTAGCGGCGTTTGTCGAGTTGCAATACCGGCGGAACGACATCGGTTTCGGGCGCGGCGATTTCCGTGTGCGCGGCGATACGGTGGAACTGTTTCCGGCGCATCTTGAAGACCGCGCGTGGCGGTTCACGCTTTTCGGCGACGAGATCGAGAAGATCGTGGAGATTGATCCGCTCACTGGCGAGAAGGGTGCTTCGCTGGACGCGGTGAAAGTCTATGCCAATAGCCATTACGTCACGCCGAAGCCGACGCTGGAGCAGGCGGTTGAGAATATCAAGGTTGAGCTTAAACAACGGCTGGCGGAATTGCTCGCCGAAGGAAAATTGCTTGAAGAACAGCGCCTGCGCGAGCGCACAACCTTTGACATGGAGATGATGCTGGCGACGGGAAGTTGTGCGGGCATCGAGAATTATTCGCGCTTTCTGACGGGCCGCGCGCCGGGCGAGCCGTCGCCGACTTTGTTTGAATATCTGCCGGAAAAAGCCGTTCTGTTCGTGGACGAAAGTCACGTCATGGTGCCGCAGCTTAAGGGTATGTACCTCGGCGATTTTGCGCGCAAGTCCACGCTAGCCAAATACGGGTTTCGTTTGCCGTCCTGCATCGACAACCGGCCGCTCAAGTTCGAGGAGTGGGACAAGATGCGCCCGCAAACGCTTTTTGTTTCGGCGACGCCGGGGCCGTGGGAGCTGGAGCGCGTCGGCGGCGTGTTTACGGAGCAGGTGGTGCGGCCCACGGGGTTGACCGATCCGCCTGTCATCATCCGGCCCACGGAAAAGCAAGTGGACGATTTGCTGTTTGAGGTGCGCGAGGTGGCGAAGCGCGGCCAGCGTGTGCTGGTGACGACGCTCACCAAAAAGATGGCCGAGGCGCTGACGGACTATATGAAAGAGGCGGGCGTCAAGGTGCGCTACATCCACTCGGACGTGGAGACGCTGGAGCGCATCGAGATCATCCGCGATTTACGCCTTGGCGTTTATGATGTGCTGGTGGGCATCAATCTGCTGCGCGAGGGGCTGGACATTCCCGAATGCGGACTTGTCGCCATTCTGGACGCCGACAAGGAAGGCTATCTGCGCTCCAAAACCTCGCTGATCCAGACGATAGGCCGCGCGGCGCGCAACGTGGATGGCAAGGCCATTCTCTACGCCGACAGGATCACTGGCAGCATGCAATATGCGCTGGACGAAACCAACCGCCGCCGCGAAAAGCAGCAGGCGTACAACGCGGCGCACGGCATCACGCCGGAAAGCATCAAGAAAAACATCGGCGATATTCTGGGCTCGGTTTACGAGCGCGATCATTTGACAGTGCCCGCCGGACTGTCCGGCGAAGCTACGTTGAGCGGCAAGGGTTTACGCGCCCATATCCGCGATCTGGAAAAGCGCATGAAACAGGCGGCTGGCGATCTGGAGTTCGAAGAAGCTGCGCGTCTCCGCGATGAAATCAGGCGGCTGGAAGCGGCGGAGCTGGAGATTGGGGCGATCGTGCTTCGGATAGAGTTCACCCCAAAAACAAGAAAGAAAAAAGGCAAGAAAGGTTAATTCTCTTAAAACCTCGTTTGTTAATAGTTAATTGTATGTTTCCGGGGTTATTGAAATAATTTCGTTCTTGAAAGAAGGAGTGTCGAGTTGCTAAAGATAGCGGATAAATTCATTCTAGTTCTAAGGAGATTTATATGAAAGGCAATCTGTCACTGAGAGGGAAGCGCGTATTTGAAGCTTTTACGACTTTGGGCTGGAAATTAATGAGAGTTGATAACGGAAGAGCCAGAAGGGCGGCGCTAAGAGAAGCAAACAAGGATATCTCAAGAGCAATCAATCCGCTTTACCCGCAAGTTGAAATTAAAATAGTTGGTAGAGGTAATGACGCGAAAGCATATATTAATGGCAGGTTGGTTGTAGGTAACCCTACTGTTAATTTTAAACAGCCGTCTCCATAAAAGGCTCGCAAATTCGGCGTTGTTGAAACAGGTTAAGTGTTATTGCCATAAAATAGTGATTGGCTGGCTCTTGAGTTATATTTACTGTCAGTCTCTCAATGAACAAACATATAAAACGCTTAACCCAACAACCAGACCTTCTCCTCCTCGATTTCGACGGGACTTTTTACAGGTTTACCGAGGAATTCGAGAGGCATTGCCATGAAGCAGCCGCGCGGGCGGCCCTGAAAATCGGGGCTCCGCTCACGTTCGAGGAGGCGTTGGAGCTTACCGCGCGTTCCTACTTCGAATATGGCTCCAGTTATATTTTGCTGGAAAAGGAGTATGGACTTCGTGTCGAGAACTTTATGGCCGCCTATCACGACGATCTCGATCATGGGCATATCGCCGAAAGTCAGGTTACGGCAGAACAATTGATTGCCTGTTCAATACCTCTTGCGTTGTTATCGCATAGTGTGCGGTCATGGATTTTAACTATGCTGAAAAAATTTGGCCTCGACGGGATTATTCCCGGTGAGCGCATCTTTGCTATTGAAGATGTCGGTTATAATCTCAAGCTGCATAGCGAAGAGCCTTACCGTCATGTACTGGAAAAACTGGGCGTAGAAGCCGGTAGAACGATTGTGGTGGAAGACACGGCGCGCAACCTGAAACCGGCGAAGTCGCTCGGCATGACAACGGTTCTCGTTACGCAGGGCCGCACGTTCGATATCGAGGCGTATCCTTACGTGGATTATGCCTTTGGCGATTTGGCGGAATTTCTTGGGACATTCAAAACGGTCTGATCGTTATTTCTTCTTTTCCTTTCCAAACGTTCCCGGGCGGCCGAGGTTGCCGAACATCTGTTCGACAAACGTCGTTTCATGGCCATAAGTAGGGGTGCGGCGGCTTACGGGATCGACGTCTTGAGACGCCGAAGGGTCGAGCTTGTTTAGCGCGGTGACAATGCCTTCGTCGTTGAAGCGAATTTCAACGGCTTCCTGCTTGACGACGCCGGGATCGAAAAAAGAGTATTGTTCCGTGCTTCGGCCATAATAATACCAGAGGTTTTCGTCGAACGTGCCGACTTGCGTCGGCGAACCGAGCTTTGAAACGACATCCTCGCGCGTGCTCGTGCCAATCTTGACCTCGGCCAGCTTGTCGGGGTCCATAAGGTAGCCGCGGTTGGCTACTTTCGGCGCGCAGGCGGCCAAGGCCAGTAAAAGCAGGCCGACCAGGGCAAGAGGGCGTAGAGGCAAGGAAAACATGGCGCTTTGAATCCCATGTGTTCGGGCTTGTGTCAATGGTTGTCCCGGCGTGATGAATTTGCTACGTCATTTTATTGGCAAAAAGATGGCTTTGAATCCCATGAAACGCCCCTCAATCGTCGAGCCCGAACTTTCGCGGCCTTTGTTCGTCGACAAAATATCGGCGGGCGGGGTTTTGGAACACGTGGTGGCCCGTCCGGCCGAGCGCATGGCGCTGGCCAGGCGTTTCGATTTGCTGGATTTGCCGAAACTGGAAGCCGACCTGAACGTCGATCTCACAAGCAACGGCAAAATGATTGCCGTGACGGGGAAAATGTCGGCCAGAGTCGTTCAGGCGTGCGTCTTGACGCTGGAGCCCGTTGAATCGGGCATTGAAGACGATATCGATATCCTTTATGCCCCTGCCTCGTTTTTAGATGCCGGCGCGGGCCCGCCGCATGCCGGTTCAGGCGACGACGAAGCGCCGGAACCCATCGTTGACGGCATTATCGATTTAGGGGAATTGGTCGTCCAGCATCTGGCCGTGGCCATTAACCCTTACCCGCGCAAGGAAGGGGTCGTTTTAGGAAATGCCGGGGCCGAAGGGCCTTCATCTGCCGGTTCGTTTCATAACCCCTTTGCCAAACTGGCGGAATTCAAAAGAAAAAACAAGCCATAAGCCGTAAAAGAGAGGTTAAGGCTTTCCCCTTGCTTTTTAAGGCGTTTTCCTCTTAATAAGAGGCTGTTGCGCGATGCTTGAGGTTCAGGGTCGCGCCTTATTTTTCATCCCCGTTTTCGTTGAGTGTTAAGGATGGCTGTACCCAAGAGAAAAACGTCGAAGTCCGTGCGCAACATGCGCCGTTCGCATCATGCGCTGAAGCCTGTCAATTCGGTCGAGTGCGCCAATTGCGGTGAGCCCAAGAAGCCGCACCATGTGTGTAAAGCTTGCGGCCATTATAAGGGCCGTTCGGTCGTCAAGTCGAAGTCGTCGTCGTAATTTACCCAAGGATCGGCGTTCCGTGCCTATACCCGATAAAACCATCATCGCCCTGGACGCGATGGGCGGCGATGGCGGGCCCGAGGTCGTCTTGGCGGGCGCAGCGCTGGCGCGCGAGCGTTACCCGAAAATTGCGTATCTTTTCGTCGGCGACGAAGCGCGCCTCAAGCCGCTGGTCGCGCGTTATCCGTCGCTCAAGGACATAAGCCAGATACGCCACGCGCCGGATATCGTTCCGAACGAATTGAAGCCGTCGCTGGCGCTCCGGCAAGGGCGGTCGTCGAGCATGCGCCTTGCCATCAACGCCGTCGCGAAGGGCGAGGCGTCGTGCGTCGTGTCGTCGGGAAATACCGGCGCGCTTATGGCCATGGCAAAGTTCGTGCTGAAAACGTTGCCGGGGATCGACCGTCCCGCCATCGCGGGCCTGTTTCCGACGCAAATCGGCGAATGCGTGGTTTTGGACCTTGGCGCCAATCTTGAATGCGACGCCGAGAACCTGGTTCAATTCGCCATGATGGGCGCGATTTTCTGTCATACCGTTTTGGGCATCGGCGATCCGTCGATCGGCCTGCTGAACATTGGCGTCGAGGAAATGAAGGGGCACGACGAAGTCCGCACCGCCGCCGCCATTTTGCGCGAACGCCCCATTTTCGGCTCTTTCGAGGGCTTTATCGAAGGCAACGACATCACGGCCGGAACCGTCGACGTCATCGTAACGGACGGGTTCAGCGGCAACATCGCGCTTAAGACCGCCGAAGGCACGGCCAAGCTTATTTCGCAATTTCTCGTACAGTCGTTCAAATCGTCCCTCTTTGCCAGGCTCGGTTATTTGCTGGCAAGCGGGGCCTTGCGCAAGCTCAAGTTGCGCGTCGATCCGCGCCGTTATAACGGCGCGATGTTCCTCGGCCTGCAGGGTGTATGCGTTAAGAGCCACGGCGGAACGGATCACGAAGGCTTCGCCAGCGCGATCGGCGTAGCCTTCGATCTTGTCGACCGCAGGTTTAACGACCGTATCCGCGACGAACTGGCGCTTCATTATGGCGTCGAGACGGGACCCAGGCTTGGGGCGCCCGCCGATGAAACCTTGATCGAAAACGGGGCCGCATGATCCGGCGTTCCGTCATTCTCGGTTGCGGCAGATATTTGCCGCCGCAGCGCGTGACGAACGACGATCTCGTCAAGCGCGGCGTCGATACGTCGGACGAATGGATCGTCCAGCGCACGGGAATCAAGGCGCGATACCTCGCGGGGCCGGACGAAACGACAGCCGATCTGGCCATGAAGGCAGCCGAAGCGGCGCTGGTCAATGCGAACATCAGGGCCGACGACGTCGACCTTATCGTCGTGGCGACCACAACGCCGGAAAACACCTTTCCCTCCACGGCTGCGCGGTTGCAGGGACGTCTTGGCCTGACGCGCGGTTTTGCGTTCGACGTGCAGGCCGTTTGTTCCGGTTTTGTTTATGCGCTGACGATGGCGGACAATTTTTTGCGGCTTGGACAGGCCAAAACGGCGCTTGTCATAGGCGCGGAAACGCTTTCGCGCCTTGTGGACTGGAACGATCGCGGGACATGCGTTCTTTTCGGAGACGGCGCCG